>CABUXT010000001.1 GCA_902495705.1 uncultured cyanobacterium
TCAAATATTACAAATTTCACATAAGACTAATATGTTTTATTTGAGATGCTGAAACAAGTTCAGCATGACTAAAATCAACATTGATAGATTCTGAATAGCAAGAAAATTTTGTGCTCACACTTCACACAAATTTTCTAAGCTTACAAAACGACATAGTTAAACATCCTTTTACTTTGAAGATGAATTGTTGTAGTTTTTGTATCTATAACTCAAAATACTATAACTTGAAACATCTGATGATGAATCATCACTATAAAATACAGAGGTTTGAGTAGCTTTTTTGTAATTTTCTTCATCTAACTTTTCTTGTTTGTTGCAAGAATAAGAAAATGCGGAAATCTCTGCACTTGTGACACGTCCGTCGTGATTTGTGTCCATCTCATCAAAGTTTTCCAAAATTTTATTAACCATATCGGTTGAATAAGCACCTGATGCTGCAAGTTGGGTCAACTCAGAACGAGAAACGCCTGATTGAGAAATCGTATTTGTCAAATTGCTCATCTCTTTTGCACTGATTACACCATCACCATCTTTATCCAAGGTTGAAAAATTGTTCTGCAAATAAGCTGCAAAAGATTGATTCAGTGTCAAATAGTTTGAAGTATCGTTTCTTGCTGCCGTAATATTTTTGTAAGTAACTCCATCTTGCGGATAAAGTGATGCAAGATAAGAATATGTATTTGTCAAATTTGATGAAATATTTGAAATAATTGATGCACCTGATGCCATAATATAAATCCTTTTTTAGTCTTTCTACCTACCCTTATAATAATGATGTTTCTAAAAAAGTCAACCCAAATTTTATTCTATGATAAAATATTTACGAGGATAAATTATGTTAAAAAACAAAGAAGAAATAATAAACACACTAACTAACGGCGGTGTAATCGCCTACGTAACAGACACAGTTTGGGGATTAGGCTGTTTGCCTGACAATGAAAAAGCTGTTAAAAAGATTTATGAAATCAAAAAAAGAGAAGCTCAAAAACCGTTGATTTTAATGTCTAACGAAATTTACAACCTGCTTGATTACGTAAAACCTATCCCAAAAGTTGGTCAACAACTTATCAAAAAGTATTTTCCGGGGGCATTGACTATCGTGACCGACAAAAGCGACAAAACTCCTGACTATATCACATCAAATATGCCAACCGTCGGAATAAGGATTCCAAATAATGAGGTATTCAAAGAGATTTGCGAAATCATCCCTAATCACGTACTTGCAACAACAAGCGCAAACTTGTCTCATCAACCTTCCGCTAAGACTTATGAACAAGCGGTTGAAAATATGACAGGACTAGCAGACCTGATTATAGAAGATTACGGATGTCACGCGCAAGGCTTAGAATCAACTGTAGTCGGCGTTATGAATAACGAGTTGAGAATCTTTCGTCAAGGCGCAATTACAATTGATTTGTAATGATTTGAAATTTTATCAGGTTTTTACTAAAATTTAGTAAACAAGAGGATTTTTTATGGAACTAATTTTATACATTATTTATTTATACTTGATTATTTATACAATTTACCTGTTCGTTTTGGCTATGCGTAACCTAAAGGACAGACCTTTTTCTATCGAAAGAAAATATTCAAAGTTTGATGATGTAAAAAGGAATTTTGCGGTTATTATTTATAGCCACAACCATAAAGAATGTCTTGAACACTTGGTTGAACAAATCAAAATGCAGGATTATCCGCTAGCAGATTTCAAAGTATATGCAATTCTTGATGACTGCAATGACGGTTCTGACAAGTTGTTTGAAAATGACAACTTTGTACATGTTTTAAATATCCAAGATGTTGGAACTTTGGGCAAAAATCAATCAATTTCTATGCTTTTAGAAGAATTGAAAAAAGATGACTCAATTGATGCTTATGTATTTATTGACGGAATCCGAAAAATTGATGCAGACTTTTTGACCCTTGCAAATGCCGCTCTAAATAAGGCTGATGCAGTAACAGGTGAACTCAATATCAGCAGAGATAATTTGGATATCGTTGACCAAATCAAAGCGGTTCATAAAAAATATCTTGCAAATTTCTTCAAACAGTCAAGAACCTTGTTAGGATTAGCTACACAAGTCGATTCAGGATTATTTATCATAAAAAAATCTGTTCTTGATGAGACTGAAGGTATTAATTTTAAAGATATCAATAGCGAACTTGAATTTAGTTTGTTGTTATCTCAAACCGGACACAAATGCGTTTATAATCCGAATATTCAATCTTACATCTTAGGTCAGGATTGCACATTCAAAAAACCGAGATTAACAAAAAGATTCAATTTATTGAAAAACAATTTTAAAAACATCAAATCAATTAATTTTCCATTCATTGAGCATGTTTGTTCTTTATTGAATCCGAATTGCTGGATGTTAATTGCAGCTTATGCCATTTTGATTGCATATTCTTACCATTGTCAATTTATTGTAAAATGCAACATGGTTATTTTCTCTGCAATCCTACTTATGGCAGTGTTTGGAATAAGTTTAATTAATGCAAAATTGAATATGAAAGAAATCAGCCTTTTGATGTTGTATCCGATTTATTCAATTTGCCATATTATCAAAAACTTCCCACCTGTGAGAGTTTTATTGAAAAAACTCGGTGCAAACACAGACAAAGAAGTTGATAAACTTGCAATTGATGTTATGGTGCAAACCAAACACGGTGACAGAGGTTGTAAATTAGAATTCATTTCAACAGAAAGCGGATTGTCAAAAATCAGATTTATTTATAAAAATAAAAAGTATACAACATCAGCTCATCTTAGAATGATTGATGCTTTACAACAATTGAAATCCAAGATGGAAGATTATGGCTTGACTCTAAAAATTTGCAGTTGCTGTAAAAACTTCACCTCTCGCGTTGACGGTTCTACAAATATGCTAAAAGGAGAATGTCACAACGAATTTCCTAGTCCATTGTTAAATGAACCTCGTCCGACATTGATTTGGAACTCTTGTTCTAGTTTTGAACCTGCTCCAATCAACAATTTCATTGAAGAAATGGCACAAGAAGTCGAACACCAACAAGATTAATTTGAAATACCTCAAAATCGGAGTGTATAATAAAACTATGAAGAAAATCCTGAGCTTTATAATTATGTTTACAATGATATTTTCTAATGCGCTAATGGTTACTGCCGATGAGCCTTTAAAAGGTACTGTTTCTGAAACAGGACAATACAAAAATGACCAAAGTGACATTTTTACAGGCAAAATCGAAACCCTTAACCGCAAAGAGATAATAAACATGACGGTTTCACAGGTTTTGGATTCATCCATTTCTATTGAAGGTGATGAGTTTTTCGCAGAAGTTACGGATGATGTTTATAGCAACAAAGGTGTAATCATTCCAAAAGGAACACTTGCACACGGAAAACTTACAAACACAACGGCTCCTGGGAGAATGGGTAAAGAGGCTACAATGGATTTGTCTTTTGACTATTTAGTCACTCCTGATGGGCGCGAAATTCCAATAGAAGGAACAATGACAACAAAACTTCATCCGGTAACTCAAGGTGCTAAAATTGTCGCTCAAGATGTTGGCTATACTGTTGCAGGTGGTGCTGTCGGCGGTTTGATGGCACTAAATTGGCTTGGACTTGGTGCTGCAATTGCATCTCAAGGTTATACATTAGCAGGTGGTGCTGCAGTAGGCGGCGTTGCAGGTTTGAGTGTTGCACTAATCAGAAAAGGTAACCACGTATTAATTGCACCTGGAGACGAAATCAAGGTTAAAATAAATACTTCTATTGACTTACCGGTATATAAAGAAGAAGCTCTAAAACAAGAAGAAATATTATACAAAGGTTTAGATATCAATATAAATAATGTAAAACACGAAAAAGACCCATTTGGGGAGGTTAATACAATCACTTTGACCGTTTTGATATCAAATATGTCAGACAAAACACTTTCCGGCTTTGATATGGCATTGGTAAACGATTACAACGCAAAATTCAGCCCATCAATTTTTGGAAACACAAAATTGATGTTTAGACAAATCAAACCGGGAGACAAGCTGATTGAAAATGTTTCATTTGCCGTTGATAATATCAACAGAAAATATTGGTTGACATTTTATGACAGAAAAACCAATCAGGTGATAACAAAAATTTCTGTCGATAATGCATACAGAAATTTGCCTGAAAAGGTTAAAAAGAAAAACGAAAAAATACGAACAAAAAAACGTAATTACAAAAAAGACGAAGACTTTATGGATATGGATTTTTAGTCCCTTATTTGCCCCATTATACTTGTAGTTTTGTAAATTTTTAAAGAGGGGACTTGTAAAAAATCTATTTTATATTACAATTATAGTAAATAGTACAGTAGGAGGAAAACATGGTCTGCGGATCTCTCGAAATCGAAATTTTAAACACTTTTTGGAACTTAACAGCTATTGATGAAGATGTTGATATCTCAATTCAAGACGTAGTAGATGAGTTGTCTAAAAACGGCACAGAAAGAGCTTATACAACGATTAAAACTGTAATGGACAGACTTGTTACAAAAAGTATTCTTGTAAGATATAAGGTTGGTAAAAAATTCTTCTATAAAGCAACTATGGACAAACGCGAAATGGCATTAGATATGATGCATGAGTTTGCTGATAATTTCTTTAACGGTAATTATGCCGATATGGTTCGCTTTGTTGAACATGAAACAGTTGAACTGTTAGTTAAGTAATAAAAATGAGCGGAAATATTTCTGATAGAAAAACGGTCGCAGATTTGTTGCGACGAGTTCGGCTTGGTTATTGCAGCGTGAAAGATGCGTTGATGTTGTACCCCAAAGATACAACCGATGAGAGTCTTATTGCGGCTTATCACGCACTTATTCACTACGAGGCAGACGAAGATATCAGAAGACGCGACAGCTTATATAAAGAAGAACAGGATGACTATATAGAATTTTTGTCATATATTTTAGACAGGGGAGAAGACCTGCCTGAAAATATTATCGCAAACTATAAAAAATACTATGATTCAGCGCCGATTCTTCACAAAAACACCCCGTCAGGATTTTTCAAAGGTTTTTGGAAAACATTAAATACAGGATTTAGAAGGAGAAAGGAATGAAAAAGATATTAGTATCACTGGCAATTTTAGTTGCTATGATTGGCGGACTTTCATCAGCACAAGCTCAAGATGTTAAGTCTATTGAAGTTTTGCCTACAATGAATACACAAAGCACAGCTCAAAACAGAATTTGGGTTGGAACTTTTCAACTTGTTTGGAACGAACTTACAGACAAGATTGTAAAAGCTCCGGTAAAATTCTTTGGGTTTGATTCACAAATGGCAACTGATTTGAACCAAAGACAGTTCAAAAAATCAAACTTGAATGCAAAATCATATTATGTAAAATCAGGAATTGTTTCACCTGCATTAAAGGCTGAAATCGAAAAAAATATCAAAGCAAAATTCAATGAAACAAGCGACATTTTAAAAATGTTTGATTTTACATACAATCCGGACAAAATCTTTGTTTACGCAATGTTAAAGAAAGATTTTAAATTCACAAACGCGTTTGACAAGCTATCAACAAGCAACTTCGGCAATAGCCACGAAATGGTTAATTACTTTGGTATAAACGATAACAGCAACAAAAAATTATACAAAAACGTAAATGTATTATTCTACAACAGTTATGACGATTTTGCCGTAAAACTTTATACAAAAGGCAAAGACGAAGTTTTGCTTTATAGAACAAATGATGATAAAACTTTTGACAAATACTACGCTGAAATGAACGAAAAAACAGCAAAATATAGCGGTGATAGAAATTTTGTTAAAAATGATACTTTGACTGTTCCTGATATCAAATTGTATCAAGAGGCAAGTTTTGATGAACTTGAAGGCCACCAAATTGTCGGCACAAATATGCAAATCGACAAAACTATCGAAACTGTCGACTTTAGAATGAATAACGAAGGCGTTAAGCTAAAAAGTGAAGCAGCTATTATGGTGAGATGCACATCTCTTGCACCTCGCGACGGAAGAGATTTCACATTCAATAACAACTTTGTATTGTTCTTGGTTGAAAAAGGTCAAAAAACACCTTACTATGCAATGAAAGTAAGTGATGTCGCAGCCCTAAACAAAACAGGCAGAGAATAATATAAAAAGATTTTATTATGAAAGCTTAGAAAATTTGCGTGAGATTTTTCGACCGCAAATTTTCTTGCTATTTAAAGGGGGTTAAAGGATTACTAGTTAAAGGAATTTAACAGGTGGGCTAGTTAGCCCACCCTACTTTGTGTTACATCTCTTTTCTACATGATAAAAATAATTTAACTGCCATTCCGAATTGCGGATTTTGGCAAGTGCGCCGTGCGAACGAAGTGAACCCAGCACGTCTTGGCGAGAGCTGCGTTGAGTCGGTCGAGCCGCCAATAATCCAAGACTAGTTCGGAATCCTTTCAATAATCAATATTAGGCATATATAATATTTGCAAAACATTGCTTATAGAAAAGATTCTGAATCTACGCAGTCGCATAAAACGTGACTCCACTTCGTTTCGCACTCTGCTCCTGCTGTTCAGAATGACACCTGTTCCCTCGCCACTTGTGGGACACTAGCCGAACCAACGAGCAATGCGAGTTGAGTGAGACTGCGTGCCGTATGGCTGAGGGTAGGGTGAGGGTTTGTTCTTTGTAGGGTGGGCTCACCAGCCCACCTGTTAAATTATTAATATCTAACACCATAGTCAGTAGGTCGGCTTTACTAAGCCGACAACAAAATCAACATTGATAGATTCTGAATAGGATAAAATCTACGTCGCTACGCAACTTGATTTTTAATCCTTTCAGAATGACATGTTTTATAGGCACCGTGTCTTCGTAATATGGTATTTTCCTGTATTCCAGCCCTCCAGCACTCTTGCCTTCCTTTGTATTGTTACAAATTCTTAACAATCACATCCCAAATATTAAAGTTTTCTGAAAAAACGACCGATAAGTAAAATGTAATTAAACAAAACTAATTTTCCTCCTTTTTCCCCTACTACTAACTAACCTACTAAACGGAACCTTAATCGGTTCCTTTTTTATTGACTAAAAAGTGGGCGAAGGCTAAAAGCCTTCGCCCCTTCGTTATGACCAAACGAATTATACTAAATTTTCACCAACAAAAACTTTGAATCCTTTTTGGCAAAGACTTTATGCTCAGTATCTTTTTTGAACATTATCATCTCACCTTTATCTAGGGTAAATTTTTCTGCATCAAAATGTAATTCAATCTCACCATCAAGAACATATACAGCAGCGTCTTCAACAGATGTATGAGTGTCGATAATTTCGTTTTTCTTTATGGCAACGATATTCAAACTGCTGGTGTTATGCTCCATCAGAGTTTCTCTTTTGAATGGTTCATTATCCAAATGAACAAGTTCTTTTGCTTTTAAAACATTGTAAAACATTAAAATTCCTCCTGTTTTGTTTCAAATTCATTAAAACAACTACAGAAGGAATTTTCATTCGACATTGTGGGGATTAATTAATTTTCAAATTTTTCAACCATTGGCTAACATCGGCATCGGCTGCAGAATCTTCGTAACTGGTAAATCCTGTTTCAACTGAGGCTGATGGTGCAAGTTTTTGCATATCCGAATAAGTTTCAGATGCTCCGCCACCACCATGTGTACAGAATGGAGCAATTGTTTTTCCGCCAAAATCGTTATTTGCGATGAAAGATTTCACAGCAGGAGCCATTGTATACCACCAAACAGGAGTTCCGATAAATATTGTATCGTATGATGAAACATCACCGTTTTCAACCAATTCTGGCAATATGTTTTTCATTTTTTCTTCTTTTGCTTCATTTACAACTTCATTGTATGAATTTGGATATTCTTTAACTGTTTTAATTTCAAAAATATCACAGTCTAATTGTTTTTGAATTTTTTCGGCTACAGCCTTTGTATTTCCTGAGAATGAATAAAATGCTACTAAATTTTTTTTATTTGACATAAATTCTCCTTTCATCATAGTATTATTTTAAATCCTGATAGTTACTCTCAGTCAAGTGTTGATTTTTTATTGTTAAAATTATTAAATATTGGCAAAAATTTTTATTCACGGGTTTATTTATGATAAAATATCTGTGCAAAAAGGATAATGAATATGCGAATACCCCCAATAAGACATAATACAGCGGTAACTACCGCCGTTTCTATTGTGAAAAATGGCAAACACGCAGTAAAACATGCTGTTAAACAAGCCGTTAAACAGGCTGTGGCGCAAACTTCAAAATACGCAATGCCATTACCCAAAAAAGAGACTAACAAAGCTGTAACAGTTTTATTAGCGGCAACAACACTTGTTCCGCAAATCAGTACAAGATTAGCAAAAATGGCAAGTGAACACGCAGAACCGATTGTGAATAGCGGTGATACATTTATTCGCAGAGCACCAAAATCTGCCACTAAAAAAGTTAAAGCAGCCGCTAAAAAAATTGTTCGCCCAAGTATTCCAAAATCAGCACGAACAGCAAAACTTATGGGCACAATAGAAAATTATGACGATAGTTTAACATCATCTTTTAACGAATTGCTACTTGATAACGAAAAGAAGAAAAATCCGCTAAATGGCAAAGCTAAAGTATTTTTGAAAAAAGCAAAAGAATACAATGTTAATCCTGCGGTTTTGATGGCAATTGCAATGCACGAATCTGCAAGAGGGGCATCCGAGGCTGCAAAAGTAAAACGTAATGTTGGCGGTGTAATGGGCGCTAAGGGTTTAAAGAAATTTAAAAGCGTAGATAGTTGTATTGAAGAAATGGCGCAAATTATCTCTAAACACCACCAAGAATCTAATATTAATACCGTTGAAGAGTTGGCAAATGCCGGCAAATACTGTACAAAATCCGAAGCCAAAGAGTGGAAAACAGGAGTAATGTATTACATACAAAATCTTTTGAGCTAATCAAAATAAAAACCCGACACCTGCAAATTGTGCAAGTGTCGAGCTTTTGGGTGATGAAGATTAAACTAAGTTCCGGTTATTCATTGCAACCGAATGCAATAGTAATGTGTTCCCTAGGATTTACTGCAGATATTTTATATCCGCGAGGGTCAACAAGGTAAGCAAATTCATCACCTGTAGTTTGGAACAAGCCCATAGTACCTGATAGGGCAGTTCTTGTTACGTCAATCGGTGCTTTAACGGTTTCAAACAAACCATCGCCCAAGCTTCTTGCAGCAGCTCCGAATTGACCTTGGAAAGCGTGACCGAGCATATAACCTGCATCGTTAGAGACGTTTTCTACAGCGTTACCAACGTTTGTGATGATACCGCCTGCAGTTCTACCGACAACACCAACCAAAGAACCTGCCCAAGTGAATGGCATTTCAACTACTCTTGCCACAGGGTTTACATTTTTAGATTTATTTACCTGAGCTTGCAAGATTTGTTTAGGTAATTTAGTTTTGCAATCACCGTTTTTAATTTCTGTGAAAGCAAGTTTCAATGCACCTTTTTCACAGCCTGAAGGTCTGATTACTTCAACAACCTGACCTGTAACGGTTGAACCGCAAGGATAAGTTACGCCGTTGATAGTAATATCTTCAAGAGTGTTTGCTCTAAAGTATTGACCTACGTGAGAAGATTTTGCTGTCAATTGGTCAATCATTGAAAGTTTCAATGTTGGGATTTTTACGATTTCTTCGTGTTCAATCAACGCATTTTTCTCTATCGGACAAGCTGGACAAATATTGTTTGCTGTTTTCGGATTTGTGTCATAACCAAGAGCTACACGAACGGTTTGCATCATTGATGCAATATCAGCACGAGATGCATCTTTGTTTGGCATAATCATATTTGGAGTAGGTGAATCTTTCAATGCACCGTTTTGCAAAGATTTTGCTACAGGAATCCTTGCCCATTCAGGAACTTTGTTTCCGTCAGCATATTTGCTCAAGATTTCATCCGCTTTACATTTATCGATGTCACAGTTCATACCTTTTGCAATTGATGTCAACGCTTCTACACGTGAAACATTTGCTTTTGGTTTGAATGTTTTGTTTGGATAACCTTTCAAAAGATTTTCGTCAACGGCTTTTGCAATTGCAGCATTTGCCCAGTTGTTACGCGGAACATCTTTGAACATTGTTTGTCTATCCATATCACAATTCATGTTGAAACCTTTAACAAGCATTGTTGCAAATTCAGCACGAGAGATGTTTCTGTTTGGCTTGAATAATCCGTCAGGATAACCTACAACAACATCGTTTGTTGCCAATTTGTCAATGTCACAAGCTGCCCAATGACTGTTAGGAACATCAGGGAACATACAACCACCTAATGGAGCTGCTGCACCTGTGATATTTTGGATTTGTTGCGGAATTTCATAAGGAATTAATGTCTTTTTAACCGCATTAATTGAATTTGCAGATTGAATGTCTATCGGACAAGCATTGCCGTCCATTTTACGTTCGTTTCTGTCTATTGTTATACCATTGTATTTGTTAGGTTCTTCGTTCAAGCATGGCATTTGAGCAGCCGCACCTGTAACTTGTCCGTCAGTTGCAACTGTTGCACCGCTGATGTTTGAAGACATTCTGCTTGCAGGACAGCCTTTCAATTGTTTTTCTGTTGAAAAGATTGAGTTTGCAGGTTCTCCGACATAGTTGTTTGTACCGTATACAGCTTGTGGATAGCCGTAAACTTGTTTCATTTCAGCTTTGTCAGGTTTTCCTGTTTGCGGACACAATGCAGTTGATGGAACAGCAGGTTTGTCACAGCTTATTTCATCAGGGCAGCCGCAATCTTTCTTCTTGGTTGGACATGGGTCTTTTTTCTTGCAAGGTGCTTCTTGCTTTTTGCATCCACATTCAGGCAAAGCTTTTTTACACTTTGTACAAGTTTGTGGTTGAGCTTGTTCCACAGGACATGCAGGGCCTGTGACTACCGGTAATTGTTCGGCAGGTGCAGGTGTTTTGCATGGGCAAGCTGCCATTACTGGAGTCAAGGAACACGTTGCTATTCCAAGCGTAATAGCAGCTGCCAGAGTTAGTTTTTTAATTGACATTTTTACCTCCTTGTTTGTGTGAGTTTTGTTTAAAATAAACAAAAGTTTTATTTAAAAAACAAACTTATACCAGATTATGTACTTTTCAGGAGGTTTAAAACATTAGCGAAAGTAACTATTCGACAGGCTAATATTTGAACTACTAATATTGTAACAATTTATTGCAAACACTTGCAAAATAAGCAAAATTTTTGTATTTTATTTGTTTATATATATGTGTGTGAAGTTTCAAGCAGTTTACTGCGTGAAGGAGTGTTATGTACAGCAAAGAATTTATGAAATTTTTGTTTGAATATCAAAAAGATGATTTTAAACCTAAAGAACCAGAATGTCGTGAAATTAGGTTTAAAAGTAACCGTGGCGGAAAATTAGCAGAAGTTTTCGTTACTGAAAAATGTGAATAATTTACAGACTTTAGACCCCATTTTTAGTCGAAATTTTATAATGTAAAATTTAGCAAATCAATAATAGTAGTATCAAGAGCCTCGGAAATTCTAACCAAGGTTGAATATTTTGGGTCAATTGTGCCACATTCTATACGGCTGATAGTTCGCGTTGTCAGTCCGGTTTTTAGCGACAAATCAAGCTGAGATAGATTTTGTTTGTTTCTCAGGTATTTTATTTTGTAACCAAGTTTTAGAAAATCTTCATTATTCATTTTCTAATGATATATTTATATTCTATCTTTTGTCAAGGTGTCAAGAGCTAGTTTCAGTGCTTGGTTTGCAAATTGTTCTTTCATTTCTTTGCGTGGCAAATTCGGAGAAAGTTTCACTTCCTTGATTGTGGTAATTCCTTTATATCTGATTGAAATATAAACTAAGCCAACCGGTTTTTCTTTTGTTCCGCCTGTCGGTCCTGCAATACCTGTTGTACATAGGGCGATATCACAGTCTGTTGCGTTTTCCAAACCTTCTGCCATCGCTTGAGCACACTGTTCACTAACTGCACCAAAATTATTTAAAATATCCCAACTTACGCCTAAAATCTTATGTTTAGCCTCATTTGCGTAAGTTACAAAATTCAACTTGACATACTCAGAACTGCCTGAAACATCTGTCAATTTTGAGCTTAGCAATCCGCCTGTGCAAGATTCTGCCGTCGCGACTGTTAATTTGTTTTTGATTAAGTATTTTCCTAATTCTTCTTCTAAAGACATTTTTCGGCACTCCTTTTTAGTTGAATTTCCACCAAACAGAATATCACAAAAGTCTATCCAAGGCATTAAACATAGGGGGACATGCTGGAGCAACATATCAGGATGTCACCCTGAACAGCAAGTGCAGAGTGCGAAACGAAGTGGATGCATGTTTTATGCGACAGCGTAGATTCAGGGTCTGGTCTATCCATTTGATTTTAGTCATGCTGAACTCGTTTCAGCATCTCTAATAAAACATATTAGTCTTATGCAAAATTTATAATATTAGAGACCCTGAAATAAATTCAGGGTGACTAACTAGTCTAAAATCAACATTGATAGATTCTGAATAGCAAGAAAATTTTGTGTTCGTAAACTCACACGAATTTTCTAAGCTTTCAGAATGACATAGCTTTTGGTTGGTCGGCATTGCAATGCCAACAAAGGAATCTCCACTTTTAACTCGGAGAAATACAAGCGGTAATTGCATCGATTAACCTTTTTACCGGAACAATGTTAATCTTATCATTGGTAATATTTCTGTTTGCGTAAGGGATAATCGCCTTTTTGAACCCTGATGTAACAGCTTCATTCAGACGTTTTTCAATATTACTTACAGGATGAATCTCGCCTGACAAACCGATTTCACCAATGATTACCGTTTGAGGGTCAACCACAACATCGCGAGCGCAAGTGGCAATTGCAATAGCTATCCCCAAATCAGCACTCGGTTCATCAATTTCAATTCCGCCCATAACATTCACATAAACATCTTGTTTTGAAAGGTTTAAACCGACTCTTTTTTCCAAAACCGCCAAAATCTGCAACAATCTGCTGTTATCAACCCCATTTGTCACTCGGCGCGGAGTCGGATATGGAGTTGTGCCGACAAGTGCCTGAATTTCAACCAAAAGCGGACGAGTTCCTTCGTTTGTAACAATGATGGCACTCCCGGGGATTGCATCTTGAGAACGCTCATTTAAAAACAATTCGTTCGGATTTTTCACTTCCACAAGCCCTTGAGTTTGCATTTCAAAAATTCCAACTTCTGAAGTATTACCAAAACGGTTTTTCATAGAGCGCAACATTCTGTAAGACTTGTATTTGTCGCCCTCAAACGAAATAACCGTATCTACCATGTGTTCTAAAATCTTTGGACCTGCGATATTGCCGTCTTTTGTCACGTGTCCGATTACAATTGTTGTAATTCCGCGATTTTTGGCAATTTGCATCAAAATATTACAACATTCTCGAATTTGTGACACACTACCTGCTGAACTTGAAATAGTTTGAGAATAAATCGCCTGAATACTGTCTATCACAATCATATCAGGTTGAAGTTCATCAATTTGAGCGCGAATACTTTCCAAATTTGTTTGCGGATAAATATATAAATTTTCGGCATTTATTCCTAATCTGTTGGCGCGGAGTTTCAATTGACTTGCGGATTCTTCTGCTGAAACATAAAGAATTTTTTGACCGTTTTTGCACAACTCACCGCTTGTTTGGAGCAAAATTGTAGATTTACCGATTCCGGGGTCACCTGCAATCAACACCAACGAGCCTTGAACAAGTCCACCCCCAAGGATTCGGTCAAATTCAGAAATATTTGTACTTATTCTAACCTCTTCTCCAATATGAATATCATTGATTAGAGAAGGTTTTGTATCATTTGCAATCCCTTGCGGTGAGATATTTTGAGGTTTTAAATTATTTTGAATTTCTTCCGTAAAACTTCCCCACGAACCACATTCAGGGCATTTACCCAAATATCCTGCTGATTCATAACCGCATTGCTGACATATCCATTTTGATTTTACTTTAGCCATAGTTTAATTATATCCTTAAATCCGCCGTTGTAAACTAATGTAACAAAAAGGCTCGTATTATTAAAGTAGTCAGCAAAATTGCCGTATAGACATGTAAGTGTAAAAGAAGAAAGTAAATGTTATGTGCGCAGAAAATGTCAATTTGAATCTGAACAAAGGTAAACTAGGTCAAGCTGATTTGAATCAAATCAAAGGCGGACTAAAGCGTGAGCAAATCAAAGATAAAGCTATGCTTGCAATTTTTGACGCTTTGGATGACGGCAATCATGTTCTTGATGAAAAAGAGATTTCAAAATTGAAAACTCAATTACAAGAAGCTGCGAAAAACAGTAATCTTTCTAAAAATGAAGCCGAAAAATTTTTGAAAAACTTGTTTGGTGATAAAAAAGATAAAAATATCACTAACGAAGACTTGTTCAAATTTATCAATACACTGACCGATAACAGCAAAAATATTAAAAACTCTACCGCAACAAAAGAAAACGGACAAGATGTAATCACAACCGAATACAAAGACGGTTCTGTTGAAAAAATTTACCCTGACACAAAGAAAAAAGTCATAATCAAAGACAACAAAACTTCTACTTATACAGCAGATAACACTCTTCAAAAAGAAGAATATTTTGACAAAGACGGCAATGCTGTTACTACAACTTTCACTGACGGAAAACCTCAGAAAAAGACAGTTAAAACTCAAACAGAAACTTTGTACTATGAAGTTTCTGATAAAGGTGAAAAACTTGTAAAACGTGAAAATAACCAAAACAAAGCCACAACCGATTATGAATATGATGAAAAAGAAGGCACTGTTAATGAAACTGAACAAAATGGCAATGTAACAACAAAAAGAGTAAGACGCAACGGCAATGTTGAAACTCAAACCTCAGTAGAGAAGTTGGAAGATTCTACTGTAGAAACAGTTACAGATGCTAACGGTAATGTTACCAAAACAACAGTAAATTCTGATGGGAAACGCATAAGACAAGAAAAAACAATCGACGGCAAAACTTATGTTGCCGAATACGATGGCAACGGTAACACAAAAGTTGTTGTACAAAATGGTGAAAGTATTGCACATCTTGCTAAAATCTTTGATGTTAAACAAGGTGACATCATTGAAGTAAACGAACCTGACGGCAAAGTTCATCAAAAAGGTTCTACAAAATTTTTCCGCGTTGGTGATACAGTTTTGATTCCAAAAGAATTGGAAGCCGATGATAAAAACTTAACCAACCGCAAAAGCAGTGCTGATACAATTGGCGACTACAAAGAAGATATGGCAGAAATCCGCCGTAAACAACAAGAACGTGCAGCAAGAGCCAGAGAAAAAGCACAAGAGGCAAAAGTTCATGAGGCTGAACAAAAGAAAAAAGCTTCAAGAGCAATAAGTTTCACTTGCAAACAAAAGAATTTCACAGAAGTTGCCAAACAAAATTTGGCAAGCCAAGGAGTTAAAAATCCGACTAAAAAACAATTAGAAGACAGAATTGCGCAATTAAAGAAATTAAATCCAAACTTAAAAGACGGTCAAATTCAAGGTAAAAGAATTACTGTTCCGTGTTCTGAAGAGACATACAACAGGGTTGTCGGCAGACAAAAAGAAGTAACCGAAATCAACAAAAATATGCGCAACAACAGAACCGCAAAAGGTATCGCAAATAATTTATATAAAATTTGTGATGACAATGCTGCTGCGATAGACAAACCGATATTTTGGAACGAATTGAAAAAGGTTAATAAAAATAACGTTGTGGCTGTCCTAGATAACTATGACAAAGTTTTAGAAAAACACACAGGCGATTCATCTTTACTTGATACAATTTGTTCAGAAGTCGGAGCATCAAACACAAACAGACAAAAAGCCCTTAACCATATTTATAATTCATTGGAACAAGCTGCAAAAGAAGCAGGTGTTTCTCAAGCTGATTTAAAAAGTGCAAGGAAGAAATTTTCAACAAGTATGCAGCACGAATTTGACAAAATCGGTCGTATTGATACAAAAGAAATGGATAAAGCCGTAGACTTTTTGCGTGGCGCAACTGCAGCAGCAAAAGTTACTAAAGGTCAAGGTTCAATTTCTACAAGAGCTGCCATGAAATCTTTCTTGAATGGTGAAGATGGTTTGGTAGCACTCAATAAAGATGTTCAAAAACAATACAAAGATGCAAGAGATAAAGAAGGCTGGGTTGCTAAAACAGGTGACTGGGTTTGCGGATTGTTCGGCTGTACAACTATTGCCGATATGGACAAAAAGCTTGGCAAACACGCAGCTGACGTGAAAAAACTTGTAGCTGCCGCAAATAAAAACGATGAAGCAACTTTCAAAAAATTATATAAACAAACTTTCGGAATTGATTTTAATCCAAAAATGATTCAAGCTCGCCAAACAGCAAGAATCAACTACGAATCTGCTGCTGCATTTGACGCATCATACAAAGCCTTTGCAGGATTGGAATCAAAGACAAAGAATATGAATTACCAGTCTTTGCGTAACGAATTGAAAAAATCTTTCAAATACTCAGATTCTGATATTGATACATTGATTAAATCTTACGCACAAAGCAAAGGTATGGACTCAGCATCTCAAGCTGATAAAAAGTATGTTTTGGATTCATTTATCAAAGAATCTAAACAACAGTATTTAAAAGAATTTCAAAAATTGTCTAAAGGTAAAACTTTAGAACAAATGGGCAAAGATGTTGATTTGTTGACAAAAAGCGCTTACGGCACAAACGATATCGTAAAAGATGTTATCAAATTCAACGAAAACCAACAAATGACCGAAATGGTGACTTCCGCTGCTTTTGAAATCGCAGGTACTATTGCATTGCAATTTGTTCCGGGACTAGGACAAATGGCAGCCGCAAAACTTGCAGTAAGTGCTGCTAAATGGGGTGCTCGCGGTGTAAAAATTGCAACTTACGCAACTAAAGCTGCAAAAGCAATGAAAACCGTATCAACTGCAATGAATGCAACTAAGAAAGCAAAAATCGTAACTCAAATGGCTACAGCAGGCGTTGCAACAGCAGCAGTTAATTTGTCAAATAAAAAAGACGTCAAAGAAACAATGAGAAAAACTTTGATGAATATGTCATTTGCAGGCGTTGGTGCATCTTCAAGCATCTTGGCTCCAAAATTGATGCAAGCATTTGGTATAACAAATAAAGCTTTGGCAACAGAAGTTGCGGAAGAAATCATCAATTGCGCAGGTTCTTACGGCGTAACAAAACTTGCAGGGGATGATTACGGCAAAAACGATGCATTTATTGACTTTGCAAGCGGCTTGTTAATGTCAAGAATTTCTCATGTAAAAATGCACAAAGGTACAAAAGTTGATACTCCAACACCTAAACCTGAAGTACCAACCAAACCTGAAATTCCAACAACTCCTGAAAAACCAATCAAAACAGAAAAGCCAATTGTAGAAACAGAACACCAAGGTGCTGTTAAACCTGACACTGAGACAAAACCGTCCGGTGAAGCAAATAGCTCTAAGAAAGTTCCTGACGATTTTAAAAAGTCAAGTGGCAAACCTATTGATGAAACTGATTTGAAAAACAAGAAAAAAACAGTTACCCCTGAGGAGGCTGACAAATTTAAAGAAGCTGCACCAAGCACCAAACCTCCTGTAGCTGAGGAAAAACCTTCACTCCAACATCCGCAAGAAAAGAAATTCAACGGAATAAACGGTGAAGAATTGAAATTTGAAGTTATCAGTGAAACCGATTTTCCAAAAGGTAAAAAGTCTTATTTAACAAAAGATAATAAAAAGATTTTTGTAGATGCTGACGGCAAAATTATATCTGTAAAAGATTACAGTGCAGGTACAATCAAAGCTTTCGATTACCACAACCCAGGTGATGCTCCATCCGGTTACACTTTGGTAAACAAAAAACAACAAATTATCAGACAAGTTGAATCAAAAGTTGATACTAATGTAACTAAAAACTATGAAACAGGCGTAGAAACAATTACCTCAACCAAAGACGGCTCAGTAATTACAGAAAGATATATGTCACTTTCTGAATATCCTGCTAATGCCCCAATTCCTGATGCCACTAAATTTTCAAAAAACCTAAAAGCTCAAATTGATGAATGTACAGATATCAACAAGTTGAACAAATTGAAAGATGAATACAACATGTACAACTCTCAATACGGTACTGCTGACGGTTCATTGTTCCAAGCTTTGCAAGATAAAGCATCTGCATTACAAGGAACTGCAAAACCTACTCCACACAAACCATTATCAAATCTTGTAACAAGTTCAACATTAGATAATGCACTAGAGAATTTGAATATGAAAAAATATGGTAAAAAAGGTTTGCCGTTGAAATATTCTCATGATGAAATGTTGAAAGACTTGAAAGAATCTCTAATGGCTCTTCCTTATTCTGAACGTTCTGCTATTATGAACAAATTCAACATTCATACTATTGGAGATGAGTTGTCAGATATTCCAAAACTTTCTCAAATTCCAAGCACACCTAATGAAGAAAAGATTTTGAATATCTTAAATAAATATTCAAAACAAAATTCTTTGCAAATTTCTGACCCTGCATTGAAAGCTGAATTAGAAAACTTTATCAAAGATGTACCTGAATTTACATTTATGATTGGTAAAAAACAAAACGGCGTTCATGCATACAGCTTAGATTCTCACACTATTCAAAACTTGCAAAAAGCTTTGAAATATGCAGCTGATGCAAATATTTCCGACGAACAAAAAGAAATTTTGAAAATGAGTATTTTACTCCACGATATGGGTAAACAATACAAAGGCGCATCAGTATCAGACACAGGTCACGCTGCACTTAGTAAACAGTATGCGGAAAGCATTTTGGATAGATTCAACTATTCAACAGAAACAAAAAATAAAATCTTGAACTTGATTGAAAATCACCACTGGTTCAAAGATTTTAACAAAGGTAAGATAAGTACTGACCAAGTTGTAAAAATGTTTGGCGATGATTTGACTCTTGCTCAAATTATGGCTAAATCTGATTTGGAAAGCGTTAGCGATACCTTCCACTTAGAAATCTTAGAACCCGGTAAAAAACTTTCTCAAGCAGAGTTTGAGACAAAATTCCAAGAAAAAATGGATAAAATTTCAGGCAAAATCACACCTGAAGTTTTGGGTGAAGAATTGCCAATCGGTCAAATGGACAAATACAAACAATACTATTTGGATAAAAATAAAATCGACAAATTGATTTTAGGTAAAGGTGTCGAACTTGATATGAACGACCCTAAACTAAAACAATTGATGAATGACTTAAAAGAAGGCGAAAGCTTTGCTATCGGCTGTACTGACCCACATGGAAATTATCCTGATGTAAAATATCAAATCGGCAAATATGCTGATGGCGTTGGCTCTCACCACGTAATTATTACTAAAAAGCACGGTGAATTTGTAATTGAAGTTCACAAAGATGCGGCTGTTATGAAAGATATTCCGACAGCTCACAACTCAGACCCTGTAATTGCAAATAAAATCGAACAAATTAAGAAAAAAGCAACTAATATTACATCTGAAACATTTAATATCGACGGTAAAAATGTTCCGTTTGAAATTTTACACGGTACACAAGGCGGTTCAAACAAAGGTTACTATGTAATCAATAAGCAAACCGGTGAATTGTTCTATGCAAAATTTGGCGGAGCTCAAGGCAAAACAGAACTTTTGGCTAACAAATTGTACGCTATGGCAGGTTTAGGCACTCCTGAAATGAGTTCTTTCAAAGCCGCTGACAGCACAGTTGGAACTTTGAGCAAATACATGCCTGATTTGACAAGTGTAACTCAAGCAACTACAAAAGCTAACGATGGTTTTGGTATGGATGTATTGTTAGCAAACTGGGATGTTGTCGGTTTGAACAACGACAATATGCTAAAAACTGCTGACGGTAAAATCATCAGACTTGATGCAGGCGGGACATTTGATTATCGTGCACAAGGCAAGAACAAACCTTATACATCAATTCCGATGGAATTTGTAACATTGATGGATGCAAACATCAACTCAAAATCAGCACAAATTTTTAGCAAAATGACTCGTGATGATTTGATTAACTCATTAAACAAAGTTGCAAATTTAAAAACAACTGAAATCACAAATCTTCTTGATAGTATGGGCTTGTCTCACTACAAAGAACCTTTACTAAACAGAAAGAAATTTTTGAAATCTTTGCTTGAAGAAATCAAAACAAATCCGCAAGGCAGTGAATCTACCCTTGAATATATGCACAAAATGATGAACAAATCATTAGACAAGGCAATTTCTTCTGCAAAATCATCTGCTGACTTGCAAGATATCAAACAAGCTTTGACTTATGTAAACAATCCAAAAGCAAAACAGCAATTACTTGATAATATTGCAATTAAAGAAAAAGATTTGGCAGCCTCAGCTCCTGCTCCAAAAATCTTGTCAGAAGTTCAAGTGCAAAATCTATTAGCTAAAAATGGATTTGTTCAAAATAGTCATGGTTTTTGGCAAAAAACTTTAGACCAAGCAACAAAAGATAAATTGTATAACCAATATGGTTCATACAGTAGCACAATCATTCATAAAATTGAAGCATCTTTAAGTATTGAAGATATCAAAAAATTACAAACTATTATGAACGCAGGTAACGGACAGTTTATAAATGTTTGGCAAAATGATATGAATAATTTAATTCTATTATATAGAAATATTAAAAATACAAATATCTTTAGCTATTTAAAAGATATGGGCACCGGAGAATGGGAAACACTGGTAAACATTGCTAAAAATCCTATATCTGAAGACACTCTTGAATCTATTAAAGTATATAAAGGTTCTGGCTATTCAAAAATAAATAAAGCATTGGAAAATATGCACAAAAAAGGCATACCTTACCCTGCAGATACGGCTGATGATATTAAGAAAATTCAAGCATATATCAATACTCAAGTTATCCATTCTCCAATAACTATTAAAAGAAATGAGGGATATGGAGTTCTACATTCTGTAACATTACCTAATGGAAAGCATCTTGATGAGGCAATGCAAGAAGCTTTAGCTCATTTCAATGCAACTAAAGGTGATAGAACAAAAATCAATGAAGTTAGGAAAATGGTTCTTGGACAAATAAGTGTTGCACATCAAGAACATTTCATGTCTGCTTCAATTGCAGGTCCTGCTCCATTTGAATCTTATCCTGTACATTGGACTTTTAATGTTGAACAAGGCTCAAAAGGTGTACTATTAGAAGGTGTAAATCCTAGTGGAGCACACCAAAATGAAACAGAAATCCTTTTACAGAAGGATTCAAAAATTACAATAACTGCGATAGATTATAAAAATGGTAAATGGCAGTTAGAAGGCAATATTAAAAACTAGAAAGGATAATAATCTAAAATGGACGAAAATAAAAATGAAACCGAGCAATGGCGAGAAAATAGCAAACACGATTGCGACAATTTAGAATTTAAAACTCAAAAAGTCGTATTTTTCCCAGAAGACGTTGAAAAAATGAAGAACATGGATATTGATGAAGAATTGGAATATATGACAATGTTAAAAAGAGAAGGCAGATATACTGTCGAATAATTTACATAACGGAGGTCTAAATGAAAAAAATAACATTAGCAGATATAAGAGCAAATGTTCATCCTGTAAAACTAAACACCTCAAAAATAAAATCTTCTCATGAAAAAATTGACCTATCTGTAAAACCTGATACATTTGAATCAGCCCAAAAGAATATGAAAAACAGATACGAAAGCGAAATGTCAAATATTGAATTTAAGACATATAAAGTCGATTTTTTCCCTGAAGATGTCGAAAAAATGAAAAAGATGAGTTTAGATAAACAAATCGATTATATGACTTATTTGAAAAAGAATAATAAATATACTGTGCGAAAAAAGGATAAATAAAGTTAATTTATAGGATATCTTTTTGCCACATCTTCAATATCTTGCGGTTTGACGTACAGGTCTTTTGCAAGTTGTCCGAGTTCGTCCGTCAATTCAATTTTCTTGAGCCATTTTGACGGAATTTCTTCAATACCCAAATGTGCACCTAGTATATTACCTAAAATCGCACCTGTAGAATCACTATCACCATTGTGATTTACTGCCATTTTCACCGCTTTTGCAAAGTCTTTAGGTTCTTTTAACGCACAATATGTAGATATTGCAATCGCCTCATCTCCAACCCAACCTTCGCCAAGTTCTTTTATTGCATCAGATGGGTCAATATCTGATTTTGCAAGTTGTTGAGCCTTTTTCATCAATGCGGTTACAGGTTCGTGGTTATCATATTTTTGTAAGGTTTTAAGCGTTTCATTTACTGCTTGATTTACATCTTTGCCGTTTATAATATGTGCAATCATTTCACTTAACACCCCTGCAGGAAGATATCCGCGCGGATGACTGTGAGTTAAGGCTGCACACTCTGCACCAACCCTGAACGCCAATTCAGGATTATCTTTGTACATAAGCCCTGCAGGCGCAACCCTCATAACACCACCGCAACCTGCACTGTTATTGATTGCTTTTTCAATACTCCCCGGATTATTTCCGCTGATTGCAGAAATACAGGTATTTCCGGGTGCTCTTCTTGCATACAAATCTTTTATTTCGGCAATCCAACCTTTACCTTTTTGTTGGATATCACTGAATTGTGTTTTTAACCAAAGTTTATATGAATCAAAAACAGTATTCATATCAGGCATTGTTTCAAGATTAAGACTTTTGCGCGCAGCTTTTATCAAACCATCTGCCGTAAACATTGTCATTTGCGTATCATCTGTAATTTCTGCCTGCCCTTTAGAATTGATAACAAGGTCTTGAATACCATCTTTGCCAAACCTGCTTTTGATAGAATCTAAACGATGAAATTCAATAGGCCACCCCATCGCATCGCCTATCGCGCCACCTTTTAAGCATGCCTTGTAATTGCTAAGACTGTATCGACCTTGGAAATTTGTATTATTTGCAGAATTTATGTTCATATTAACTCCTGATTTTTACACTTGCATAATCATAAAATGCCCTGAAAATATTAATTGCTCATAGTGTAAACTATTGTAAACTCAAAACCATTATTCGCTTAAATTTACCCATTTTTTTGCATCGAAACGAAGGTCGGTCAATTTCATATTGAGCGACTCTACGTATGGTTTGAATTTGACCAGCAATTGAGTTTTTCTGAGCATCAATTCTTGCGCTACGATTGGAGTTTCGCAAGCAATAACCATTATTGAACCTTTAATCATTGAATATGGTTTTGAATGTGCCGCAAATTTTTCACCTGCAACTTTTCCCCAAAATTTGCACAAATTCGCACGAGTCAAAGCTTTTCTTATCGCTGCATTTTTCATCAAATCAGCTATGATATCGTCTATATTTTTAAATCTGGTGTATAGAATTTTCTTCATATTTTGTATCTGCAATTTTTTGTGCTAAAGTTTGGGTATGACCATTGAACAATTAGATTTTAGCATAAAAAATTCTAAAAATATATTGCTTGTATCCCACATAAATCCTGATGGAGACACTCTTGGGTCAATGTGCGGATTATATTCTTTAATTAAAGATAATTACAAAAAGAAATGTGATATGGCTGCAGTTTCAGATGTGCCGACAACTTACAGTTTTTTGCCTAACATAGATAAAGTTAAGCACATCTCAAAATTTGACCTGTCACGCGAATATGATTTGGTCATAAACCTTGATGTTGCTGCAATTGACCGTTGCGCTGACGCGCAAGATTTGTTCAAAAGAGCAAAACATACAATAAATATTGACCACCACGAAACAAACAACAATTATGGCGAAATCAATATTGTTGAACCTTTTGCATCCGCAACAGCAGAAACACTTGTAGGTTTAGCGATAAATTCAGGTTGGAATATTTCAAAAGACACCGCAATTTGCCTATACACTGGAATAGTAACAGATACAGGATGTTTCAAGTTTTCAAACACAACGCAAAGGACAATGGAATACGCAGGAAAAATGATTTCTTTAGGGGTAAATCCTTCTGAAATTTATCAAAAATGCTATGAGTCAAATTCTAAAAATATGGTCTTATTCCAAAGCTATTGCATAAACAAAGCCAAATTTGCAGAAGATGACAAAATCGCTTATACCATAGTCTATAAAAAAGATTTGGAAAAATTTCACAACAACGGTGAAGATTTTACTGACGGACTTACCGAAAAACTAAGAGCAATTGTATCGACAGAAGTTGCATTTGTCGTAAAAGAATTAAACTCATCAACTTCAAAAGTCTCAATGCGCAGTAAGTCAAAAGATATTGCCAAAGTGTGTTCTGCTTTCGGTGGCGGAGGACACAAATTGGCTGCAGGTGCGGTTATCAAGGCAACTCCCGAGCACGCGGTAGAGTTGTTATTAAAAGAAATAAAAAATAGTAAGTAAAGTATGATTAAAAAATTAATGAAAAATAAGTGTATCCGAACACTTGTAAAATTAATAAAATCTATAATAAAAAATGACTTTTACGGAATGGCTGCCGAGATGGGCTTTATGCTTGTTGTTGGGATTTTTCCGTTTATGCTGTTTTTGATGGCAGTTTTTGGTTGGCTTGGCACAAAGTCTTATCTTGATTCAATTTTGAGAGTTTTATCAACAATTATGCCGACTCAAGCAATGAATCTCCTTAAATCCGTACTTGAAGAAACAATGATATTTAACCACGGCAAATTACTTGCCATAATCGGTATAGTCACAACAATTGTACTGTCTACAAACGGCGTTGCGGTTGTATTGAAAGGGTTAAACAGAGCCTACAAAGTAGAAGAAACCAGAAATTTCATTTACACCAGAATACTTTCATTTTTGATGGTTTTTGTAAACGTACTTGTGATGTTTTTGACAATCAACATTATCATTTTTGGTAAAGTCATAATTATGTTTATGGTAACTCATTTTGGTATGTCAAAAGCCCTTGCAGTAACCATTTTGACCTTACGTTGGCCGGTTGCATTTTTGGCATTATACTTGATGGCGTTTTTAAGTTACTACATTTTGCCAGATTTGCGCGGAAACGAAGCTTTCAAACGAAGAAGTGCACTCCCTGGAACAATGTTTTTCACAACATTTTGGTTGGTTGGTTCGTGGGGATTTTCTATATACGTAAACAATTTGAGCACCTATAACCTTGTATACGGTACAATCGGCGCGTTTTTCATCCTGATGATTTGGTTATATTATACGTCAATTCTTTTGCTAATCGGTGGTGAAATCAATTCGCAAGTTTATAACAAGTTATCTCACCAATCGCAAGAACTCCACGCCGAAATCGCAGAACTAAGAGCTAAGAATAGAAAAAGAACTAGGTAGAAAAATCATTGTCATTCTGAATGTAAGTCGGTATTCCACTGCTTGCTACATAATATTTGTGGGGACACTTCGTTTTCCCCACCCTACATTGCTAGGTAGAAAAATCATGTCATTCTGAACTTATTTCTGAATCTCCAATAGAACACAGGGAGCTATGTCACCCTGAACTTGATTCAGGGTCTATCCATTTGATTGTAAAATGGTACGCTAAAGTCAATTTTTAAATCAACATTGATAGATTCTGAATAGCAAGAAAATTTTGTGTTCGTAAACTCACACAAATTTTCTAAGCTTTCAGAATGACATATTTTCCCTCGCCCCTTGTGGGACACTAGCCGAACCAACGAGCTATGCGAGTTGAGTGAGACTGCGTGCCGTATGGCTGAGGGGTAGGGAGAGGGGTACTCGGTTAGAAATTCCAACAAGGATAAAACCACCACACCCCACTTGTTAAACTACAGATTTTTATGTATAATCTTGGTGTTTTTAGCATAACAAAAAAGGTGGTTATTTATGAATATAGCAAAAGATTTGACCCAACTTGTCGGGGGCACTCCAATTGTCAGAATTAACAGACTTAACACCGGAAATGGAACAATTCTGGCAAAACTTGAATATTTCAACCCTGCAAACTCAGTGAAAGACCGAGCTGCATTGCAAATGATTGTAGATGCGGAAAATGAAGGTAAAATCACACCAACTACGACAATAATTGAGCCAACCAGCGGAAACACAGGAATTGGACTGGCTATGATTTGTGCCGTTCGAGGTTACAAAATAATTTTAACAATGCCGGAATCTATGAGCGTTGAGCGCAGAATGTTATTAAAAGCTTATGGTGCGGAACTTGTTCTGACACCTGCATCAGAAGGAATGAAAGGTGCAGTTAATAAAGCACTTGAACTTCATGAACAAAACCCTGATTCATTCATTCCGTCTCAATTTGACAATCCGTCTAACCCAAAAGCTCACAGATTAACAACCGCTGAAGAAATTTGGAATGACACGGAAGGCAATATTGATATCATTGTCGCAGGTGTCGGCACAGGCGGAACAATCTCAGGGATTGCAAAATGCTTAAAATCAAAGAACCCAAATATCAAAGCGGTTGCAGTTGAACCGTTTGACTCTCAAGTTTTGGCAGGCGGTCAAGCTGGTCCGCACAAAATTCAAGGTATCGGCGCAAACTTTGTTCCTGAAAACTTTAAAGCATCATTGATTGATGAAATTATTCCTGTAAAAAATGAAGATGCAATCGAAACCGCAAAACTACTTCCTCAAAAAGAAGGGATTTTGGCAGGAATTTCCGGCGGAGCTAATATGTGGGCAGCAATAGAATTGTCTAAACGCCCTGAAAACAAAGGAAAAACAATTGTTACGATTATCCCTGATTGTGGTGACCACTACTTGAGTTGTGGCATCTTTTAGATAATTTAATGATAGACTTTGCAATAAAAAAGGTCGGAAATAATATTCCGACCTTTTTCAATATTTAAAACTTTAAACTAAACTTCAATAAACAACCTTCTGCCGACAATATTTTGTTTGCCGTTGTAATAACCTGCAAAATATCCACCTTTAACAGGTTTATTTTGAGCATAATATTGATTATAACGGTTTCCGTTATAATTAACAAAAGGGTTGTTGCCAAAAGGATTTGTGCTACCTGCTGATGGTGTAATCACCGGAGATGTAACATTCACTCTTGGAGTTTGTGCTTGTTGCAACACATTAGATAAAAAATTTACTAAACCTGCCATATTATACTCATACCTTTCTACTATGGTATTGTCTTAATTATATTTTCTCTCTTGTCATTATTGTAACACAGATTTTAAAAATTTCTTAAAATAACTTAACAAAAATCATCCGTTTTATGTAGTATAATTCTACTTATGGAAGAAAAGAAGAAAATATTAATTATCGGACACGGAGCTGCTACAAGCGCACTGGCGAAAAAATTATCAAGCTATGATGAAGTTGGCAAAATATACATCACATCAGGCAATAGTTCAACTAATGACAAATGGGAAAATGTTGATATCAGAGAAGATGACTTGACAGGTTTATTGAAATTTGCGTTAGAAAATGAAATCAATTTAACCATACCGATTTCTGAACTTGCACTAAAATCAGATGTTGTGAGTTTCTTCCAATCAAACGGACAAAATATTTTCGGACCTTGTGCAGATGCGTGCAATTTTGCAATAAGTAACGCAACAGGCAAAAAATTATTATATAAAATTCATGCACAAACTTCTAAATTCGGAATTTTTGACAAAATGCCACAAGCTCAAGATTGGCTAAAAAATGCAAAATTTCCGGTAACAATAAAGACAAACCAATACAACGGACTTGGCGATAGACTTGTCTGTCCGACAATATCGCTAGCAAATGAATTTTTGGAAAACTTATTTACCAAAGGTGAAATCGGAGTATTAACAGAAGAATACACTTTTGGACACAATTTCACAATTTATTTTATCACTGATGGTTATAGCGCAATCCCTATAACTTCCGTTGGAAACTACAAATTTGAACAAGACGGTGATGGCGGAATTTTAACCAATGGTGTTGGTTGTTACGCACCTGATTACAAAATATCTGAAATAATATTATCAAGAGTTTCAAATGTTGTTCGCAATATTTTAACCTCTCTTGAAAAGAAAGGTTCACCTTATATGGGCGTTCTTGGAGTTGATTGTACAACAACAGGCGAAGATAAATTTTATGTGAACGAATTTAAACCATTTTTGCAGGATTTTGATTCGGCAACAGTTCTCAACCTGATTGATGAAAACTTAGTAAAAGTATTTATGGCGTGCATTGAAGGATTTTTTGCCGATGAATACGAGCAAATTCTGACCAATGAACAATCTTCAATTTCTACAGTTGTTTCAGCTAAAAAAGAAAATGCCGAAATCAAAGGTTTTGATATAATTGACGATATTAATTGTATTGATTTTATCAATGTAAAAAAATCAGGCGAAAAATATTTGACAACCAAAGGTCAAAACTTTGTCATTACAAAATCTGCATCAACACTAAACCGCGCAAAGACATACCTATATGAAGACTTATCAGAAATCAATTTTGACGGCATTAAATACAGAAAAGATATTGCAAAATGTAATTAAGTATAGAGCGGATGTTGAAATCTCATAATTTATCATTAGATAAATAGTATGTCGTTTAATGGTGTAAAAAATTATTATGAACTTTTAGAAGTTAGTGTAGATTCAACAACCGCACAAATCAAATGCGCATATAGAAAACTTGCGCGCAAATATCACCCTGATATAAACAAATCCCCGCAAGCTGTTGAATTGTTTAAACAAATCACTTGTGCTTACGAAACTCTTTCTAATCCACAAGAAAGAGAAAAATATGATATAGTTAATGGAATATTTAAAACAACAAAAACCTCAACATCCTCAAAAAAAGCACAAGAACACTATGAGGAAGAAGTCAAAAGAAATACGAATTTTGACACCTCAAATAATAAACAACAAACTAAAGAAACTCAAAACCCAAAACAAAACCAAGATTCAAAAAAACAAAAGGCGCAAAAACGAGGATTTTCTCCTCTAAAAGCCATAAAACTATTTGTGGCTAAATTCAAAAAAAATAAACGAGCAAAAGACAACAAAAAGCCTCAACGCGGTCAAAATATAACCACTGAAGTAACAATCACACCGGAAGAAGTAATCACCGGCAGCAAAAGGGTTATAAACGTATTGACTACGCAAACCTGCCAAAATTGTAGCGGTCACAAATTTATCAATGGCGGCAAATGCAATGAATGTGGTGGCACAGGTGAGGTTTCAAAACGTAAAAAAATCACCGTTACAATCCCAAAAGGAATTAAAGAAGGCGCAAAACTTCGCCTGAAAGGAGAAGGCGGCATTGGCAAAAATGGTGGAACAAACGGTGATTTATTTATTACGGTGAAAATCGAAACAAAAAACCAAGTTCATTTTGACAAACAAAATATCTATTTCAACATTCCAATCACGCCGTTTGAAGCAGCTTTGGGCGAAGAAATAAAAGTTCCGGCATTTGATGGTGTAATAAAATTACGCTTGCCTAAAAACACCTCATCAGGTCAAAAATTCCGCATTGCAGGTCAAGGAATAAAGAAAAACGGCAAAGTCGGAGATTTAATTATCACCGTAAGTATTGAATTTTCTCATGATTTATCAGATGATGAAATTAAGCTTTATGAAAGGCTAAAAAATTTATCAACAGATGATGTGAGAAAGAATTTTGCCAATGGTAACTAAAATTAATGAAATATTTTCTTCAATCCAAGGAGAAGGACCTGTTGTTGGGTATAAACAGTTATTTATACGTTTTTGCGGATGTAATTTAAAATGTAATTACTGCGATACGGAATTTATACAAGGGGAAAACTACACCCCACAAGCGTTGGCAAAAAAGATTAAACAAGATTACAACCTAAAAACTTTCCATTCAATTTCGCTAACAGGTGGAGAACCTTTGTTATCTGTCGAATTTTTGAAAGAATTTTTACCTCTTATCAAAGGTGAAACAAAAATCTATCTTGAGACAAATGCAACTTTGTCTGACAATTTAGAAAAAATTAGGAATTATATTGATATAATTTCAGCAGATATCAAACTGGAATCATCTACAGGCAAAGATACCCTAAAACTACATGATGAATTTTTTGAACATTGCAAAGGGATAGAAACCTTTGCCAAAATTGTTTTTGACAGCACAATCACCCAAGATGAAATAAACACCTGCGCTCAAATGGGCAAAAAGCACTCAATTGGCTTAGTTCTACAACCCAAAATGATTGGGGATAAAATGAGCGTGGATTCAGATTTTTGCAATGAAATCTTGGATAAATTTACATCAATTTACCCAAATGTCCGCCTAATTCCGCAAGTACATAAGTTTTTAAATGTGAGATAAATGGATTGAAAAGTCAGCATCACTTAGACATATAATATGTCTCAAACCGTACGCATAGGTCTATGTCATTCTGAACTTGATTCAGAATCTTTTCCATATTAATAATTTTGCAAATATTACTATTGATAAATCCTGATTATTGAAAGGATTCCGAAACAAGTTCGGAATGACAGTTAATTTATTTTAGTCATGCTGAACTGCGGATTTGGGTAAGTTTAGGATAACATAGTTTACCCCCCCATCATTGCAAAAGGGTGGGGTTTATTGTAATATGTATGGTATAAGACAGATAGAAAGGTTTAATTATGGCAATAAGAAAAGTTTTACACTACGGCGAACCATCATTGAGAGAGGTTTCAAAAGAAGTACACAAAGTATCTAAAAAGATTTCAGATTTGGTGAGAGACCTTTTAGATACAATGTACGCGCAAAACGGTGTAGGGCTTGCAGCTCCGCAAATCGGCGAAAATGTAAGAGTGTTTGTTGTCGACTGTTCAACTAACAACGAACCACTTAATCCTATCGTTTTCATTAACCCTAAAATTATCAAAAAAAGCGGAGCAATCAAGAGTAACGAAGGTTGCTTGAGTTTTCCGGAGGCTTATACTGATGTTCGCAGATATAAAAACATTATGGTAAAAGCTCTGAATGAACACGGAAAACCTTTTGTTATGGAGGCTAAAGACGGAACGCTTTTAGCTCGTGCAATTCAACACGAAAACGACCACTTGGATGGAATTTTGTTTATCGACCACTGTATTAACAGATTTGAGACAGAAAACATCTTAAAAAAGCACAATTTGCCTGATTTAGACCCAACTAAACTTGTTGAAGAAAAAGAACTAGAGGATGAATTGTCAAAAAATGATTAAGGTTATATTTTTCGGAACCCCAGATATCGGTTTAAAATCTTTGGAATACTTATATAATTCAGACAAATTTGACGTTTGCGCTGTTGTAACTCAACCTGACAAACCGGCAGGTCGCGGACATAAATTGCAAATGTCTCCAATCAAAAAATTTGCAGTTGAGCACGATATTCCTGTATTTCAGCCAAAATCAATAAGAAAAGAACCTGAAATTCAAGAGGCGTTGAAAAAATTTGAACCTGACTTTTTTGTGACATTCGCATTTGGACAAATTTTGTCTCAAGATGTTTTGGATATCCCAAAATTCCAAACAATAAACCTTCATGCCTCACTTTTGCCAAGATATAGAGGAGCAAACCCAATCCAGCGCGCAATCATTAACGGCGACAAGGAAACAGGGATTTGCACAATGATTACGGAACTAGGACTTGACTGTGGAGCTGTTTGCCAAAAATTAGTCATTCCAATTTCTGAAACAATGAATTGTGAAGAACTTTGGAATGAAATCGGTGAAAAATCACCACAAATGATAGATGAAACTTTGACAGGGCTGTATGAAGGTAAATTGACACCTCAAAAGCAATGCGAAAACGGAGTTTGTATGGCAAACAAACTCACAAAAGAAGAATGTTTAATCGATTGGTCAAAATCAAACATTGAGATTCATAACTTGGTACGCGGAATTTGCCGTTGTCCCAGTGCTTATTTTATTTTCAACGACAAAATCATCAAAGTTATTGAAACTAAACCAATTGAAGGCAGTGGAAAAGTCGGCGAAATTGTTGCTCATTCAAAAGAAGGCGTTGACATGGGCTGTGGGGAAGGACTATTGCGCTTGATTAAGGTTAAACCTGAAGGCAAAGGCGAAATGCTTGCCAAAGATTGGTATAACGGAGTAAAAAAATAATGGCAACAAAGGGAATCCGAGGGGCTATCACGGTTGAATCAAACACCAAAGAGGCTTTGGAAGAGGCAACTCTTGATTTGTTATCTGAAATGTTTGAAAAGAATGGTTTGCAAGGAACAAGCAAAATTTCGCATGTAATTTTTACAACAACAAAAGATTTGGATGCGGCTTTTCCTGCGATTTTTCCGAGATTGGCTTTTGGCTGGGATGATGTTGCAATGATGTGTTTTCATGAGCTTGATGTTCCAAATTCGTTGAAAATGTGCTTGAGAATTTTAGTTGTTGTTAATTGTGAAGAAAATTTCAAGCCTGAATTTGTGTATCTAAAAGGCGCAAAGGCTTTGAGGAAATAGGGGTGAGTAACCCTGAAGTTATTTCAGCATGACAATGCTAGAATTATTCACTTTACGTATGTCGGCATTGCTATGCCGACATAAATCAACATTGATAGATTCTGAATAGGATAAAATCTAAGCCAAACAAGTTGGCAAGATTTTTAATCCTTTCAGAATGACAATATAAAAAGGCATGTCATTACGAGGAAAAATTACTTGCAAATGCGACATTATTCTTAACGAAGTGACGTGGTAATCCACAACAAGGCTTGCATGGGATTACGACGTCGCGCTGTAATGGCTATTATTATATTTATAAAATATTGCTCCTCGTAATGACATGTTTTTGTAAAAATATAACATTTCACCCTAGACTAGCATTTTTAGAATTTCCAAGGGTAGTCGCTTTTGAATTCCCACTGGTCGTTTTCTAACAGCTTAGTACACCAATAACGACCATCGGATTTTTCAGTTTTCGTTCCACATTGACGTATCATATCAGCTCTTGTTGTAGTTGCGGCAGTTAGACCACTACCATAAGTTCCAAAGAATATGTCTTCACGCCCAAAGTGAGTGATTCTACTACCAGATTCAAAACAATACAAGAATCTATACATATCAAATCCTAGTTTATTTGGACCTTTATCACCATTCACATCATAATCAACGTCCAAACATCCATATTTACCATGCAATATCAACTTTGAACCATCTCTAAAATAAACTGTTTTATGCGCAGCATCAACATATTCATGTCCATAATATGGGTCAAGGGTTGCCATATACCATTCATAACCACAATTATTACCGGGGTCAGCTTTTTCATCTCTGACCAACTTCATATCAGTAAATGACCCTTTATCCATTTGCATATCAAGGATTGCATTATTCATTCTGCTATAAAAATTCTTTAATTTTGCACTATACTCTTTTTTCATTCTCTGATAGTGTAGAGTCGGAATCGTCATAGCCGCAACAACGCCGACAATTGACATTGTCACCATGACTTCTGCTAACGTGAATGCAAATTTTTTATTTGAAAACATTTAAAACTTCCTCATTATTTTATTAATATGTCATTTTCCAGTTTTTACGTTGAATTATCGCAAGACAAGCAGTCGAATAAGAATTATCTTTGCAATAACCTATCAAAGTATCATCTGATATTTTTGCAGTGTCATCGGATTTGCCATTGCATGCCGTTCCATAAAGGATTTTACCTTTTTTAGTTACGCGGAAAGCAAACAAATCTCTACCTAAAATATTCGGTTTATCTTTGCCATTTACATCAACAAAGAATAGTCCGTAACATTGGTCGCCTGATGTTGTACCATCATTAATTGAGCCCCATTTGTCAACAGAGTAACTTAGTGTTATACCGTTTTTTAACATTTTGGTTGTCCCACCTGCAGAAACATTTGCCTCCATATCAGAAAGGCGTTTGTATTTATTTTCATTTCCCCAACAATTTTTTGCAACAGTACAATCATCCGCAATTGCAAAATTTGCACCCGACATCAACGTTCCGGCATTGTTAAACGCTGTATTTTCTAATGTTTGGGTCTTATTATCAACCAATTGGCGGTCAATCAAATCTTGAACCATGACAACTGTGTTTTTCAATTGGGCTGTCAAAAGTTTTCTGTTTATATCTTCAACAAGCGAAGGAATAGCCAGAGCTGCCAAAGCTCCTACAACCGCCAACGCTATAAGTAATTCTGTTAAGGTAAACGCTTTTTTACCACGAAACATATATTCTCCTTTAGTTTTAATTTTCTTCCTTTGCTGTATAATCTTTATTTACATAATCAGAATCAAATCCGCTGTGTTCTACCAAATAATAGCAATCTGCAGCTACGCCATTTTTACAACTTGCTTGAACATCAGATAATGAATTTTCGGTTTGGAATGCTCCGACGTCACCGATATGTTCACCTGTATCAAAGTCATTCACACCGATTATTTTTAGTTCAAAATAATCAACACCTGCAATATTTGGACCTTTGGAACCGTTTACATCAATTGCAATGACCTGATATCCTGCATCTTCATCATAGGCAGCTAAACCTACGCCTGCGCCGTTTTTGAGAACAGCAGATGCGGCAAAAGAATTTACAACAGAAGATAAATCGCCACCATCAAGATTTTTATATCCTGCAGTCGGTTTAAATATCAAAGCTCCGGCACCTTTGGATTTTGCAATATCAATATTTTTCAAAAAACCTTCAGGGTCAGTTGCCATTTTTGAATTGGCATAATTAGACGCGCCACCCATTTTAACCATTTCATTTTGTACGGAATCATTCATAATTCCGACCGTACTTTGCAATAGCGCCATATTGGCTTTACCGATTGAATCTTTTATTACCCCCGGCAAAACCAACACTGCAAGAACACCGACTACGCTCAACGCGATTAACATTTCAGAAAGCGTAAATCCTGTCTTTTTTATCTTAATCATAACCAATCCTCATAAAAAGCTGACATCCGTCCTCACCTTGCGGCTGAGGGGTTGGGAGATTGGGCGAACCAAAAACCCACAACCTGATTTTTTGAAAAATCACAGTTGTACATATATTATTTTAACATTATTTTGCAAAAAGTTCAATTGCCTTGACGGAAGATTTTGAGCAAGTTAAAATTTAGTTGTATATAAGGTGAAGGGAGTAGAAAATGACTAATATACAAGTTTCACAAGAAATTCAAGAAAAATGCTGCGTAGCTCGTGGCGTAAAGGGTTCACCTGCCCCAATTCCACAAGAAGGTGAATGGACAAAATGTAAAGAAATCAAAGACATTTCAGGTCTTACTCATGGTTGCGGATGCTGCGCTCCTCAACAAGGTACTTGTAAATTAACTCTTAACGTTAAAGAAGGTATCATTCAAGAAGCATTAGTTGAAACAATCGGTTGTTCAGGTATGACTCACTCAGCTGCTATGGCTGGTGAAATTCTTCCTGGTAAAACAATTTTGGAAGCTTTGAACACTGACTTGGTTTGTGATGCTATCAACGTTGCAATGAGAGAATTATTCTTGCAAATCGTTTACGGTAGAACTCAAACAGCTTTCTCTGAAAACGGATTGCCTGTAGGTGCCGGTCTTGAAGATTTAGGTAAAGGCTTGTGCTCTATGGTTGGTACTATCCACTCTACAAAACAAAAAGGTGTTAGATACCTTCAATTGACTGAAGGTTACATCCTTGAATTAGGTTTGGACAAAAATGACGAAGTTATCGGCTACAAATTTGTAAACCTTGGTAAAGTTATGGATGCTATCAAATCAGGTGTTGACCCTAAAGAAGCTTACGAAAAGAATATCGGTACTTATGGCAGATTTGCTGATGCCGTAAAAACTATCGACCCTCGTAAACAGTAGTATTTAGTAGTAAACAATAAATAATAAAGAAAAAGGAAAAATAAATTATGGCAAATTTTGAAGGAAAAGATAGACGTGAGGCTACTTTAGCAAAAGTTTTACCTGAATATGGTTTCAAAAACTTGGACGAAGCTCGCGAATTATGTTTATCAAAAGGAATTGACGTAGATGCGATTGTTAAAGGTATTCAACCTATCGCATTTGATAACGCATCTTGGGCTTATACTTTAGGTTGCGCTATCGCTATTAAAAAAGGTATCAAAAACGCTGCTGATGCTGCAGAAGCTATCGGTTTAGGATTGCAAGCATTTGCTGTTCCTGGTTCTGTTGGTGATACAAGAAAAGTTGGTATCGGTCACGGTAACTTAGGTGCAATGTTATTGAGAGAAGAAACTAAATGTTTCTGTTTCTTGGCTGGTCACGAATCTTTCGCAGCTGCTGAAGGTGCTATCGGTATCGCAAGAAACGCTAACAAAGTTAGAAAAGAACCTCTAAGAGTAATCTTGAACGGTTTAGGTAAAGATGCTGCTTATGTAATCGCTAGAATTAATGGTTTCACAGCTGTTGAAACAGATTACGATTACAAAACTGGCGAATTAAAAGTTGTTAAAGAAACTCCATTCTCTGACGGAGAAAGAGCTAAAGTTAAATGCTATGGCGCTGACGACGTAAACGAAGGTGTTGCTATTATGATTAAAGAAGGCGTTGATGTTTCTATCACAGGTAACTCAACTAACCCTACAAGATTCCAACACCCTGTAGCCGGTACTTACAAAAAATGGTGCTGGGAAAACGGTAGAAAATACTTCTCAGTAGCATCTGGTGGTGGTACTGGTAGAACTCTTCACCCAGATAACGTTGCAGCAGGTCCTGCATCTTACGGTATGACAGATACTATGGGTAGAATGCACGGTGATGCTCAATTCGCAGGTTCATCTTCAGTTCCTGCTCACGTTGAAATGATGGGCGTTATCGGTATGGGTAACAACCCAATGGTAGGTGCTACTGTAGCATGTGCTGTTGCTGTTGCTGAAGCTATGAACAAATAGTTCTAGTTGAACCAAAATTTAAAAGGACTCGATAGTTTTGCTATCGAGTCCTTTTTTGCGAGAATCTTTATGAAAGGCGAAAATAAAAAATTGTCATTCTGAAAGCTTAGAAAATTTGTATGAAGTATGAACACATAATTTTCTTGCTATTCAAAATCTCTAACAGAACACCCCTCTCCCTAACCCTCAGCCATACGGCACGCAGTCTCACTCAACTCGCATAGCTCGTTGGTTCGGCTAGTGTCCCACAAGGGGCGAGGGAAAATGCGTCACCCTGAACTCGTTTCAGGGTCTCAAACCATACAAAAAGGTCAATAATAACAATCATTAAACTTACATAGCAAATTTTTATCTTCACAAGCTTTATGGACAATATGTTAAAATTACTTACCCCACCAAACCTTATCCCAAAGAAAATAAATCCCCCAAATATCGGTTGGATTCGCCCAGATAAAACTATCGCGTTTAATTCAACAGGAGCTGCCGCAAGATATGCCAAAAATAGAGCAATTGAAGCACTCCATCATAAATCACCATTTGAAAGAGCTATCATTTATAAGAAAAACATTATTTTAGCTGAATATGGCGGAGACAAAACACATGTACATTTTACCATATCTGATTCAATAACAGAAAATGCGACATTAGCGCATGGACATCCAAATCTTGAAAAACATGGGACCAATCCTATTACTTTAGGAGATTTTCAAAGTTTATTAAATGGAAAGTTACGTAAAATTATCGCATATAACGATAAAGGTGAATATAGTTATATCAGACAAACTAAAGGAGCAAAAAAGCTTGATACAATTGAGTTAGGCAAAGAAATTACAGATAAATATTATCAAAAGTTATGCCAAAAAGCCTTTCCTGAAGAATTTCAAAAAACAGGCGAATCATTTTTCAATGCTTTTGATTCTACCAGCAAACAATTTAAAAATCCACAAAAAGCCAAAGAGGGACTGGATTTATATCTTAAAAAGCCACACATAGCAGGCATTTTGAATGATATTTTAGAAAGCTATTTCAGAAAAGGGAATGAAATTCAAAAATTTATCCAAAACTTTTGGATAAATAATCTGCCTAAAGATTGTTTTAAATATTCCTCTAACATGTCACATTTGAATTAATTGTTAAGCAAAAATCTTTATTTTATATAAATAGTATATATTAGCAATATACCTCAAATATACATTATACACAGGTTTAAGAAATATTAACAACATTAAAACGAAAAAGGCAATTTTTCAAAACAAAAAACGTTTATAAAAGAGTAAGGGAAAATTCAAAAGAACTTCCAAGAAAAGGAAAAAGGGAAAAATAAAAAATCAATTCTGAATGAATTGATGATATATGTGAAAAGGATATAAGTTAAACAAAGTTTTTTATACTCTCTCTCTTAATATCCTCGTGTTTATTTAATGTTGCCAACAATAGTATTGGCAACTTTTTCTTTTATATAGAGGGTTTTCAGTTATAAAATAAAAGATTAATAAAATAACTTATTTACAAAATGCTCCATTTTTGCTCCAATAATTTTTTAAATTTACTTTTTAATTCTCAAAATTTTTATATACTTTTATTCTTATTTATTCTCTTTTACTAAAATTTTTCTATTTTTACCAATTTCTACAATCACAACTACAGTTTGGACTTAAATCTATTTGATGAATTTCTGATATTAGCTTATTTCCAAAATATAAAAATAATATCAACGAGCATATTTTAAACCAGTTTTCCCTTATAAATTTTATGAATCGCTTAATATTTTTCCACATAATTTTTCAATTCTTTCTCACTTACTTAAACACCATAACCGCGACTATCGCGGCGATGATGATTGGGATGTTATAGATTAAAAAAGTTGGTACGCAAGTATCCCAGATGTGATTATGTTGCCCGTCGGCGTTTAGACCTGCGGTTGGTCCAAGGGTTGTATCAGATGCCGGAGAACCGGCATCCCCCAATGCTGCCGCAGCAGACAGGACAATTATCATAGATGGAATACTAAATCCTAATTTTACACAAATCGGAACATACAAAACTGCCAAAATTGGAATTGTACCAAAAGATGTGCCGATACCAACGGTTATAAATAATCCGACAAGCATCATTAGCGCAGTTGCAATAATTTTGCTATGCATCATATATGGAGTTATTGCATTAATCAAAGTATCAATACCGCCTGTTGCTTTCATTACGCTTGCATAACCTGCAGCAACAAGCATTACAAAAGCAACATATCCCATCAAACCAACACCTTCGTTTATCAATTTGTCCATTTTGTCGTGGTCAATTGCCTTTAAGCCGAAAATTACAGCCAACCCAACCAACGCACCTAGCGGAAGTGAATTTGTCCACAACTGGACAACAAGGGTCAAAACTGCCGCAACCAGTGTTATATAATGGTTTTTATTCAAATGTAAATCTTCATTTTCAACATTTTGTTCAACTTCAAAATTCTTGTACTCTCTCGGTTTGCGATAAAATACAAAAACAGCAAACAGCAAACCGATAAACATTCCAAGTCCCAAAATCCAGTTATATTTCCAAATATCGCTTTTGATAACTTCAACTCCGTTTTGCATCATATTTTCTGCAATAAGTCCTTGGAATATCAAACCAAACCCTGCAGGAATAGCAATATAAGGAGCTTCTAAACCAAAAGCAAGTCCGCAAGCAACAGCTCTTCTATCAAGTTTTAATTTGTTCATCAAACCAAGCAAGGGCGGAACAAGAATCGGAATAAACGCAATGTGAACAGGAATTAAGTTTTGAGATAATATCGCAATTCCGGTTAAAATAAAAATCAGCAAATATTTGCGCGAATTAATAGTCTTTGCAATTTTTTTAGCCAAAATTGGAGCTAATCCTGTATGGGTCATAGATGCAGCAAACGCACCAAGCAAAATGTAACTCAATGCAGTTTCCGAATTTCCGCCCATTCCGTGGATAAAAATATCCATAACTTGAGACAAATTCATGTGACCGACAAGTCCGCCTGCAACTGACGAAATAATCAAAGCCAACAAAACATTAACTCTGCTAAGACATAACACGCAAAGCAAAATCACTGATATTAATATGGGATTTGTCAACAAAGCTAACATAAATTCATTCCTGCTATTTTAAAAATAACATAAACAGGGAATTTACTCAAAATCTAATTCATAGCAAGGATAAGCTTTTGTACAACCTTCCAAGCGTTGCAACTTGATATTAACCTTATCTGTAACTTTAAACTGGTCAGAAAAATCGCCCAATTGCAATTTTTTGCTATCATTTGGAATTACGTAATATTTATAAAAATCATCTCCAATATCATTTAAGATTAAAAATTTGTTATTCAAAATTGAATATTTCAAAGAGAGTTTATTTTGATTTTTCTTCAAATCTGAAATTTTTACAATTTGAACACCTTTGAACAACTTTGAAATCTCTTCTTCATTCAACTTACGAGGTACAAATTTTACGCCATTAAAGATAACTTCATAGTATTCAAAATTTTTAGGGAAATATGAATACAAAGACTTGCTGTTTAAAAATTCTTGACTGCCTTCACCAAGCCACAAATCTTCTTTTGGAACTTGCGCATTACCTGTCAATAAATGGTATGAAGTATATCCGCCGTTACCTTCCGGAAGTTGAGTCTGCAAAGTGATTTCATCTTTTGAGTCATCAGCAACATTGTCAGGCGCTTTTTTCCACTCATATTTATTCATGTTATATGTCCACAATTTTTGTCCGACTTTTGGAAACCACGCATTTGTAATGTTTTCTTCTTTTCTATCTAAGCTATACAAAACACTGACAAAAAATGCTATCACAATAAGCAATATCACAACACCGAAAATATAACGTTTTTTCATGTATTCCTCTTCCCTTCTCAACTATATTAATAAAGGATAGCACAAAAAATTACCATTAGCTAAAAGGTTAAAATAAAGCAATATTTGGCTAAAAAAAACGGACAGCAAGCTGTCCGCTCATTTCATTTCTGAAACAAAAAAGGATTCACATTAACCTAAAATTTTTATAAAAATAACCTCTTATCCAAAGCTCTCTCTTTAATTTTTACATGTTTAAACGGAAAATATACAAACTTCCAAAATCTCGTTCCCTAGTTGTATTTATATAATAAAACAAGTTAAATCTTTTGACTAATATTTTTCACTCCACATGCCAAAGTCTTTACATTTAATTTTCAAAAAATGGTGAAATAATTTCGGCTTGGACATTTCAGCTATTTGAAAAGTTTTACAATTATTTTGTTAATTAAAATTAAAAAACACTTGCGCAAAGCGGATAAAGTCTTGCCACAAGTGTTTTGGATATTTATAAAAATTTATTAAGTAAATTAACTTTTATATAAATTATAAAAATCAAGTATTTTATGATAATTTGCGGATAATTTCTTGAGCCTCTTCACATTCAGGGAAAGTGTCAACAATCTCTTCCGCAAGTTTCAAAGCCTCATCAGAATTTTCCAATTTGTCATAGCATTTAGCCAAATTCAACATAACATTGATATTCATTGGAGCTTTTTTGTGCATATTGTCAAAAATTGCACGAGCCTGCTCGTAATTACCAAGTTCAAAGTAACACAAGCCTAACAAATTCTGAACATCAGGAAGTTGTTCAAGTTCATAAGCTTTTACCAAATACATTTTTGCAGTTTCATAATCCCCTGCAAGGTGAAAAATTCTGCCTGCAATAAATAGTAAAAATGCAGAATCTGAACATTTTTCAAGCACTTTTGTAATCTGACTTTTTGCCTCATCAATTTGTTTCAAGTGAGTTTTATTTAAAGCAGAAAAAGCTAACGCATTAGGATTTTCAGGTTCTAACGCAATTGCTTTTTGATATAATTCATCTGCTTTTTCAAATTCTGAAACAGAATGTAAGTAATTTGCATATTCTACAACTACAGAATAGTTGTGAGGTTCGATTGCATAAGCTTTTTCAAATTCATCTTTAGCATAATCAAACAATCTTTTATTTAGGTAAATTACCCCTAAATCTTTGTGTGCAGGTCCAAAATCAGGGTTCAAACCGCAAACTTTTTTCAAAATTTGTTCTGCCCTATCAATATCATCTGTTTTTACGCATAACAAAGCCAATTCATAATAAGTTTGATAAGAAACCGAACCTTGGCGAATAATACGTTCAAAAATTTCTTTCGCATTAGAATATTGACCTGTTTGCATATAAATTCCTGCTAATTTTTTCAAAATATTTGTAGCTTTCGGAGTAAGCATAACAAGTTGTTTCAATAGTGAAATTGCGATTTCAAATTCACCCAAAACTTGATAGCAGCAAGCCAAATTGTATTTGTAACTTGTTTTTTGCGGATAAGATGCCGCCAAGTATTTGTAATGATTGATAGCCTCTTTGAACATGCCGGCTTTTACTTCTGAAATTGCCCAAGCAACAATATAGCTATCCTCTTCAGGTTCACGTTCATGAGCTTTTGCAAAATATTCGCAAGCCTCTTTGTGTTTGTTTTGCAATTGCAAAATTGATGCCATATTAAAATAAGTCAATGAATCAGAATCATCAATAGAAAGCGCTTTTTCATAAGTTTCAAAAGCCTTGTCAAGATTTCCGATTGTTAAATACGATGTTCCTAAATTGTTGTACAATTGAAGGTTATCAGGATTTAACTCAATAGCTTTTTCAATATATTCTACACTTTGCTCAAACATTTTTCCTGCCATACAAGCAGTGCCCAAAATGTAATAAATTGCATAATCATCACCTGAAATTTCCAAAGCTTTCTTTCCGATTTCAACAGCTTTATCAAATTCTTCTGATTTGATATAAGTAATTGCCAAACTCTTGTATGCATCAATATATTCAGGTCTTAATTCCAAAACATTCAAATATGCATGTTTTGCGGCAATCAAATCACCGAGATTGTCATAGCAACAACCCAAATAATACCAACATAATGCGTCATCTTGGCGATATTTTATAACATCTTCAAGAATATATCTGGCATTGTCATAGTTTTCCATATTGACTTCACAAAGAGCTAACAATCTTTGTGCATCAATGTCTTTTTCGTCTTTGCTCAAGATTTCTGCAATTGCTTCTTTTGCAGGGGCATATTCACCGGAATCAATGAGCGCGTAAATTTTATCAATATCTTTATCTTCCATAGTAACCACATTATACCACAAAGAGAAATTTTGTAGAGATTGCACAAGTTGTCTGACACATAGACCTATTTGGTCAATTAGAGACCCTGAAACAAGTTCAGGGTAACATAGCCCTTTTTGTTCAATTAGAAATTCCACAGAGGATAACTTTACACCAATATTTATTTTTTGTATAATCCTGATATGATAACATTGCAAAAATACCTTAAACAATCAGCTACATACAAAGTCTTTTCACACTTGTTGATTGTTTTTGCAGATTTTTTGGACACATTGGGCAAGATTATCCAACTTGGCTACCATGTGTTTAGAAGTGTTATGAAAGGCGAAATCGAGAGAAAAGAACTAATCGCGCAATGTGACAGATTCGGAGTAAGTTCACTACCGATTACACTATCCATTGTCGGTATGACATCAATCATTGTAGCCTCTCAAGTTGCGCACGAAATGGTAAAACAAGGCGGCAGCAACTTTGTCGGACTCCTTATGACAATATTAATTGTCAGAGAAGTCGGTGCAATTATGTCAGGTTTTGCAATAACATCTATGATTGGTTCATCTTTGGCATCTGAACTTGCAACGATGAGAGTAACAGAACAAGTTGACGCGATAGAAGTTCTTGGAGTTGACCCTGTTAGCTACTTGTTTGTTCCAAGAGTTTTGTCAGGAATAATTATGATGCCGTTTGTTGTAATTTTGGCATCTGTTGTTGGTGTTTTACTTGGTGCAGTAACTTCTGATGTATTTGCAGGCTTATCATATAGAGCATATTTTGATTCTGCTTGGATTGGGCTGTATATGAAAGATTTAGGGGTTTGTTTACTAAAAGCTGCAGCTTTTGGCGGAACAATTTCTCTAATCAGCTGTACTTGCGGATATTTCGCATCAGGTGGAGCTAAAGGCGTTGGTATTGCAACAACCAAAGCGGTTGTTTGGTCATTTATTGCAATAGTTATACTAGATATGGTATTTGCGGTTTTATTTTTCTTTTAATTTGTGTAAGGATAGAGTTATGAGTATAGAAGTTAGAAATCTTGTAAAAAAATTTGATGATAAAGTTGTAATAAACGACATTTCATTTAAAGTAGCTGATGGCGAAATCCTTGCAATCGTAGGATTTTCAGGTTCAGGTAAAAGTACGGTATTAAAACTTATTTGCGGACTTATCCCATTTGACAGTGGCGAAATCATCACATCAGAAGGCGATATCGCAATGGTTTTCCAATATTCGGCATTATTTGACTCACTTACGGTTGCGGAGAACATTGCATTTGCACTGAATGAAAGAAAAGATTTGCGAAAACTCTACACCGCAGAACAAGTTAAACAAATTGTTTCTGAAAAGCTTGAACTTGTAGGGCTAAAAGGGATTGAAAACAAATATCCGTCAGAACTTTCAGGCGGTATGCAAAAAAGGGTAAGTTTTGCACGAGCTATCGTTACAAAACCTAACACAATTTTGTATGATGAACCGACAGCAGGCCTTGACCCTATGTCTTCAACTTTGATTGAAGATTATATTGTTACACTGAAACGAGAAATCAACGCGGCATCAATTGTTGTAACGCACCAAATGTCAACAATTACAAGGACTGCTGACAGAGTTATAATGCTATATGATGGCAAAATTGTATTTGAAGGCACTCCGTCAGAATTATTAAAGCAAGATAACCCTTACACAAAACAATTTGTAACCGCATCACTTGACGGACCGATGAAAATGAAAGCGTAATTTGGTAAATTGAGGAATTTAGATATGGAAAATTTATTTAACGAATATGTTATGGCTTTAGATACTTATATTATGGTTAAGTTGAAAGAAAAAACAGCACAACTTTCGGAATCTTTGACTAAGAAAAACCGTGCTCCGATTGCACTTTCTATGGGTGCTCCGACAGCTAACCCACCTGCTATGCTTATCGAAAAGTTAAAAGAATTTTTAACAGAGTCTAATATCCATACCTACTCCGTAACAAGAGGTGAATTATTCTACCGTCAAGCAATTGCACAAAAAATGCAAGACAGATTTGGAGTAACGCTTGATGTAAATTCTGAAATCTTTTCTCTTTTGGGTTCAAAAGACGGACTTGCAAACTTGATAAGATTTATTATCACACCTGAACATGAAGAAAAAGAAAAGGACATCCTGCTTATCCCAGACCCGGGGTACGCTTCTTATGGGCAAATGGTGCAATGTTCAGGCGGAAAAGCTTATCCGATTCCGCTAACCAAAGAAAACAACTACCAACCTGATATGGAAGAAGTTTTGGCTAAATTGGTTGAAGACGGATATAACCCAAATAAGGTAAAAGCTGTAATTATCAACTATCCAAACAATCCGCTCGGGGTTTCAGCAACTAAAGAATATGTTAAAACTGTTGTTGATTTTTGTAAAAAACACGGATACTTGTTGATTTCTGATGCAGCTTATTGTGATGTTTATTTTGACGAAAATCAAAAACCGTTCAGCGTATTAGAGTTAGATGGGGCAAAAGATGTTACAGTTGAATTATTCACACTATCAAAACCTTACGCCATAACAGGATGGAGACTTGGTTGGATTTGCGGTAACAAAGAGGTTTTATCTCGCTTTGGCAAAGGTAAATCAACCATTGATAACGGAATATTCAAAGCATTGCAAAAAGCCTGTGCATACATTATGAACGCACCTGAAGGGGAAGAATATATCGCAAACGCTAACGCAGGTTTCAGACGTAAGCAAGCTATTATGATAAAAGGCTTGAGAGAACTTGGTTGGGAAATCAAAGATGAAGACATTCCTCATACAACATTTTATCTATGGTTACCAATTCCAAGAAAATACGATTCTTCTTTCAAATTCTGCGAAGATTTGTTAGAAAAATCAGGTGTTGTTGTAGTTCCGGGAGATGCATTCGGAAAATACGGACAAGGATTTTTCAGAATTTCTTACGTTTGTTCTGATGAAAAACTTCAAGAAGTAATCGACAGAATGAAAGCTGACGGTTTCAGATACTAGGATAAGATTATGGAAATTTGTGTTTTTCAAGGAACATTCAATCCTATACACAATGCACATTTAAGAGTTGGTGAATTTGTAGTAAATCATTACAATTTTGATAAACTCTTATTCATTCCTGCCGCAAATCCGCCACACAAGCACCTTGTTGAAGATAATTCGCACCACAGGTTAAAAATGGTAGAACTTGCGACTGCCAACAATCCTAAATTTGAAGTATCTGATATTGAATACCAAAGAGGAGGCAAATCCTACACCTGCCTCACTATTGAAGAACTTTACAAGCAATACAAATTGAATAGCAAAATCAAATTTATCATCGGAACAGATGCATTTGCCAAAATTGAATCTTGGTATGAAACAGATAAGTTAAAAAAACTTGTAAAATTTATCGTGTTTATAAGGGAAGACAATTTCGAAAGTTCAAAGTATGATTATCTAAAAGAGAAAGAATATGATTTTGATTTTCAAACTCTGCCTTTTGAAGATATCTCATCAACAGAATTGAGAGAAAAAATAAAATGCGGTGAAGATATTTCACCTTACGTTCCAAACTCAGTAAAGGAGTACATTTTAGAAAATGGATTATATAAAAATTAGCACGGAAGAATTATTAGATTGGCTGAAAAAGAATTTAAACGAAGAGCGCTACGAGCACTCACTGGGAACAGCAGATTGCGCCAAAGATTTAGCTCAAAAATATAATTTAGATACAGAAAAAGCCTATGTTGCAGGTTTGCTGCATGATTGCGCTAAATGTTTTTCAACAGAAAAATTATTATCTATGATTGAAGATAATCACTTGGATGTGGAAGATATCGAAAAAATGAATTACAAAACTTTGCACGCACCTGTTAGCGCCTTTGTTGCAGAAAAAGATTTTGGCGTGACAGATAAAGAAATTCTATCATCTATCAGATGGCACACCATCGGCAAAGTCGAAATGAGCGATTTTGAAAAAATAATTTTCCTTGCCGACAAAATAGAAACTCGCACAAGAGAACCTGAACACGCTCAGCCAATCCGCGACAAATTGCAAGGGAAAAACGGCTTAAATGAAGCTTTGCTCCAATGTTACAGACAAACTATCAAGAGCCTTGTCGATAGAGATTTGAAAATTTGTCCGATTACTATTGATATTTACAACAAATTGGAAGACGAGCTTTGTATTAAGTAAGTTTGCAAGTTGTTATATTTCTTAACTTTTATGGTACAATTGAGGAAAAACAGAGAGGGCACAAATGAAATTACTTGAAATTAAGAATAATTTAGTGAAGTTATCTTATGCTGAAACTGAAAATCCGATACTTGGAAGATTCATCATCTTAGGTTCAAATGAAAAATCTTATGTTGCCCAATTTGTCAACTTAAAATCTGACACGGTAAACAACTACGCAATCGCAAAATTGTTGTTCACATTCACTCCTGACGGCGTTGTTGATAATTATGACGGTTCTGTTCCGAATATGGATTCTGAATTGTCATTTTTGGCTGCAGAAGAATTGTTGAATCTTTTGCCTGTTGAAACACCTGTCAAAATAGGTAATCTTGCACAACAAGATGAAATGTTAAGCCTTGATATCTCTGTTTTTGAAAGAAATTTTACAATCTTTGTAGAAAAAGACACCAACAAAAAAACTTTTATTTCAAACTGTGTAAGACAGTTGTTCCAAATGAAGGAAAAAAGCGTTATTGTCGATACTTGCAACTTGTTTGAAGATTATCCTAAAATCGTGTTCACTAAAGATTTTAAACTTCCGCTTAATTCAAAAATGATTGACTATATTTTTGAATACGAATTGGCAGAAGTAGACGCATCAACCAAAGCGGTTATTCAAGATATTTTTTATGCCGTTCAACAATATATCAAAACTCTTGATTTTGAATTTTTGCCGATTGACAACTTTGTTGACGTTGTTGCTAATCAATACAAAGATATTCAAATGCCGGAATTAGCATTATTAAAAAACAAATTGCTAAAATACAGAGATGCGAATGTTTTCGCTAACACTAAAGAAGAAGTTTTGGCATTTAAAGAAAAATTAAACGAAAAGAATTGTTCAATTATTGACCTGAAAGATATAAATGAACCGTTACAAAAAGAGGTTATGTCATTTATTCACCAAGCATTGACAGAATATGAAAAATATATTTATTTCTTTGCACCACTGACAGACAGCAATTCTGACAAAAAATTATTAAAACAATTTATAAATAATAACCACGTGTTTACAACAATCCTAGTAAGTTCTTCTTACAAATACGCACAAGAACTTAAACAACACGCGCAAAACATTTTGTTGTTCACACCAAACGACATGAATCACGATTTTGCCGCATATAATACATTCTTAAACAAATTAAATCCTGATGAATGTATCGCTTATGGCAAATTGACACAAGGAATCCCATTTATCGTTGATATGAGCGATTTAGACCTGGATTTGACATTGGAAGATGTTTTGGGCGACAAATATCAATTTGTTCCTGTCAGCGATAATATGCAACTTGTTAAAACCGATGAAAACGGAAACCAAACACCTGTAAACTTCGCTCCGGAATTAGCTCAAGAGGAAATGCCAATTGAGCAAGAGGAAATCGCGGTAGCCCCTGAACCTATACAGGAAGAAATTTCTGATTTTTCTCAAGAAGAAACCGTGATAGATGAAGAAGTTCCGCAAATTGAAGAATCAGGTATTATTGATGAACCTGCAATTGAACTTCCGCAAGAACAGCCGGAAGAAAATAATCAAAATATTGTAGAACCGATTTCAAATATTTTGGATGATGAACCTATTAGCGAAGAAGAGCCAAATCTTACAGAAGACGATTTGGAACTTGAACCACTGCCTGAACCTGAAGATTTGCATAGTTTTTCTGATATGTTATCTGAAGAAGATGATTTAACAGAAGATGCGTTGGAACAAGATGACACAACGCTAACAGAAGATGATTTGAATTTTATTGACGATAACCAAATCGCTCAACCATCAGGAATGTTTGATGAACAAGAGCCTGAAATCACAGATGATTACCAAGAATCACCGTATGTTGAAGAGCAAACACCGGTAGTTCCGGTATATCCGGCAGAACAGGAACCTGAAAAAGAGTCCGGCGATTTTCAACAAGGTGATAGTGTTACCCACCCAAGATACGGTCGTGGGGTAGTTGAAAAAATTATCAAATACGGAAACAAGACTCTTTGCTCAATTTCATTTGAAAATGTTGGCAGAAGACTCCTCGACCCAACAATTTCTGAATTGAATAAGTTGTAGGGTTTGCCATTCAAAGCAATTTTTAATGTAGGGTGGGCTCACCAGCCCACCACTAAATATTACGTTGTCGGCATAGCAATGCCGACCCTACTTTGAGAAATTAAACACTTGAGGCTATGTCATTCTGAACTGCGGATTTTGGCAAGTGCGCCGTGTGAGCGTAGCGAACCCAGCACGTCTTGGCGAGAGCTGCGTTGAGCCGCCAATAATCCAAGACTGATTCAGGGTCTATCCATTTGATTAAAAAATAATGCATTGTGGTCAAATTTTTAAATCAACATTGATAGATTCTGAATAGCAAGAAAATTATGTGTTCGTACACTCACACAAATTTTCTAAGCTTTCAGAATGACGATAAAAAATCACGCTCGGCATTAAACGGCAACGCTCGGCTTATTGGCGGTTCCCCGCGGAGCGCAATTGCAGAACAAAACACACCATGGTTGGTGGCATAATACCCCGTCCGGTGAGGACAAAAAAATACCGCTTGAAACAGCGGTAGGGAAAAGTTACGAAAAATAATTGTAGGGGAAAATATAAATAATAAATTGTTAATCTGTCTTATGCATTAAAAATACTGAATGATTTTTCAACATTGTTGCTGATTACTTTCTTAACAGAATCATATTCAGTTTGTAATGCGTTGTGTTCTGATTCAAGTTTGTTCAATTGCAAGTCAAATTGTTTGTCTTGGCTTTCCAATTTGTCCATTCTTGATTGATATTCTTGTTCAGCTATTGCCATTGCTGATTTGTCTTCTTTTTCTGTGATTGAAGAATCATCGTCTAATGTTGTATTGATGAATGATTTTTCAGAAGTTGAATAGTATGACAATACCAAGTTGCCAGCTTTCAATTGTTTTACAAACCAGTCATATTCTTTCAAATTAGTTTCATTTTTAGTTGTGGTGAAACCGTTTGCTCTCATTTCATTAAATATGTTTTTGTAGTAATTAACCATTTCTTTGTCATATTTAAGATTTTGAGAAGTACCTGAAACTTTGTCATTATAATAAGCTTCTGTGATTGCTACTGCATAGTCATATAATTCACGTTGTGCAGTTGTTGTACCTTCAAAATTCAATGCTTTTGATGATTTTGTAACATCGTAGCTTGTTCCGCCTTCTGAAACATAAGAACCGTCAGCTTGTTTTGTAAGGTAGTTTTTGTAGCTTTCACTGATTAAATTTTCACTAGGGTCAGCATAAAGGGCATCAACTTCAACCTCAGTACCTTCTTGGTTTTTGTAAGTGAATTTTTTAGTTTCAGTGTTATATTTTACGCCATCTACAACCTGATAATCATCTGTACCTTGTTGGTCTTCAGTTTGGTAACATACAACAGTTGAAGTTGTTCCATCATCATTTTCAACAGTTCTTGCTTCTAATGCATATCTTTCTTTGTAGTAGCCATTGCTATCTTTGAACAAGTCAATATTTTGACCGTCTTTTGTTGCATAAGCGGTATCATAAGTAGGATATCCGTCATAAGAATCACTGCTGAATGATGTATATCCAAAATTTAAAATGTGTTCGCCATCGTTGTCGTTGATACTTTTACCAACTGATGCCAAATATTTATCCCAAGCTTCGTGAACAGCCTCTTTTGATTCTGTTACTTTTGAAACATCAATATCAGATTGAGTGTATTCTAAATCTCTTAAAAATCTGTTAAAATCACCGTTGTTTTTTTCGTAAGCTTTTGCAATGGTAGAATTTACCAAAACTTTGCCTTCTTTATCTTTAACAAGATATTGTTTGCCATTAGCAACAGTGTTGCAGCCTGTAATTTGATTGTAAGTTAAATCAGCATAATTTGCTTCAGAATTGTTATAACCTGTCAAAACTTGATATTTAGTTTTGTTCAAAGCATCTAAGTAAGCATCGTTAATCTGTTCTGAATTATCAGAAAGACGTTGCTTAGAGTAAGCGATAGACTGCTGTTCCATCTCATTGTTTGAGAGTCTTGCAGTTATGCTTAACAATCTGGCTTGTGATGCTGCCATACCCATAGTGCTTAACAATTCCTTTCAATCATTTTCGTATCGTACTCATGTTTACGGCGTATTTGGGTGGAAACTTTAAGAAATTGAGGGAGTTTGTTAAGAATTTGTAACATTCAAAAATTTTGTCACACGGAACTACGGAATGACATAGTGATAAAGGTGGGCTGGTGAGCCCACCCTACAATTACTAAGCATATAATTCTATGTCATTCTGAAAGCTTAGAAAATTTGTGTGAGGGCACGAACACATAATTTTCTTGCTATTCAGAATCTATCAATGTTGATTTTACTCTAATTGTCACCCTGAACTCGTTTCAGGGTCTCTAATATTGCAAGTTTTGCCTAAGAATAATATGTTTTATTTGAGATGCTGAAACAAGTTCAGCATGACTAAAATAAATTACTTGTCATTCCGCTGTTCAGAATGACATTGACCTTAGTGTTTTATTTGAGACCGTGACAGCATAAAAACCTACTTCGCGGAAATTCCTTTTTCTGCAAAATATAATCTAAAGTAAAAACAAGCTACGTGTTGGATTGAATCCACTCTAATCCACTGTCTTGTCGCTTTGAACCTGATTCCGCCTTTGGATTTTTCAGGGTTTTTGTGAGCATAGTTGTTTTTGTCACTGTTAAATAACAACATTTGTGACAGCGCAGTTTTTCTGCAATATTCCAAAATCATTTGGGCTTTTTCTTCCATACCAAGTTTTTTCGCCAAATAATATGCACCAACCAAGCCTTCTGAGCGCGAACCGTCAGGATAGAAGTGGTCACCGTAGTTGTAATAATAGCCGCCTTCATAATCAATATATGGAGAATCATCCTTTGTATACGTGTGCTCCATCATAGTTTGAGCATCACCAAGGACAAAATTTATATAATTTTCTTTTCTAAATTCAGGATTTGTTGCCCATTCTTCTATCGCCTGCATTAACCACGCATCAGATGGAAGTGCCGTGAATAAATCAGCATAAATCTTTGGTCTTTCATCAACAATCCAATCAAGCGCCAAACGCCCTTTTTCCAAGACTTCTTTTGTTAGGTCATCATCTTCTTTAAAATAATTAGCGACCAAACCTAACCCCAACAAGGCTTCCCCAGGGTAATAGAAAGAGAATGTGTCTCGGCGTTCTTCATCGGTCATATCAACAAGCGGTTGACCGTTTTGGAATTTTGGGTGAATATAATAACCTAAAATTTCGCCTGTTTTATAAATCCGAGACAGCAAATGTCTTGTGTACATTTTGATATATTCATCATAAGACTTGTCGTTGGTTTCATTGCGGTATTTCATCATTGCAACAAGAATCATGCCAGTACCGCCAAGTTTTGCTTTCTTATTATAAAAAATATAGCCTGCTGTTTTGCCGTTGTAGTCGTGTTCTTTGGTTAAAGTAACGCTGAAATCTAAACCTTTTTTCGCACCATCTAAATATTTTTTATCACCTGTTAATTGATATGCCCTGATTAGAGTAACAATACCGCCACAGTGTCTCAAATCGTTGTAATAAAGGTTATCTGCAGGGCGTTCTGGATGCTCATGGTCGACGTAATTGTCCTCTTTTGCATCATAATAATATAAGAATTGCCCGTTTTCTTTTTGGTATTTTAATGTCCAATCCGCACCTGCTAAAGCTTGATTTTTAATCTCTTCAGGAGAATATTCATATAAAACATTTCCGCGATACAAAGGTAAAACTTCATCACGATAGGTTACAAAGGTGTGACTTTTTATTAAATAACATTCGTGAGAAGTTTTTCGCAAAATTGCAATGCGCTCAGAAATACGATTTGTCATATCTTTTATATAAGTTTTTCGCAAAATAGTATTAAATGCCAAGGATAGAGTCATTTGGCTAAACACCCACGCATCAGTCGGCATATATAAATACGCATTATTCTGCAAAATCACTTTTATTCCTGTAATCCCCGGTTCAAAACGAGAGTCGGTAAACTTATCTTTTACGATTTTGCCAATATCAACAGGAGTCTGTTCTGTGACATATTCAAGCATAATTCTGCATTTTTCGCTATTTTTTATATCAAAATTTCCAAAAGTTTTGTATCCTCTCAGCTTTTCAATATCACGGTTTATTGTATCTTCAAGATTAGCCCTGCAAGAACCCCACCTGATTGGCGAATTAAATTCCTGAAACAATGAGATATAAACAAAAGTTTGCCCTTTTACAAAATCAATAATTCCGCCAAGTTCCAAATCTTTTATTGAAACTTTTCCGCCTGTTAATAATGCCACACGCACTCGATTTAGCAACTCTTTTACACTTGAAAAATCTTTTTTAAAAAAATCTCTCTCTTTGTTATTTTGTACCGAAAAATCCATAATTTACCACCATAAATAAAATAATACTCATTCTAACATCAATAGCCGAAAAACCACCCATCTTTTTAGTTGATTTTAAATATTAACAAACGTAACGATTTTGCCCCTATGTGTTTGATATGCTACTTTGTAAGAGAAAGGAAAGGTTATGAAGAATATTATAATTTACACAGATAAAAAATCTTCCGCTATTGCTGATGTTGTTTCAAACATTGAAGACTCTAACGTTAGATTGGAAGATGCTGCGAATATAAAAGATTACGAAACTTTGAACCCCGGAGTTATCATCGTGGAAAGCGTTCCGAATATCAAAGATGTACTTATGGTTACAAAGTTCAAATTTCCGATTTTGTTCATCGGAGAGACTTTCAAAGGTGCAACAGTTCGTGCAGTTGCATTTGATTACATCAAAACTCCTGTTGATAACCAAGAGTTGATTGTACGTGTTAAAAACATGTTGAAAATCAAAGAATTGAGAGACAAATTAAAAACTCTTTCTACAACCGATGAATTAACAGGATTACATAACAGAAGATACTTGTTAGAACGTATGGAACAAGAAATTTCTCGTGCTAAACGTTATTCAACACCATTATCTTTGTTATTATTTGATTTAGACTTTTTCAAAGTTGTAAACGATATCTATGGTTATGAATGGGGAGATGTTTTACTTCGTTCTATCGCTGATAAATTAAAACAATTAATCAGAAAAGAAGATATCATTACTCGTTATGGCGATGAAGAATTTATCGTAGTTCTTCCAAACACATCAGAAGATAACGCATTTTTATTTGCTGAAAGATTCCGTAAAGATATTGAAAAAATGGAATTTATTCCTGCAGGCGAAGAAGAACGCCACCCTATCACAATTTCAGGTGGTATTGCAACATTCCCTTGCTTACCTGACACGGAAGAAGATGCAAATACAATCATCAGATACGCAGAACACGCATTATACAATGCTAAAAAACGCGGTAAAAACAAAATTGTACAGTTCTCACATTTAAATCTTGGTGAGGGCTAACCACACATCCTATCTAGGATGGAACAAAAATCCTTTCTGAACACTTACATAGTGTAAATCTGGTTAATAGGCGGTAACATCACTACCGCCTTTTGTTTTACGAAATATTTAGGAAAGTCGGCATAGCAATGCCAAAACAAAAGGTCTATGTCACCCTGAACTTGTTTCAGGGTGACAACATTGATAGATTATGAATAGGAAAAATAGCCTGCCATCTTGCCATCCAGCCTTCCTGCCCTCCGACCAATACCTACTTCTTAATCTTAAAATCCTTCACAACTCGTTTGAAATATTCAGAATCGGACTTGGCATAATGGGCGCAGGCAATACCATTAAACTTCGTCGTTCCTGTAAAATTACAATATTTATTCAAATCAGAGTATTGAGTCTCGGCATCTCCCATTGTTCTCAGTTCTCCATCCCTGAACTCAAAAGTAAACAAATCATACCCAAAAACATTTGGCGGATTTTTGTACCCATTGATATCCACATGCACCCAAACACCTTGACTTGCATTTTCAACAATAATCAAAGTTCCGTCTTTTAACAAAAATTGTCCATCATCCAAAATTGAAATCTTTTTATCTTCTGAACTGCCATTTGTGCCATCCATTCCTGTATAAGCAGTACCGGCTGAACCTTTACATTTTTCACCATAAAATCCGCAATCAGATGTCCCTGTGAAATAATTCATATAAGTTTTGTAAAAAGTTCTTGTCGGATAATCTTTCGGATTAAGCGAAACATCATCTGCTTCCATGTGTTTAAATGCCTGCTGAACAAGGGAATATGACCTCAAAAATTGCGAACGCAACTTTTGGGCTTTTAAATTAGTCATTAATGTCGGAATCGTCATCGCAGCAACAACACCGATAATCCCTAGCGTGATTAACACCTCCGCTAATGTAAAACCAATTCGCGCATTGGCTGGTAGCGAATTTACGTGCGTAGCACCTTCTGCCAACGTAAATCCTAGCCTATTTCTTTTAAATAAATTTTTCATTTTTCCTCCTAAATTCTTTTTACATATTATTGCATATTTCAATATTATATCGAATTATTAAATATTAGAATACATTATTTGAATTATATTCGCGATAAATTATACTCATTGGTATGAACATCACGGATTGGAACAATGATGAAATTATGCGTCTTGTAATGGCAAAAGGGCACATTACGCAAAAAATGCTGTTAGAAGACCTGAAAAAAGAAAATGGTGAAAAAATACCCCAAAGCACGTTTTCTTGCAAAATCCGACGCAACGCATTAAAACTTGAAGAATTTCAAAAAATTTGCAAAATTTGCGGCTATTCCATCAAACTGGAACGTAATTTGTAAAAAAATCATGTTCTTGTTATTATCTACGTATGAAAGATATGTTAGATAAAATTCTTCAAATTGAGAAGAAATATAAAGAATTAGGCGAGACATTGTCAGACCCTGCCGTAATTCAGGATTACAACAAGTTTAGAGACCTGTCTAAACAAAGAAAATCTATGGAAGAAACCGTAAACCTTTATTACGAATGGAAAAAGACAACAGAAGCCATTGAAGATGCAAAACAAATGTTGCATGAAGAAAAAGACGAAGAAATGCGTCAATTTTTGAAAGCCGAAATGGAAGAAAACGAGGCAAAAATTCCTGAATATGAAGAAAGAATGAAAGTTTTGTTACTTCCTCGTGACCCAATGGATGATAAAGATATTATGCTTGAAATCCGTGGCGGAGCCGGTGGAGATGAGGCAAACATCTTTGCAGGCGATTTGATGCGTATGTATTTGAGATATGCTGACAAAATGGGTTGGCAAACTCAAATTTTGAGCAAAACCGATTGCGAAGCAGGCGGTGTTTCGGAAGTTATCATCTCAATGAAAGGTGACAGCATTTATTCAAGACTAAAATACGAATCAGGAGTTCACAGAGTTCAAAGAGTTCCGGCAACCGAATCTCAAGGTCGTGTTCACACATCAACTGCAACCGTTGCAGTTATGCCACAGGTTGATGATGTTGAAGTTAATTTGAATATGAACGATGTTGAAATCACAACAGCAAGGTCAGGCGGTGCCGGCGGTCAAAACGTAAACAAAGTTGAAACCGCAGCCAGAGTTTTCCACAAACCTACAGGAATTATGATTTTCTGTACGGAAGAACGTTCTCAATTGCAAAACAAAGAACGTGCTTTGGAAATCTTGAAAGCTAAACTTTATGATATGGAAGTTCAGAAACAAACAAAGGAAATCACAGACCTTAGACGTTCTCAAGTAGGTTCAGGCGACAGGTCAGAACGTATCAGAACATATAACTTCCCTCAAGGCAGATTAACAGACCACAGATTGAACCACAATTTGAACGTGTGGACTGTTATTGATGGCGAATTGGACGAACTTATTGATTTGTTGGTTGAATATGACCAAAAATTGAAGTTGGAAAAATTGGCTCAAGTCGGATAAGAGGTACAAGTGACAGAAAGACGTTGTATCGGTTGTTGGCAGGTTAAAGACAGAAAAGATTTGATAAAAATCACTGCCGAGCACGAAAGCAAAAATATTGTCATTAACCCTGATTCCAAGACATTTGGCAGAGCGGTATATCTTTGTTATAATAAATCTTGCATAGAATCCGCTTTTAAAAAAGGTAAATTGGGTAAGCACCTGAAAGCGAACCTACCAAACGAATTGAAAGGACAGTTACTAGATGAGTTACGAAACAGTTAGAATAAGTGAGTTGGCAAAAGAACTTGGACTTACCAGTAAGGAAGTCGTAGAAAAGTTCGCACAAATGGGTATAACCGGAAAGACTCATTCAAGCACTGTTACATTAGACCAAATTAAAAGATTAAAGGACTTTATCGCAAACGGCGGAGTAAAGAAAACAACTAAGCCAAAAGCTTTTGTTGTAAAAAAAGCTAAAGCTCCGGAACCTGCTGTTGAAGAAAAGAAAGAAACAAAACCGGTTGAAAAGAAACCTTTAATTGAAAAAGTCCCAAGAATCGAAAAGGTCGAAAGACCAAAAGTTGAGGTTGTAAAACCTGTAAGTCGTTTGGAAATTGTTCGTCGTGCACCTAAAAAACCTCCTGTAACAGAGGGTTCTCGTCCTGAAAGACCTGAACGCGGTGGCAAAAGACCGTTTAATAAAGATGATAAAAAATTCGGACCACGAGGAGAAAGACCAACCGGCGAAAGAAAATTTGCAAAAGGTGAAAGACCGACAGGTGAAGGTAAAGATTTTGCAGGCAAAAAACCACTACAACGCAGAATTATCCCTCAAGAAATTTACGAAAACAAATCAGGAACACCTAACAGTAATTCTAAACGTCGCACTGACGGAAAGAAAAAGGAAAAAGATTTCAATTCTAAAAAAGAAGAACAAGAAAGAATTTCACTAGAAAAAGCAGCTGCTCAACACCACAAAAAGAAAGTTCAAAAAGTTGAGGAAGTTGAAGAAGTAAAACAAATCGTTGTAAATCAGGCAATGACTATTTCTGAATTGTCTGAAAAAATCAAAAGAACTCCTGCCGAAATCGTTAAATTCTTGATGTTGAACGGTGTTATGGCAACAGTAAACCAACTTATTGATGTTGATGTTATCAAAAAAGTTTGTGCCGAATACGGACTTGAAGTTCTTGAAGAAGATTTGGATGCATACATTGAACAAGAGCTTGAAAAAGAAGAAAAAGCAAAAGCTTTATCAGAAGTTGACAAGAAATTATTGAAGAAAAGAGCTCCTGTAATCAGTATTATGGGTCACGTTGACCACGGTAAAACAACATTACTTGATAGTATCAGAGCATCAAAACACAAAATTGTAGCAACAGAGGTTGGCGGTATCACACAGTCAATCGGTGCTTACACAGTATATTTGGATAACGATAAAGAAAGAAAAATCGTATTCTTAGATACTCCTGGTCACGAGGCATTTACAGAAATGAGAGCTCGTGGTGCGAAAGCTACTGATATTGCGATTTTGGTTGTAGCAGCAGATGATGGTATCATGCCGCAAACAATTGAGGCTATTAACCACGCAAAAGCTGCCGAAATTCCAATCATCGTTGCAGTGAACAAAATTGATAAACCGGGAGCAAACCCTGATAGAGTATTGCAACAATTGACAGAACACGGACTTGTTCCTGAAGATTGGGGCGGTGATACAATCACAGTTAAGGTTTCAGCATTGCAAGGTACAGGTATTGATGAATTGTTAGAATATATCTTGCTTGTTGCTGATGTTCAAGATTTGAAAGCTAACCCTAAAGCTGAGGCATCAGGTGTTGTTATTGAGGCTAACTTAGATAAAGGTAAAGGTCCTGTTGCAACATTGCTTGTACAAAACGGAACATTAAGAGCAGGTAATTGTATCGTAGTTGGTACAGCTTGCGGTAGAGTTCGTGCATTGCTATCAGATAGCGGTGAAAGAATCCAAAAAGCCGAACCGTCAACACCGGTTGAGGTATTAGGTTTGTCAGAAGTTCCTCAAGCAGGTGACCATTTTGAAGTTGTTAAAAACGAAAAAGAAATGAAATCAATTGTTGCGGAAAGAAAAGAAAAAGAACGTGACAAGAGATTAGAGGCAATGTTACCTGCACACATCAGACGTGAATCTGTTGCAGGCGATGAAGATATTCCTCAATTGAACTTGATTATCAAAGCAAATACTCACGGTGCTGCTGAGGCTGTAGCACAAGCTATTGCAGGTGTTGAGTCTAAAGAAATCACAACAAAAATCATCCACGTTGGTGTCGGTGATATTTCAGAGGCCGATGTTATGTTGGCATCTGCATCAAATGCGTTGATTTTAGGTTTCACAGTAAAAGAAGACTCAAACGCAATGGCATCAGCTGAGCGCGAAGGCGTAACAATCAAGAAATACGATATCATTTACCAATTGTTAGAAGATATTGAAAAAACATTGTTATCACTTCTTGAACCGGAAGTTAAGGAAGTTGAACTTGGTAAGGCTGAAGTTCGTCAAGTATTCACAATCGGTAAGACTAACAAGATTGCAGGATGTTATGTTACAGAAGGTAAGATTGTTCGTTCTAAAGATGCTGTATTGTTCCGTGACGGTCAAGAAATCTTCCGTGGAGCAATTGACCAGTTGAAACGTTTCAAAGACGACGTAAAAGAAGTTGCACAAGGATTTGAATGTGGTATTTCATTTAGCAAATTCAACGATATCCAAGTTGGTGATATTATTGAAGTTTCAACAAAAGAAGAAGTTGAAAGAAAAAGCTTGTAAGTTTTTACAGGTGGGCTGGTGAGCCCACCCTACTTTTATCTTAAATAACAGTGTTTAATTAGAGATGCTGGAACAAGTTCAGCATGACATAGACTTATTTGCTTTTAATTTGAAATAAAATATGTAGGGAGCCCACCTGTAAAAATAAATTACTTCTTATACAACTTTTTACCAATATAATCTTTCCAATATGTACCTGCACCTAGCGGATTTTTGTCATTCAAAGCATAATAACCACAAGTAATTCTATATCCGGTACAATAATCCTTACCATCTAATGCATTTACGGTATAAGCATTTACATCTACCATTTCAACTCCGGCATAATTACTATCTTTATGAGGTTGACCTTCCGGTATAATATGTCCATCTGTCGTAAATAGGAATGAAAATATATCAATACCAAAAGTATTAGGTTTTCTGCTACCATTCAAATCGACACATAACCTTGGTCCATTTTTACCTTGTGTAGGTGCGTCATCAAAAGTAAAAAGCTTCCCCCCAATATCCATACTCATACCGCCATAAATAGATGCATCACACGGCATCAGGGAGGTACCACCTTTTAAGTTATATGTTTTATATGGTTGAGCATTTATACTTCCAACATTACCATCATCATCTTTTGTATTCCAATTCCAATCAGAATACTTATTAACGCCTTTTATATATTTTAGCAATTCTTGAGAAAAAATCTTTGCGTTATGATTTTTTGCATATTCTTCAGCCACAGCCTCTGGGATAGATTCTTCGTGGTCATTCATATATTGCATACTGATTTGATTCCACTCTGAGTAAACTTTTTTCAATTGAACTTGAAATTCTTTATTTCGTGAATTTTGAATCATACTCGGTATTGTCAATGCTGCGACTACACCAATGATTCCAAGTGTTATTAAAACTTCTGCAAGTGTAAACCCAAATGTTGAAGACTTTTTCATATATAAACTTCCCTTTCAGCTGTAAATGAATAATGAATAAATTTTATATTTATGAATATTATTCATAATAATACAATATATTTCATATCAAGTCAATAGAATTGTATAATTTCACTATGAATGTACGCGAAGAAGTTAAAATAATGCTGACGTCAAAATGTATGACGATTACAGAACTTGCAAGAAAAATGACTGAGCTTAGCGGTAAAAATTACTCACAAAGTCTACTCTCCCACAAACTGAAAAGCGAATCTTTGCGCTATTCTGAAATGAAAATGATTTGCAAAATTCTAGGCTACAGAATTTATATTGACTTTGATGAAATACGACTCGGTCGTTAAAAATATTTATTTTATGTTATAATCACTTGTAACAAGGAGATTATTATGACATTACGTAACGAACGAGTAAGAAAAGAATTGATGCGTGACATTTCTGAAATCTTGAGAAAAGAAATCAGAGGTCTTGAAGGTGTGGTTTCAATTGTTGATGTTGAAGTTGCGCACGACAACTCATTTGCAAAAGTTATATATAGTGTTTTAGGTTCACCTGAACAAGTAGAAAAATCAAAAGAAACTATCGAAAAAAGCACAGCAAAAATCAGATACGAAGTTGGCAAAAGACTTCGCTTGAGATTGACACCGGAACTTCGCTTTGTATATTCAAACGGTTTGGAAGAAGGCGCAAGAGTAACTGAACTTATCAACAAAATTTCAAGAGGAGAAATTTAGAAATTTATTATAAATTTAGGTAGCGAAAGTATGTCTAAGACAGAGAATGCATCTTTATTCGGGTTTCTGGATATTTATAAACCAAAAGGGCTGACATCTCACGATGTCGTAGCTCGTTTGCGCAGAATAACCAAAATCAGACAAATCGGTCATACCGGAACGCTTGACCCTTTTGCAACAGGAGTTTTGCCGATTTGTATCGGAAAAGCAACAAGGTTGATTGAATATCTTGATGATGACAAAGAATATATTGCAACCGTACAATTTGGCAAAAACACGACAACCTATGACTTGGAAGGCGAAATCACCGAGACTTTTGACAAAAAAGTGACAGAAAATGAGATAAAAACCGCACTTAAAGATTTTGAAGGTGAGATTTCACAAATTCCACCGATTTATTCGGCAATAAAAGTGAATGGCAAAAAACTCTACGATTACGCAAGACAAGGACAAGATGTCGAAATTAAACCGCGCAAAGTCACAATTTCAAAAATCGAATTAAAAGATTTTGACTATGCATCGCAAAGTGCAAAAATCCTTGTATCCTGCTCAAAAGGCACATATATCCGCTCTATTGCGTACGATTTAGGGGCAAAACTTGAGTGTGGAGGGTATTTAACCGCATTAGAAAGAACCAAAGCAGGCAAATTCCAAGTAAATACGGCAATAAAACTTGATGATTTAACAGAAGTTTCGCAAGTCGTTGAAAACTTGATAAATCCGCTTGATATGCTAAGTATTCCGATTCACGATTTGTCAGAAAGCGAACGAGAAAGAGTCTCACATGGAATGGCTATCAACAATTCAGATTTTAAAAATTCAGATATTGTAATTTTGAGTTATGGTGGTAGAATATATGCTATAGGTAAGGTAGAACAAAACAAAATTTTGGTCAAAAAAGTATTTGAGGTATTATGAAAAAGATTACGTTATTATTAGGTTTATTATTGTTAGCTAACGGTGCAGCTTATGCAAGTTGTGACAATTACGAATGTGTTGCACCTTATGATATGAACAGCAAATTCAGAACAATTGTAGGCGCTGCAACAGGTGTTAATACATTCACAGAAATTGCCGTTGAAAAAATTATCAAAAAAGAAGTTTTAAAAATCGGTTCAGCAGACAATTTGAAAATCGATTTAGATTCATATAGTGCAAAAGATTTGAAAAACGGTATTTTCAAATCAATGTCAGTTAATGCACAAAATGTTGTAATTAATGACATCTATTTAACTTCATTGTCATTAAAAACTTTGTGTAACTTCAACTACATCAAAAAATCTGGTGATGACATCGTGTTTATGGAAGCTTTGCCAATGTCTTTTGATATAAAAATGAACCAATCTGCAATCAACAAGACAATGCAAAACGAAAAATACCAAAAAGTTATCAAAGATTTTAACAAATTGAGCAATTCTTACGGTGTAGGATTGCAAATCTCTTCAACAAAAGTTGCAATCAAAAACAACAAATTCTACTATATCATCGGATTTGAAGTTCCATTTGTTAGAAATGAATACAAAATTGTCCTAGAAGCTGATTTGAAAGTTAAAAACGGAAAAATTGACTTCAACAATACAAAATTAGTTTCAGGTCACATGAATATGGATTTGAAAAAAATCGATTTCATTTTGAACTACTTGAATCCGCTAGATTTTTCAGTACATATTCTTGATAACAAAGATGCAAAAGTTAATGTTAAAAACATCGAAATCAAGAATGACACAATTGAAACAAGCGGAATTGTTGTAATTCCTAAAGATTAAGATTAACAGAAGGTGATTTATCATGAACAAAAATCAAAAAATTCTTTTATTATTTATAGGCTTTTGTATGATAGTTGTTGTTGGGTTGGTGGCATTCAACGTATTGATGCCAAAACCTGACGTCACACCTGATGAAGTTCAAGTTTCCGAACGTTCTACTCAGGAAGAAGTTGTTGATGATAAAAAGCCTGAAACAAACGCTAAAACCTACGTAAATGTTTATTTTATCGGCAAAAATGAACATAACGAAGAAGTTTACAAAGCTGTAAAACGTGAATATAACAAAGATATCGACGGTTCAAAACTCAGATTTGCCGTAACATCTTTGATTAGAGGTCCAAAAGATAATGAAAAACAACGCGGAGTTTATACAGAAATTCCGTCAGGTTCAGAGGTTATCAATATCAATGAACAGGCTGACAAAGTTGTTGTAAACCTAAATTCAGCTTTTGTAAACGGTGGCGGAACCGAAAGTCTATATAAAAGACTTTACCAATTGATTAAGACAGTTAAGTTGAACTCAAATGTTCCTGTATACTTGTATATAGACGGACAAAGAGCTGATGTAGTCGGCGGAGAAGGCATAATGCTATCTCAACCGCTAAGCAATTCATCTTTAGATAATTAATTTTAGTAAGTATGGACGAAAAAAACAAAGATTTAGATTATTATTTGAATTTAAACTGGACGCTCATTGAAGGGCAAGATTTGGATTTTGATGGTAATCCCTATTATTATATTGAGATTAAAGAAATTCCAAGTTTTACTTTCTGCGCCAAGACATTGGCTCGCGCAAGGGAGAACTACAAGCGCCAATTAAAATTGTCTCTCCAAGTAATGCTTGAAATGGGTGAACATATTGTTGAGCCGGGGGAAGAACCTGACGAACCTGATTGGGAATCCCTCTGCCCATAGTTTATTTACGAGGTCTATGTTATTCTGAAAGAACTAAAGTTTCAGTGTTTCTAATATTACACACTGTTTTTGTCATTCTGAAAGGATTAAAAATCTTGCCAACTTGTTTGGCTTAGATTTTATCCTATTCAGAATCTATCAATGTTGATTAAGTCACCCTGAACTTGTTTCAGGGTCTCAAATATTACAAGTTTCGCATAAGACTAATATGTTTTATTTGAGATGCTGAATCAAGTTCAGAATGACATAGACTCATGTGCATGATTAGAGATTCCGAAACAAATGACATAGCTTTAATTTGTTATGTTTGAGATGCTGAACTTGTAATCAAATGGACAAAATGACTGCTGCAATCAAAGTATCTCAACTGTCACAACTTCTCAACAATATCCAAGACTTGCTTTTTCAAGGACTCATAATCAGAATTATTATCAATCACAAAGTCCCAATCTTTGACATCATCAAGCCCAACTTCCGTAATATCATCCTCATTAACAATTTTTCCGCGCGCACTACGCACCTCTCGAGTTGCCTCAACCCTGATACTTTTCGCCCCTGCATTTTTGAACAATTCATATTCATGCGGAACTCGCACATCAGTTACAATAATATTGCCTTTTTGCTCAATAATCTTCTTGAGCCAATAATCAGGGTCCTGTTCTCGCCCCCAGTTGCCAAGTGTGATTAAATCAGGACGATAAAAAGCCTTGTTCTGCTCAATTTCATCATAGGTCAACCCCTTTTGCTTGCCATAAGTCAACTTGATTATATCACCAATCGCGCAACGCCTAAAATCAGTCAACTTTTCTAACATGATTTTTGCAGCCGTGTCCTTGCCGGAATACTGTTTACCTGAAAATATTATAATTTTATCAACCATAACAACTCCTTGATACTAAAATTCAATCAAATCCCTGACTTTTACACCCAGCGCATCCGAGATTTCAATAAGCAAATCAAGACTCACAGTCCGTTTTGCCGTTTCGATTTTGGCTAAATGTTCCCTTGAAATATCCAATTTTTCTGCAAGTTCATTTTGCGATAAGCCAAGCTCTTTTCGTTTGGTAAAAATTTTGCGCCCTAAATTGTAAATTTTTGTAGCCTTATTGTTCACAAAATTATTCCCCCTTATTTACTCCATAGCCAAACATTGCAAAGTCATATTTGATAGGGTCTTCCGGACAAAGTTTTTTCAAATTCTGTGTCAATTCAACCACGGCTTTGAAATCATTTGCCTTACGAGTTAATAATCCCATTTGGCGCGAAACTCGACCAACATGGACATCTAATGGAATATACAAATCTGCAGGTTTAATAAATTTCCAAATGCCAACGTCAACTGCACTTTTGCGCACCATCCATCTTAAATACATACACATTCTTTTCATTGCGCCACCGTTATGAGGATTTGGTATCATTTGGTAAAAGCCCTGTTTTGCGCCCTCTCCGGCTCTTGAATAAAAATAATCAACAACCGTTTCAAACATTTTACCTTGCGAAAATCCATGAGCAAACAACTCTTCTAAGCCCTCAGAACTGTTATAAAGATCTTTTAGAATAGAAAAAATTTCTACAAAATCGTTAGGTTTGCCAAAACGATAATTGAAATCACCGATAATTTCTGGTTCAAAGTTTTGGATAAAATTTAGCGGCTCATTTTGCGCCAAATCAAACAACGAATTTAGCTTTTTTATAAATTGCTGTCTACTGCCATAAGCAAGCAATGATGCGACAAAGCCTGAGATTTCAATATCTTTTTTATCCGAAAATTTATGCACAAATTGCACAGGGTCATCTTTTATAAAATCGACCGTTTCGTATTTTTTAACAAGTTCATCCAGTTCAGTTTTCGTAATCATACAATCATTCTATGACACAAATAAAAAGTTTGCAAAATCAGGCTTTTTTTAGTACACTGCCTTGTATGGAAGGGCAAATTTATAAAATTCATTCGGATTTTTACTACGTACAAAACGAAGGAAAAACATTTGAATGTAAAATACGAGAGGTCTTGAAAAAACAACAGATTAGAATTGTTGTAGGCGACTTTGTAGACTTTGATAACGGTGTAATTTCAAAAGTTTTACCGCGAAAAACCTTTATTCCACGCCCTGCGGTTGCTAATGTCGACCAAATTATTGTGGTTTCTGCGATAAAACATCCTGACTTAGATTTTCACCAACTAAACAGATACATTGCCCTTGCTAAATATTACAAAATTCCTGTAGTTCTTTGTTTTAACAAAGAAGATTTAGGCACGGATAACTCCACACCTGAAAAAATTCGCTCAATTTATGAACCGATAGGGTATAAAACGCTTTTCACATCTGCGTTAGAAAAAAAAGGACTTAACGAATTAAAAAAAGTTTTGACAGGAAAAATTTCAGCGCTTTGCGGAAATTCTGGCGTTGGCAAATCAAGTTTAATCAACGCATTGAACCCAAATGTCCATCTTAGGACAAAAGAAGTCAGCGAAAAATTAAACCGCGGAACTCACACCACAAGACATTGTGAAATTATTTCAATTGGAGAAAATACTGCAGTCGTTGACACTCCGGGGTTTAGCAATGTCAAATTTGACTTTATGCTCCCATCTGATGTCGATTTGCTGTTTAATGAAATGATTCCATACCGCGATTTTTGCAAATACGGAGACTGCCTGCACATAAATGAAGATGGTTGCGGAGTTTTGGAACATATTGAAGAAATTGACGAAACTCGATACGAAAGCTACATTGAATTTGTATCTGAGGCAATGGAATACAAAGAGCGCGTAAAATACAACGGTCGCAAGAAAGAATCCGCGCAAAAGCTTAACAATAACAGAATCCACGTAAAAATAAGTGAGAAAAAGCGTCAAGCATCACGCAACACGCAAAAACAACAAATATATAAGGAAATTGAAAATGCAGATGAATGATTATATTGATTTAGTGAATGACAAATTAGATGAATTTATTCCGATTGAGTATCCTGAAGATATTTTCAAATCAATGAAATACACGGTTACCCTCCCTGGGAAAAGACTTCGACCTGTTTTGTGTTTAGAAACTTGCAGAATGTTAGGTGGCGATATTGAAAAAGCTATCCCAACAGCCTGCGCAATTGAGATGCTGCACGCACAAACACTAATTCATGACGATTTACCTTGTATGGATAATGACGATTACCGTCGCGGCAAACTCACTAACCACAAAGTTTTTGGAGAAGCGATTGCCGTTTTGGCAGGAGATGCGCTACTTACCTACGCTCCACAAATTATTACCAAATATTCAAAAGACCTGCCACCATCAACACTTATCAGAGTTTTGAATGAATATTTCCAATACGCAGGAGCTAGAGGGGTTATCGCAGGTCAAGTTGTAGATATTGAATCTGAAAATATTGAAGTTCCTGATGAGAAAAAAGCAGAAATTTTACACTATTTGCACATCCACAAAACTTCCGATTTATTCCAGCTTGCAATGCGCGCAGGCGCAATAATTGCAGACGCTGATGATGAAAAAATTCAAGCAGTAACAGAATTTGCCCAAACATTTGGACTGGCGTTCCAAATTGCAGATGACATTCTTGATGAAATTTCGACCTTTGAACAAATGGGCAAAACTCTTGGCAAAGACAAGGAAGAAGGGAAATTGACCTACGTTTCTTTGTATGGAATTGAGGAGTCAAAATGTAAACTTGCTTGCCTATTTGAAAAGTGCCATGATATAATGAAAAAACAGGATATCGATTCTGAGATAATTAAAGATATGATTAAGAAAATAAGCGAGAGAGCAGGTATTTAATGTATTTAGATTTAATAAGACAAACTATTGCAAACAACGGCTATGAAGTAATTTCATGTGGTGTGTTATCAGCCTTTTTTGCACAAGTGATAAAATTTATTTTATTCACAGTAAAAAGCAGAAAAATCAATTTTAAGATTTTTTCAACAACAGGTGGCATGCCAAGTTCTCACTCTGCCGGTGTAATGGGTTTGTCTACAATGGTTGGAATCCTTAACGGTTTTGATTCTACATTATTTGCAACTGCACTTGGATTTTCTTTAATCATTATGTACGATGCGGCAGGTTTGCGCCGTGCAGCAGGTAAAACAGCTGCTTGCTTAAACAGAATGATGGAAGATTTTTATCATCACGATTTGCAATCTGTTGGCGGAAAACTTAAAGAGCTTTTAGGACATACACCTTTTGAAGTTGTAGTCGGCGCAATCTTTGGTATTGTGTTCGCTTACCTTTACCACTCATTTGTGTTGGGGTAAAGGGGTATTTTACAATTTACTAACACCTAGCTCAATAATCCGACAATAACCAAAAGTGAACAATCAAACATAACGAGTAAACAATAAAAGCCGAATTTGTTTGAGGAATGAAGTGACGAGTTATTCGGCTATGGTACAAAATCACGTCATTACGAGGAAAGCTTACTTGCAAATGTCGCATTGGTTAGTACGAAGTGACGTGGTAATCCACAACAAGACTTGCAGGGGATTACTACGTCGCGCTGTATAGACTATTGTTTTATTTGTAAAATATTGCTCCTCGTAATGACATGACTTTGTTATTTTGTCATGCTGAACTTGTTTCAGCATCTCTAATAGAACAATATTAGCCTTATGCAAAATTTGTTATGTTTGAGATTCTGAATAGCAAGAAAATTATGCGTTCATTCTTCACGCAAATTTTCTAAGCTTTCAGAATGACATAGACCTATGGGTATTGTCGCTCACTTCTGGAGTAGGTCGGCTTTACCAAGCCGACAAAATTACATGTCGGACTGGTGAGTCCAACCTACTTTGTATTTTGCAAAATCCGCAATGCATAATGACAACTTCTAAGACTTTCGCAAGGTTATAAAAAACTCATTGAGCAAGTCATTACACTCATCTTCCAAAATTCCACCGTAGACTTTCAAATTCTGATTATTAGAAATTTTGCGCAAATCTATTTTTGAAGAAAAAGCACCATAATTAACATCATAACTGCCAAAATATACTGTCTTGATTCTTGATTGCAAAATCGCCCAACCACACATTGGACAAGGCTCTAAAGTCACATACAAATCGCAATCATCAAGTCGCCAATTGTTTAAACATTTCTCAGCTTTTCTGATTGCGATAATTTCAGCATGAGAGGTGATTTCATTATCCTGTTCTTTTGTATTGAAACCTGTCGCAATGACTTCTCCGTCTTTGACAATTACCGCACCAACAGGAATATCTTTTTTGACTTTTTTCCCTTCCTCAATAGCAAGTTTCATAAAGTCTTTCATTATTCATCCTCATTATCACTTGCCAAGTTGAGCGTAATTGTTGCGCAGAACCCAAATTCGCTGTTAGATGTTAGGGTGATTGTCCCTTCCATTGCCTCAATCAAACCTTTTACAATAAACAAGCCTAACCCTGAACCTCGCGTGGTTCTAGTCATTTCATCGTCAAGACGAACAAATTTTTCAAAAAGTGATTTGAGTTTCTTTTCAGGAATGACATCACACTTATTTTTGATTTTTATAATCGCTTTATTTTGGTGTTGTTCGATATTTACAAGTATTGGAGTATCTGGATATGCGTATTTAATAGCATTTTCGTACAAATTCACAAATACCTGCTCTAACCTGCCTTTATCCGCATAAACTTGAGGAAAATCATTGTCCATATTTACAATAATCTCATGCCCATCACGTTTTCTAAGCAACAATTCCGCTTGTTCTAACACTTCATCAAGATTAACATTGTCATTAACCGTACGAAGCCTCATTCCTTCAATATCAGGAATAGTCAAAAGGTCGTCAATTAAACGTTTCAAGCGTTCAGATTGTTCCCTGATAATTCTTAGAGATTTCTGTTTAGTTTCCTCGTCAATCACAATATCTTGTCTCATTAGACGCGAAGTGTACCCTTGAATACTTGTTAATGGAGTTCTCAATTCGTGACTGACAGTATCTAAAAGATTAGAACGAAACTCGTTCAACTGCTTTAACTCGATATTTTTGCGTTTAAGTTCCAAATAAGATTTGTGAATTTCTGACACCATGTTATTAAATTCATTTGCCAAAAATACAATTTCATACGGAGTAAAAGAAGTTGTCAAAAGCCTGATTTGACGCTGATAATTACCTTTAGAAATCGCGATTACGGCCTTGAACAACTGCCTTATGTTGATATAAAGGTAATAAATATAAAAACCTATAACAACCATCATTGACAAAATTGCACTCAACACTGAAATTATAATTTTAACTCTGTTATCAAGAATCGCGTGTTTTGCAATATTTTCTGTAGTATTAACAACAATTGTCAATTCTGGATTTGTGCGGTGAATATAAACAATCGGGCGGTTTTTTTCATCCCCAATCATAACAGGAGCATCTTCAATTTTATCATCAGGAAGTTGGTCAATCGTTTCCTTAAAATCCTCAGGATTAAAATTGTGAGAAGAAATCAAGTGATTATTTTTGTCCATAATATAGACTTGCCTGTTATCATTTTCCAAAGATTTGAACAGTTGACTGTCCCAGTTATTTGCATTGAACAAAATTACAAGGAACGAACCATCTTTCATTTGGGTAGAAAGTATAGGTTTTTCGTTGATATTAGCCTCATAAGTTATTTGCTCAAGCGCCTGTTCATTTTTGGCAATAGTAATATCTTCACAATTCGGATATTTTTGAGCAACCTCTTTTATAAATTTATCTTTCAGTTTTTTTGACGGCAAATACTCCAACGTATCAGCAATCTGCCCCAAAGTTGTCTCATTGGTTTTCATAAAGAAATCAACTTCATCAGAAACCATACTGGCAACAAGAATTGCAGACTCGCGCAATTGGTGTCTGACAGATTGTTGGTTGATATTGTTAATAATAAATCCACTAATTGATATCGGAATAATTACCGCAAAAAAGAAAACAATTGCGATTTGTTCAATAATTTTTAGCTTTTTTAGACCATAACTGTATTTTTTCATAATTACTCTTGTGCAAAAGGTGTCAACTTGTATCCTACATTAGTCACTGTGTGTAAGTATTTTGGAGATTTTGGAGTTTCTTCAATTTTGTTTCTCAAACCTCCAACGTGAACTCTCAACATTCTTACATCTTCGTTGCTGTCATACCCCCAAACTTCATCTAACAATGTCGCAAGGGTTACAGGATTGTTGAAATGTTGCATTAGGCAGTACAAAATTTCAAACTCTGTCGGAGTTAGTTTGACTCTACGGTTGATTATTATACATTCCAAAGATTCAGGGAATATTTCAATATCTCCGCATTTCAAAACTTCATTTGACAAAGGAGATTCCTCAACATCAACGGAATTACGTCTCAATAAAACTCTGATTCTTAACAGCACTTCCTGAATATCAAAAGGTTTTACCAAATAATCATCCGCTCCGCAATCAAATCCTGAAGTTTTATCTTCAATAGTACCTTTTGCTGTCAGCATCAAAATTGGCATGTTTAGTTTTGCTTGTCTGATATTTTTACAAACTTCAAAACCATTCATTTTTGGCATCATAACATCAAGCAAAATGATATCATAAGTGTTATTTAAAGCCTTGTTAAGCCCTTCTAAACCATCTTTTGCACTATCGACAAAATATCCGCTGCTTGCTATATCAAATTCAAGTAACTCTCTAATTTCATCATCATCATCAACAATTAAAACACGTTTTTGTACTTCAGCCATACAAATACTCCTTTATTACAGAACAATTGTACAAGACAAGATGGATTTTTTCAATCTAATATAAAAATACTTAATATTTTAAAATTAATGAGATAGCAAAAAATATTTTTAGCATTTTTATTATAAAATAAGGAAAAGATAAAGGGATATTTATGAACGGTATAAACAATAATAACGTAAATTTTACAGCAAGAATAAAGTTTGATAATATAAACAGAAATCTGGGATGTTGGAAAGATGTATCAAAAAAATTTTCACACAGTACAAAACAATACCCAAATGAAATTCTTACATTGTCAAAATGTCCTGAAGGTTTGGATGTATCTTGTATAAATACAAAAAACGGTGAAGATGCACTAGTGACAATTCTGTCTGATGGGTATGAAAAACTTATAAAAATGAACGAAAACAGTATTATCTACAAGTTCAAAAAAATGCTTTCAATATTTGAATACCGTGACAACGAGTTTGAAAAAGCGAAAAATGCAACAGCTGAATTGCGCAAAAACAGCAACTTAACATCAATAGACAAAGCCGTTGATGATATTTGGGACACTGCGGTAGATAAAGTCCAACTGCATAAAGACAACACTATAGCAGGTGATGAAGTCCTAGAATCTGCCAAATTCTATATCTAACCCCCAAAAACTTACCGATACCATTAACTTTTATTAACAAAAATTAATATTCACGCAATTTTTGAATACGATTTTTGTTTATAAATATGTAGGTTGGAAATAATCATTTAAGGTAGGTAAAGTTATGGGTTTAGGAATTGGTACTTTTGCAAATTATGCAGTAAGAATTGCTAGAGTATTTCCTGATGCAGTTTTTGGAACAGGTTCTGACATTGCAGGAAAAGCAATTAGAGCACAAAAAGGTTCAATTTGGCAAAAAAGTAAAGCTGGCTTTAAAGCTGTTGAAGATTTGTCAAAATCAGGTTCATTTTGGACTAGAGCAACAAAAAATTTAGGTAGAATAAAATCTTGTACATTAGCAGGTATCAGAGCCGGCGGTAAAAAAGGTTTCTTTGGCAAAATTGCAGGCGGTGCTAAAGGTTTGTTCAAAGGACTAGGCAAAAATATGCCATTTCTTGCTGCAGCCTCAACAGTATTATTTGAACTTCCTAATATTTGGAAAGCAACAAAAGAACAAGGTATCGGTCAAGGTTTAGCAGAAATCGGAAAAACTGTAACAAGATTAGGAGCTGGTGCAGCATGCGCAGCTATCGGTTCAGCAATTTTACCGGGGATTGGCTCACTTGTTGGTTGGATTGCAGGTGACTGGATTGCAAGCAAAGTTGTAGGCGATTCTTATTCAGTCCAAAAAGCCGAAGCTGAAGAAAAAGCTAAACAAACAGCTCAAGCACAAACTCAAGCAGGACAAATTCCATTCCAAGGCGGTATGAACACCAACCCAATGGCAAGCAATCCATACAACAATTATGGAATGACAAATCCAATGGAAGATTACTCAAACCCTTATGCCAACGACATAATGATGCAAGGTATGAAATTCAACACAATAGGTTAATAAAAATTTTAAGACAATAAATACATATTTATCCCCTTTTTAAACAGGACTTTGAGGTCAAATTCAGAGTCCTTTTATTTTTATTTACATTAGTTTACAAAACAAGCAATTCCAAAACTCAAAAATACTTTATAAAAATATAGGGGAAATAAAATTTCTACGGGGAAAGGAAAAAGAGAAAATGGGAATTTGGTCTATTGGCGCAAAACTGTTTAGTTATGGCAAACGCGCACTTAATGTAGCACCTGAACTTATTTTAGGAACAGGTTCTGAAAAACTTGGCTCAGCAATGCGCTCAGCTAAGGGTTCTATATTTACAAAAGCTAAAGCAGGAGCTATAGCACTTGAAAAAGATGTTGCTAAAAAAGCTGTTTCAGGCGGATTTTTAAAACGAACTTTGAAAAACTTGATATCAACACCGAAATCATTGCTAAACGGAGCTAAAGTCGGTGCTCGAGCAGCAAAAATTGCAGGAAAAAGTTCTACACTTGGTGGCTTGAAAGGTATTTTTAAAGCTGCCGGTAAAAAAATGCCATTCATCGGTGCTCTTGTAACTATCGGATTTGAACTTCCTAATATTATCAAAGCAGGCAAAGAAAAAGGGGTCGGTGCTGCGTTAGCAGAAACAGGTAAAGCAGGAGCCAGACTGGCAGGCGGTGCAATCGGTGCTGCAATCGGTTCAGCAATTTTACCTGGTATCGGTTCATTTATCGGTTATATGGCAGGTGATATTTTGACAGGTATGGTTGTCGGCAAATCTTATACCGAAGAAAAAGAAGAAGCCCAAGAGGCTGCTCAAGAAGGTCAAACACAAGCTCAACCGACAAAATATTCTGAAGAAGAAATCACTCAATTGAGACAAATGGGTATGAGCGATGAAGAAATTGCGCAAGCTCAAAAAAATGGTTTTACAATAGCAGATATACAACAATTTATTGCTCAAACTCAAGCACAACAAACTGCACAACCTGATAACACTCAAGTTACTACAGATACATCAGTTCAAGCACAACTTTTGCAACTTCAACAAGAAAATGCCAGATTGCAACAACAATTAAACTTGATTCAAGGTTCAACAGGGCAAACTCAAGCAGAAACTACACAAGCTCAAGAACAAACTGCTCAACAAAATAATGATATACCACTAATTCAATCTCCAACAACTTATGGATTTAGTGGAGGATTAAATTATGGAACAACAACCGCTAATCCATATTCAACAACTGCAAATTCATATTCAACCAATCCGTATTCCGCAAATCCGTATTCAAGCGATATGTACTATCAACAAACATTTAGCGGAGCAGGCACAACACAGTTTCCCGGAGTAAATCAAGTAAATTATTTCAAATACACAGCATAAATTAAAAATTTAGACTTAATTAATCCGAAGGAGCCGCTTAATAAGCGGCTCCACATTTTTTAGCAAACTCCACAAGTTGGAAAATCTCGTACCGTAGTAAAGGTAGTTGATTCAAACAATTGAGTTAATAATCTTTCTATAACTCTTTCTACTGTTTTTACTTCACCTTGTAATTGCTTCAAACTTTCTGCTTTAGTTTCTTGTAATGCGTTTTCAAAAATTTCGTCTTGATACATAAATTATACTCCTATTAATCTCAACACTTATATATTCGGAATATTTTTTCAAAACTTTAATCTTTTTGAAAAAAGTGAAATATTTTGTTACAAAGGTTAATCTTTTGTAGAGCTTTAAAATATTTTAAAGTAAAATATTACCATATTTGCAAAAAGGATGTATGAATGTTGAAAGATTTCCAACTTACAAGTTATGATTACTACTCAAACCGTCGCGACATGGAGATTATCTCTTCAATCGTGGATAGTTTGAAAAAGATTTTAGACGAAGACAGTAAGCAAGAACAACCGCTATTTCTCAAGATTTCTGATAATTTAATCATGAATATTGCAAGAAAAGTTGTTCAAGAGAAAAAACGCACTTTCTTAATTGGGATTACAGGTGAAAGTGCATCAGGAAAAACGGTTTTTGTAGACAACACAATTAAAGCCTGCATCAAAACAAAAACCGAAGGTATCTACACAGTAATAAGATGTGACGATTACTACAAAGATACCTCTAAAGAATTGAAAGAGGCAGGAAGTTATGAAGCTTTATTCAAAACAGGTTTCAGCTTTGATACCCCTGATGCAATTGACCTTAATTTGATGAAAAACCACTTGGTATCATTGAAAGAAGGCCTTACAATCAAATCTCCACATTACAATTTTGTAACTTGTGAATCTGACCCGAATGGGGATGAGAAAAAACCTGCAAAAGTTATTTTAACAGAAGGTTTGTATGTTCTAAATGAAGGCGTGCGAGACATCATGGATGTCAAAGTTTATGTATTCACTCCGCTTGAAGTAATTAAAGACAGATGGTACAAACGTGCTGCAGAGCGTGGCAAATCAGGCGAAGCTGCAGATTTACAATTCGCAGATGTTAATAAAACCGCTCAACAATATATTCGTCCTGCTTACCAAATTTCTGATGCGGTAATTAACGGCATGGTTAGCCAAGAATATATTCAGGTTATCACTGACAAGATTTTCCAAGCTTTGAAGGCTATTGAATTTTAGAAAATAAGTCTTCAATGTCATTCCGAACTTGTTTCGGAATCTTTTCAATAAGCAATATTTAACTAATATAAGTAATGAATAATATTTAAAAAGGTCGGACAGCAAAGCTGTCCGACCTTCTTTTTTCTGATGCAAAACTTAAAATGCCCTTTGACATTCTGTACACTGAGGTACAAACTCAATCGGTGCAGCACACCCACAAGGTTCACCTTTTTTAATTTTTACACCATGCAATTTTTCACACTTCGTTAATTTTTGTTTTTTGCATTTTGGAACTTTCACACATTTATTACATTGCCTAAAACCGGTAAACGGATTCAAACTGTTTGGACCTTCATAGGTCCACGCAAAAGCACCTTGAGCAGGAATAGCTAAAAATGCAAATAAAGTAAGCATTGCTAAAAAATTTTTCATAAAAACTCCTTTATCTAAAACTTGGATTACACCTATCGACTACATTATTATTTTAAAAGTTTTAAATAAAATAACCATGCCCAAACGAAGAATAAACATTCACCATTTTATGTAAGAACATTTAGCTAAATTTTTATTTCAAATTAAACAAAAAAGTCTATGTCATTTGAAAGACATTGCCCCCTATCCCTCACCCTCAGCCATACGGTACGCAGTCTAAGTAGGTCGGCATTGCTATGCCGACAACATAAATTTCATACAATTCCCAATTACAACACCAGCTACAAAAAATCCGACTCTGAATAATCAGAATCGGATTTTTCAACTATTTTCAAAAAGCTAAAGACTACTTCGCGATACTAGCATCATCTAACAAGATAACTTTAACTTCTTCGCCTTGTTTAGCACTGTAGTTCAAACCAGGAGTAACCAAACCTGTGATTAAACCAACGCCAGCACCAACCGGAGTACCGATAGCGATACCAGTACCTACTTTGTCTGGGCTAGGGATGAATGAGAACCCAACACCAGCGCCAGTACCAACAGCAGCACCACCAACAGTATACAATGCAACTTTACCAGCTGTCATCCAAGGACCTTCTTTCAAAGCATAATCTTTGTAGAAAGGTTTAGCGTTCAAGTCAACTGTTTTTCCGTTTGGAGTAACAACTTTGTTGATTTGAGCGTATACTCTAGCGTTTTTGTTGAACCATTGTGGGTCTTTGATATCTAATACTGAACCATAGAAGATTGAACCAGCTGGGAACAATACTGTACCTTCGTCAGTTTTAATATCTTCTGGGTTAGTGAATGTTACAGAATCACCTGCAGCATGTAATTTTGATTTGAATTGTTCGTTGAAAGCGATTTCCAATACGTTACCTTCTTTAACGATGTTTCTCAAGTTAGTAACAGTAACGTCGTGGCTAGGAGCTTTCTTAACCATGTTCAAGTGCTCAGTACCAACAACAGTTTCAGTAACGTGTTTGTATTGAGATTTAACAAGGTCTAATCTTTGTCTCAATCTGTATAACAATACAGCAGCTTCAGCTCTTGTTAAGTCATCAGTTGGTCTTAATTCGTTTTCATTAGGATGGTTTACGTAAATACCATAAGATAAAGTTTTAGCGTAAACATCGTTTGCCCAAGCCGGAACAGCTTTAGCATCAGAATATTTTGACAAGATTGAAGAATCAACGTTAGCATCCATTGTAATGTGGCTGATAACTGATTGAGCTTCATCTCTTAACATAGCTCTGTCAGCTTTGAATGTTCCATCCGGATAGCCGTATACAAGACCCAATTGTTGAGACCTTGCGATTGGAGCATAGTCATCTGAAGATTTTTTAACATCTGAGAATTTCAATTTAGTTTTAACTTCTAAATCATCATTACCCAAAACTTTCAATAATGCTTTAACAAATTCAACTCTTGACATTTTGCCTTCTGGGTTGAAGTTGCTACCAGTCAATGTCATAACTGAATCACTTACTACACTTGCAATTTCAGGTTGTGCCCAATAGTTTTGAGCAACGTCATCAATACCTTGGTAAGCAAATGCAGGAGCAGCACAAGCGATGAAACCACCTACTAATAAGCTTGCTAAAATTTTTTTCATTTCTACTTCCTCTTTTCTTACAGTAAAACTTTTACGTTTATATTATAATATAATAGAAAAGAAATGTAAATAGTTTTTGGCATGCCCAAAAAAGAACCCCAAATAAGGAGAAATAGAAAATGAGGAATTTAGCACAGACTAAGATTGTATCTACACTTGGACCGGCTTCAACTTCAGAAGAAATGATTAGAAAGTTGTACCGCGCAGGTGTTACCATGTTCAGATTGAACTCTTCACACGGCGACATGGAAACTCACCAAAAAACTTTGGATACAATCCGTAAGATTGAAAAAGAAGAACACACAATTATCCCTGTACTTTTAGACTTGCAAGGTCCAAAAATCAGAGTTGGTCAATTTGATGAACCAATTCCTGTTACAGCAGGCGAAACTTTGAAATTCAGACACCAAGACAAGTACGAAAACGATATCATCCCTGTAGATTACAAAGGTATCGCAGAAGACGTAAAACCAGGTGACAAAATTCTTATCGATGATGGTAAAATTCAACTTACTGTAGAAAAATCAGAAGACAAAATCGTTTACGCTAAAGTTTTGACAACAGGCGTAATCAAACCAAGAAAAGGTTTGAACCTTCCGGGTGGAACAGCAAGTTTGAACATCTTGACTGAAAGAGATAAGAAATTCGTAGACTTTGCTCTACATAACGATATTGATTACTTGGGTCTATCTTTCGTTAGAAATAAAGAAGATTTGCAATTGTTGAGAGGAATTTTGAACGAACACAATTCAAGATTGAGAATTATTTCAAAAATCGAAAAACCTCAAGCTTTGGACAACATTGATGATATCATCGCAAATTCTGACGGTATCATGGTAGCTAGAGGCGACTTGGGTATTGAAACTCCAATTCAACAACTTCCAATCGTTCAAAAAACTATTATCAAAAAAGTCAATGCAGCAAGAAAACCTGTTATCGTTGCAACTCAAATGTTAGAAAGTATGATTGAAAACCCAATGCCAACAAGAGCTGAAGCATCTGACGTTGCTAACGCTATTTTGGATGGTGCTGATGCAGTTATGTTATCAGGTGAAACTGCTGCCGGCAAATACCCTGTTGAAGCAGTTACAATCATGAAGAAAATTGCAGAAGATATCAACAACAGCGAATTGATGAGAAAGAACAAATTCCCTAAAGAAATGAACACTGAAGGTAATCCAATCCCTATGTCAATCGCATTATCTGTAGCAGATGCGCTTAAAAACTTGCCAAGAGCTAAAGGTATCATCGCTTTGACAGCTACAGGCTACACAACAGCATTGATTTCTGAATGCAGACCATCTGTTCCGATTTACTCAATCTGTGCAGACTTCAAAGTTGGCAGATTTATGCAATTGATGAACAGTGTATATTCAGTAAAACTAGACAAAAACAACATTCAAATCGACAAAGAATCTTTGCTTGAATTGAACGAATTCCTAGTTAATAACTTGAATATGGAAAAAGGTGACAATGTAATTATCACAGGTTCTGTACCTCACTTGATGTCAGGTGAATCTACAAACTTCATGAAAATCCACACTGTTATCTAGTTTTCGGATTAAATAAGAGTAAACGGCGATTTGCAAAGCAAGTCGCCGTTTTTATATTAAAATGCAGAAATAAGTCTATTTCCTTTTATTATTAAAATTTTCAGGGTGAGCCGAATTTGACAAAATAATTTCGTAATATTCATTTTTGTCAATATTCACACCCATTGTATTTATATCACAAAATTTCTTTTTCTTTTTGTTCAATAATTTTTTATAATCTTGACCCATAGGTGAATATTAGCATGAATAAATGAACATGCAAAGGAGATGTTTTGAAAACGCTAGAGGTCAAGAAAGCAAGATGGCTGGAGGTCAGGTTCTTTAACGTTATTTTGACGGATGAAGAAGAATTTAGAAACATCTTGGTCAAAAATCCGACAATAGCCAAAAGTGAACAATGAACTGGCTAGAATATGAGTCAATTATACCCTCTCCTAGGGACACTAGCCGAACCAACAAGCAAAGCGAGTTGAGTGAGACTGCGTGCCGTATGGCTGAGGGCAGGGTGAGGGTTCATTTTTTCTTATTCATGCTCTCCGTGCAGGGGGGCTTTTGAATAATGTTGGGCTAGTGAGCCCACCCTACTTATAACATGTCATTCTGAAAGCTTAGAAAATTTGTGAGAGTTTTACGAACACAAAATTTTCTTGCTATTCAGAATCTCTAACCGTACAATATTAGCTAAGTCTTAACAGTTAGTAACATCCAAACCTTACTGCTTGCAAAATGATATTATTTATTATAAAATTTATCATACGAACGTGCGTCGGTGAACTTTGTGTGGAAAAGTTATTAAACACCGATTAAGGAATTACACAAATTAGTAACAGATTAGAAATATAAAGGAAAGCAAAAATGAATAACCCAATCATTGATGAATTAGAAAAAAGTTATTTAGGCAAAGACTTACCTAGTCTTAACGCTGGTGACACTGTAAAAGTTTTTGTTAAAATCGTTGAAGGTAACAAAGAAAGAATCCAAGCATTTGAAGGTACTATCATCAAATTGCACGGTTCAGGTTTGAACAAAACTATCACTGTTAGAAAAGTATTCCAAGGCGTAGGCGTTGAACGTGTATTCTTAATCAACTCTCCAAGAATTGATAAGATTAATGTTCTAAGACGTGGTGATGTTAAACGCGCTAAATTATACTACTTGAGAGAACGTTCAGGTAAAGCAACTCGTATTAAGGAAAAAATTGAAAAAAGATAAGACTCATATTCACTGGTATCCGGGACATATAGCAAAAGCTGAAAGAAAATTAAAAGAACAGCTTTCATTAGTGGATGCAGTAATTGAAGTTCTTGATGCGAGATTACCGCTGTCAAGTTGTTATGAAAATATAACGAGGCTTTTAGGTCAAAAGCCTCGTTTAATATTGCTAAATAAAGCAGATTTGACAATCAAATCAGAACTGGTTCCGTTTATCAAACATTTGGAACAAGAATCAGGTTTTCCAGTAATCCCAACAGATGCAAAAAACTCAAAAGACCTAAAATCTATTGTTAATAAAGCCGTTCAAATGGCAGAACCTAGAATTCAAGCAATAATGGCAAAAGGACTATTAAGACGTCCTGCAAGAATTATGGTTGTAGGCATGCCAAATGTTGGAAAATCAAGTATTATAAATAAATTGACCCGTTCATCAAAGACAAAAATCGGAGCTAAAGCTGGAGTAACTCGACAACAACAATGGGTTAGAATTAATCCCCAATTAGAACTTCTTGACACCCCTGGGATTATTCCTATGAGGCAAGAGGATCAAGAAAAAGCTAGAAAATTAGCCTTTGTTAATGCTATTTCAGAAAATGCATATTCAAATGAAATTGTTGCGCAGGAACTTTTGGACGTATTGAACGAAAAACAAGCAAAAGCGTTCAGAGAATATTATAAACTTCCACAAGACAAAGAACTAAATATCGATAATATATCATTAGAACGAAATTGGTTATTAATAGGGGGTTCAACAGATAGAGAACGCACATCTGTGTATATTCTAAGAGATTTTAGAGAAGGAAAAATAGGCAGATTTATTTTAGATAAATTAGCAGACTAAAAAAGAGATATTGAAATTCAATATCTCTTTTTTAGAATTATTCAATATCTCATTATACCTCTTGTCCTGGAATAAAAAGAATAGCTAAACACCCAACAAGCGAAACAATTCCACCCAAGATAGGAACAAAAGGAGCAACTATTAACAAACCAACTGTCCAATAAATACCTCTCAGTTTATCTGCAGTAATGTCCCAAATTCTTTTTGCCATATTTACAAAAGTCAAATAAAAAGACAGAAGTCCAAACACAATACTCAATAATATAACCAGAAAATTGACAAGCTCAGCAGAACCTACAAACTTTAATAGGGCTATACTAGCTGTAGAAAGCATACACACAATTATAATCAATACAATATTAAAAAAATACGTCATTCGCGCAATTGGTGCGTCTAAAATAAACAACTTTTTAAATACCTTAAGAGAATCCATACAAAGCTCCTTTAAATAAAATAATCACTAGCTTAGTATACACCCTGAAAGTGCAATCTGTCAAACAAATTGGTCTATTTGCAGGATATTTTATTTATACCATCGGCAAAATAATTACGACCTACTGATGGGTTTCTTAAACTAACAGAACAATTAGATAAGCGTCACCCTGAACAGCAGGAGCAACGTGCGAAACGAAGTGGAGTCACGTTTTATGCGACTGCGTAGATTCAGGGTCTATCCATTTGATTAAAAAATAATACACTATGGTCAAATATTCAAATCAACATTGATAGATTCTGAATAGCAAGAAAATTATGTGCTCATCCTTCGCACAAATTTTTTAAGCTTTCAGAATGACATAGTGTGCTATTCAACACCTAGGTCAACAATCCGACAATAGCCAAAAGTGAAGAATCAAACAAAACGAGTAAACGACAAAAGCCGAATTTGTTTGAGGAACGGAAGTGACGAGTTATTCGGCTACTGTACGAGTTTTTAGTTTGATGTGAACGTTGGCGTGTCGGTGTTTTTGCGGTGCTTTTGCCACCAAAAGTACCCCTCGGAGTGCATAAAAAAGAATAGAAAAATCCTCACCCTAGCCCTCAGCCATTCGGCACGCAGTCTCACTCAACTCGCATTGCTCGTTGGTTCGGCTAGTGTCCATAGGAGAGGGTATATTGTCATGCTGAACTTGTTTCAGCATCTCTAATTAAACAATATTTGTCTTAGGTAAATTTGTTATATTTGAGACCCTGAAACTAGTTCAGGGTGACTTTTATTTGGCTTTACGCAGCACACTTGCCAAAATCCGAAGTCCAGCATGGCAGTTACATTGTTATGTAACCTCTCTACTACTTCATCCTTTTTTCAAGTCCGAATTTCACTAGCTTATTTATCAAATCTTGAGGCAAGAGTGACAACAGTTGTGCCATCTTCGCATCTTTGCCCAAGGTATAAGACGCTTTCGGATTTTTTGATAATGCAACTTTTTTAATAAATTCGCACGCCTTATGAACATCTAGCCCCTTGGTCGAATTTTTCAATGCATTATTTTTGATAAATTCCAATTCCTTTTCATACCCACCTATATTTTCAATTCCATCAAGATTACTTTTCACTGATTTTTCCCAAATCGGAGTCGCGATTACCCCCGGTTTAATCGATACAACCTTGATATTTCGGTGATTTTCAATCGCAAAAGCGTTGAAAAATATATCTAAAGCCCTTTTTGATGCACAATAAGGACTAATAAACGGGAAATGCCCAAAACTAGACATTGAACTGATATTTATTATTCTGCCATTATCCAATATTGGCAAAAGATTTTGCATAAATTCAATATGAGAAAATGTATTCACATCAAATTGGTCACGTAATCTGTCTGTATCAAGGGTTTCAACAGGACCAGCAACAACATTTCCTGCTACATTTATTAAAATATCGACTTTTTCGGTTTTAGATTTGATAAAATTAGCCGCATCCACAATCGCTGCGCGATTTTTCATATCAATATAAAAATATTCAACATTATCTAATGGGGAAATCAAGTCCTGATTTCTATACCCTGCAAAGATTTTGAAATCACCACCTGTTGAAAACAATTTCACCAACTCTTTGCCAATCCCTGATGTTGACCCTGTAATAACTACTGTTTTTGTCATAATAACCTTTCTATTTATTTAAAAAATCTCCCCATCCAAAAAGGGTGAGGAGATTTGAATCTTTTTACTATTATTACATACCCATATATGATGCGAACAATGGTAAGTAAAGAGCTGCTGCCAATACAAGTACGATAGAACCGATAACAATCAACATGATAGGTTCAATCATCTTTGTCATAATATCGATAATTGTATCAAGCTGTTTATCAATGTAACTTGTTGCCTGACCTAACATATCACCCAAACGACCTGATTGTTCACCTGTTGCAATCATGAACAGAATCATTTTAGGCATTGTTCTTGTTGCTCTTAATGCTGCTGACAAGTGTTGACCTTGTTGAACCCTTGTTGTAGCCTCTTCAACCCTTGTTTCCAGTGTGTGGTTTGTCAATGTCATATTTGACAAGTACAAACATTCCAAAATCGGAACACCGGCATCATAGGCAACCTGCATAACCGCAATGAAGTTAGCAAAGTTTGAATATTGAATCAAATCAGTCAAAACAGGGATTTTCAAAACGATATCATCAATTTTCCATTTACTAGGTTTCCATCTGAATAGGAAGTTGATAAACGCACCAATTGCAGCAAAACCGATTGGGATACCATACCAGTTTTTCTTCAAGAATAAACCCATTTCCATCAAAACTCTTGTAATCCAAGGCAATTGCATACCCATTGAATCGAACATTTCTTTAAATACTGGGAATACGAATACCAACATGACGATTACGATAAATACAGCAAGTAAAATTACGAATACCGGATACATCAATGTACCAATAACTTTACTTCTGATTGATGCTTGTTTATTCAACAATTCCAACAAACGGTCCAAAGTTTTTTCAAGTTCACCGGAATCTTCACCGGCTCTAACCAGACCGATATAAACTTGACCGAATTGTTCAGGATATTTTGCGATAGTACCGGCAAATGTTCCACCGTTCATAATCTGACGTCTTAACTCAGTCGCTACCTGACGAATTTTTAACTTAGCAGCATCGTTTTCAATGAACAGTAACGATTCGATAATCGGAATACCGGCTGCTGCCAAAATCTGCAAAGTTGAAGTAAAGTCGATTTGGTCGGACAAGCCAAGTTTTGGCATTTTACCTGTCGGCTTTTTCTTATCCTCTTTTTTAGTAGCTTGTTCTTCAACAATATTTGTAGGAGTAAAGCCCAATTGACGAACGGCTGCACGCGCCTCACGCAGGTCATCCGCCTCAACTTTCCCCTTTACAATTTCACTTGTTCCATCTTTGATTGCTGTATAGTTATAAATTGTCATACTTCACCTATTCACCTGCCATACCTAATACTCTGACAAATTCTTCGATTGTAGTTTGTCCTTTTAGGATATGGTTATAACAAGATTTGTGTAATGTTGTCATTCCGTTTGCAACGGCGCTTTCTTCGATTTCCAAATCGTGAGCACCTTGTGCAATAAGTTTTTTAATTTCTTTAGTAATCTGCATGATTTCATATACACCCAAACGACCTTTATAGCCTTGGAATCCGCATTTGTTACAGCCCTTAGCTCTGTAGATTGGAGTTTTCATCAATTTTTCAATCTCTTCAGGGTCAGTTGTAACCATTGATGCTTCTTCTCTTGTTGGGTAATATTCTTCCTTACAATCATCACAAAGTCTTCTTACAAGACGTTGAGCAATTACGCCTGATAATGTTGAAGATACCAAGTAATCTTTTGCACCCATTTCAATCAAACGAGTAACTGTTGCAGCAGCTGAGTTTGTGTGGACTGTACTTAATACCAAGTGACCTGTCAATGCAGCTGAAATCGCGATTTCCAAAGTTTCGTAGTCACGAATTTCACCAACAAGAATGATATCAGGGTCTTGACGTAAGATAGCACGCATGCAAGATGCAAATGTGATACCTGCCTTGGCGTTGATTTGTGATTGGTTAATACCTTCCAACTTGATTTCTATTGGGTCTTCAATTGTTGTGATGTTTACAGATTCATCATTCAAACTTTTCAATACAGAATACAATGTTGTTGTTTTACCTGAACCGGTAGGACCTGATGTCAAGATGATACCGTTTGGACAAGATACCATTTGTTTAACCTTGTGGATATCTCTTTCATCAGCACCAACAAGTTTGATTTCCTTATCGTTTGACGCAAGAGAAACAGCAGGTGCCAAGATACGGATACAGACCTTCTCCTTACCTGAAACAGGAAGTGTGTTGATACGGAAGTCATAAGAACAATCTTTGTACGAAATAGAGAAGGTACCATCCTGTGGTCTTCTGTTTTCTGCGATGTTCATTCTCGCCATAACCTTGAAACGAGCGATAACTTGAGTTTCAACTTTTGCAGGTACATCCAAAACTTTTTGCAACATACCATCTTTTCTGTATCTAACGATATAACCTGACAATCTCGGCTCGATGTGAATATCGGAAACCTTGTTATCAATACCGTTTGTAATAATTTGGTTTACAAATTTTGCAACAGAACCTGTAGAGTCTTGAAGTTCGGCATCAACTTGTTCCCATAGTGTTGCCTCTTCTGCATCATCAAGAGTTTCTGTTTTAATTTGTTCGATAATTTCTTCTGTTTGCTTTTTCTGAGCGGAGAAGAAAGTATTTAATGAGTTTTGGAACTCATAGTGAGTCATTAATAATTGTTTCGGATTTTGACCTGTCAAATAGATGATTTCTTTCATTACATCCATTTTGATAGGTTTTACAACACCCAAAACTAATGTTTTGCCATCAGATGAAATCGGAATAACAGAATTTGCTCTAATAAAATCTTCCGGCAAAATATTAACAAATTTCTTTTGGTCAGCCAACTGGTCAGCAGAAACCAACTCATAACCTGTTTGGTCATGCAAAACTGATTTCAATTGGTCTAGGGAAATTAATCCCATTTCAAACAAAGTTGAACCGATTGGCTCGTTTTTACGTTTTGATGCTGCCAAAGCTTTCATCAAATCAACTTCTGATAGAATACCTTTAGCAACAAGCATTTCCCCTAATTTACCTGCAGGAACATTGTTTTGTTGAGCAGCAGGTGCAGCTTTTGGAGCTGCTGCATTTGCCGGTGCTCCGGTTGGGACAGGAGCTATACTGTCATTTGAAATAAATGAACCTAGCAATTCTTTCAAATCATCATCCCCAACAAGCATAAATTTGATTGATTGAGGGAAAGATTTTTTCAACAAACCGTTGATATCATCTTTATTTGAATTTTTAGAAACTGCGACAAATAGGAAGTTATCTTTCACACTAATAGGTACGAAATGGTACTGACCCATTAGATTTTTATCAATACTTTCCAGTATCTTTTTATCTATGCTGTTTTTTAGTCTTAATATTAGTGCGTTCATTTATCTATTGTACTTTACTTATTTCTCTTGTTTAGTATAACTTTTTGTCCCAATTTAGCATCGAGCTATATCTTATAACATGTTGTCGTTAGCTACTGCATCTTCCGTATCGATAACAATTTGCGGAGTCAACATGATAACCATTTCTTCTTTGGCTTTACTTGTAACTGTACTTCTAAAGAACATACCGATTACAGGAAGGTCACCAACGAACGGAATTTTTCTAACTGTTTTGTTTTCAGTTTCTTGCAACATACCACCAATTACAAGAGTTTCACCGTCTTTGATTCTTACACCTTTCAAGTCCAAATCTCTTCTTTGAAGTAATGTAACAACCGGTTCTTCTTCACCAGTATCACTCTTTGTTGTATATTGTCTTGAAATAGTTTTATATGATGGAGTGATATCCAAAGTTACATAACCGTCAGGACTGATAAATGGTGTGATATCAACTTTGATACCGTTATCATCACCGATTTCATAGTCTTTTTGTACTTGAGCTGCAGTAGATGCACCGTTATCCAAGTATTGAGTTGTAACTTTTTTAACATAGTCAGCTGACAAGTCTATTGTTGATTTTTGTCCGCTTGTTAATAAAACTCTCGGATTTGCAAGAACTCTGCCTTTTGCATTTTCAACCAAGTAATTTACAGCATAAACCAATGTTGGAGAGCCACTGTATTTTTTAAAGTAGCCTGAACTTTCATAAGTTTTGCTATCTGCATCATAAGAACTTGAGTCAAATGATTCAAAACCATGACCTGCAAAGAATATCGGATGCAATGAATCAGTTGCAAAACCGTTGCCGCCACCTGCGTTGAATGAAAAGTTCTTACTTACAAACTGCCAAGTATTATCAAATGTTTTACTACCTGATTCAGTTAATGAAATAATTTGAACTTCCAAATATGCTTGAGGAGTTTTCTTATCATTAGCTGCAATATATTCTCTAATCATATCCAACTGCGTTTCTGAACCACCAATGATTTGGATAGTACCTTGAGTTGGAAAATATGTAACAGACATACCCGGTAACGGAATACTGTCAAGAGAGAAAGTTTCTTCATCGCCAGTAGATTCTTCTGTTTTTTGAATTTGGTTAAGCATACAAGCAACTTTACCGCCACCAACGGTAATTCCGCTGCCACCGCCACTGCTTGCAGATGAATCACTACTATCATCTGATGCAAAACCTGTCGGTAAACCTGCAGCGCCACCAGAAGATGCATCATCTTTCAAAAAGCTCATTGATGAGAACAATGATGTACAAATTGAAGCTGCCATTTCTGCAGGAGTTGTATGATTTACTTTGAATGTTGTAATTTCAGGTTTTTTATCGAATTGTTCTACAATTCTTCTGACCAAAGCTACATCTTGGTCTGTACCTGTGATAATCAAATCGTTTGTCGCAGGATTGGTTGCTGCAATGAAACCTTTTGACATACCGGGATTTACTGAACCTTTACCTTTTGGTGAAAAAACACTAGCGTTCAAGAAATGTGAAATTGCAACTGCTGATACATATTTAATAGGAATAATAGTGAAATTATTATTTCTATCAGCCAAATTCATAGCAGAATCAGCACTAGATACAACCAATGTATTAGCTTTGATATCATAATATAAATTGTGAGTTTTTACGACTAAATCAAGAGCCTCTTTCAATGGAATGTCAACCAAATCCATTGTCACTGTACCTTCAACACCGTCAGCAAAAATAATATTCATTCCTGCTTGGTCAGCGAACATTCTCAAAACTTGAGTGACATCAGCATCTCTCAAGCTCAAGTTTACAACTGAATCCGCATTAGGAATTGTAACATCTGAACGTAATTGAATAGATGTACCACCATCGTTTGTTCTGATTGCCGGTGCTGCATTACCGTATCCGTAATAGTCGCTCATTGCAAATGATGCAGTCATTGAATTTGTCAGTGCGAAAGCTGACAACAAAACACTTGCAATAATTTTTTCTCTAATCTTATTTTTCATATTTGCTCCTGCTTATTACTTCTTTTAATTAACCTTTTCTACCGCCAAATCTGTTTCTCAAATTATATAAGTCGTTTCTTGTTTTATCCAAATCGTCTTTTGAGAAAAGTTCGCCTATACTTGCTGAATATATGTTTGAACCAAGTCCAACCGTAATCCATGATGGATTGATTTGCATAACCTTATATTCTTGTCCCATAATCTTGTCACCTTGACGTACAAGATAATCTTTGTTGTCAACGTTAATAATTGCTGACGGACTTGTTTTGTTATACATAATACCAACAACTTTGGTTCTTGTAATTTTTGCAGCTGCCGCATTTTCCGGTGCTAATGATGTTGGAGGTACCGGTAAATTAAAGCTGTAAGGGCTGATATCATCAGGCTCTCTAATTACAACATTTTTCATCTTCTTAATTTGTGCAATTCTAGCATTATGAGCATTTGCTTCTGCAATAGCTGAACGTCGAGCATTTTCAAACGCTTGAATTTCACCTGAAGGCATGAATGGGTCTGACCTGCCAACAGATGTTGATGAAACTTCTACCATTTTACTTGCTTGTTCTGTCTCTATGTCCACATCAACAGTGTTTTCTGCTGGGACTTTAACCTCACTGGTTGGCGCAGGGTTTACATCCGCTACCGGAGCCGGAGCAGGTTCTTCTGTGTTATTCCCACCCATATTAGGGATAAAACTGCAACCACCTGCAATTACACCAACAGCAAAAACAACTGCCAATAGTGACAAAACCCATTTGCCGCGTTTGCTAAATGTGCTGTCTACACAACTCTCATTCCTATAGTAATTTGTTTTCACGTTATCTCCACCCATCTGATTTAAGTTATATAACAATTACATTATATTAAAGCTCTCTTATTTTGGTATCAGTTATTTAATGTATTTTCCCAAAATAATACTACTATCTTCTTTAATCATATAATAATATTCTTATTAAGTCAAAATTATATATATAGTAACGATTTTCACAACAAAACCCTTGAAAAACAAGATTTTTCAAGGGTTTCAACATGTTTACATTTCGTTACGGCAATAAATATCAAAAAAAGTTCAATCCAAAGGTTTAGATAAAACTATCGACGTATGCAGCTTCTTTCCAAAGCTCTGACAAACCGTACCAATTTTGATTCACTATCTGCCGTAATTGAATCAACCAAAATAGTTCTGCAACCAAGGAGTTTTCCGCACAAAATATCTGTTAGCGGTCTATCACCGACCAAAACACAATCTTTTGAGTCAACTTCATATTTCTTCAAAAATTCTTTAACAAAACTTGTTTGAGGCTTGCAAGCATTGAACAATAATGGGAAATTTGAAATCTTTTTGACCCTTTCTATATAATCAGGATTTTTGTTGTTTGAAACAACGGCCATGAAAAATTTATCCTGAACCTTTTTTAACCATTCTTCTGTTTTCGGAGTATAAGAACCAGATTTTGAAGCCATCAAAGTGCTGTCTAAATCAAAGAGCATAGCCTTTACTCCCAATGTTTCTAATTCTGACAAATCAATATCATATATACTTTTCAAATTGTAATCAGGTTTAAGAAACATGCTCTTTTACTCCTATAGTCCTAGCTAATGCAATTTTATAATCCACAGGTTCTTTATCCAATTTCAAATAGACATCTGCATTTGTATTTGCAACCTCAAGATTATCCCCTTTGTCATTTAAAATTTCAAGGATTTTTGCCACAAACTTTTCTTTTGGAGTGATAACTTCAACTTCATCACCCTTTAGAACTTTATTTTTAATTTTCACTAAGAATAAATCATCTTCTCTATTTGAAGTTGTATCAACCTCACAATATTTTTTTTTGTCATGAAATTCAAACAAGAAATCAGCACCTGCCAAGCCTTTTGAAATATCATAACTATATGAATCAGGTTTATTTTCACCTAGCGCAAACCCTGTTGTATAACCTCTATTTCCTACTTTTTTCAACTCTAAGAAATATTTATCCATATCAGCATTAGGATTTGCCATGATTTCATCAATCGCAGCCCTATATGTTTTTGCAACTGCTGAAACATAATAAAGACTCTTTGTTCTACCTTCAACTTTGAACGAATCAACACCGGCATCAATCATTTCTTTCAAATGTTTAACCAAACATAAATCTTTTGGACTCAATATATGAGAACCGCGTTCATCTTGATTGATTTCATAATATTGCCCTGGACGAGTTTCCTCAACCAACTTATAGCTCCATCTACAAGGTTGAGAACAGTTGCCTGAATTAGCTTTTCTTTCTCCGTTTGTAAAATAATCACTCAACAAACATCTACCAGAAAAAGAAACGCATTGTGAACCATGAATAAAGCATTCAACTTCCATATCGGGAACTTGTTTTTTTATTTCAGCAATTTCAGGAATAGATAATTCCCTAGCCAAAACAACACGAGAAGCCCCCATATCTTGCCAAAATTTAACACATTCATAATTCAATATATTTGTCTGTGTACTAATATGAATGTCAACTTCCGGCATATATTTTTTTATAAGACGCAAAATACCAAAATCGCTAACCAAAATTGCATCAGGCTTTGCATCCTTTATTATATCCATGCATTCTTCCAAGTGTTTGATATCAGAATTAAAAGCAAAGATATTCAACGTCAAGTACGCCTTTGCGCCCAATTTATGAGCTAATCCAACAGCACTTTTCAAATTTTCAAGAGTGATAATTTCACCCTTTCTCATTGCTCTTAAACTAAAGTCTACAACTCCAAGGTAAACTGCATTAGCACCGTATCTAACGGCATATTCTAATTTTTCCAAGTTGCCCGCAGGCATTAATAATTCAACATTTCGCATAATTCAATAATAAAGTAAACCAAATTAATAATCAACCAAACAGGTGATGTCGATTTTTCTTAAATATGGAGAATAGAATATATAAAATATCAGTTTTTGGAGAGAATGAAACATGCAAATTATTAACAATGCCACAGGCACAATCAAAGAAATATGGTCTTATCAACACCCAGTAATGCACACTTGGTTTTTATTTAGTGCGGCATCACTTGGTTGCATGTTTACACTTTTATTTTTCGTTTTGTAATAAAAAAGCACATAAAAATGTGCTTTTTTATAAATATTTAGAACAAGAACTTTTTACGCAAAGTTCTTGTTTTTGTATGTATTATCATAATATCTTTTCAATTTGTAAATCATGATTACGCATAAAACTATCGCTGCAAAAACTAATCCTAACCAAAAACCTTTCAAGTTAAAATTAAACTTGAATGCCAATGTATACCCAACAGGGATTGACACACACCAATAAGCCAAAAAGTTTGCAAGCAATACTATATTTGTCTGTTTTATACCTTTACAAATTCCAGCCAAAGCAACTTGCAATCCATCAAACACTTGGAATATAGACAAAATATACATAATTGGAATTGAAATTCTAAACAAATTGTCATCTACAGTGAAAATTCCAACCATTTGTTTTGGAAATGTTGAAAAGATAATTGCGCTGCATGCCATAAATCCGACAGAAAGAACTGTTCCAACAAAAGAATATTTTTTCAAATCTAATAGATTGCCTGAACCGTTTGCAAACCCTACTTTTACAGCGATTGCATTTGATATTGCAAATGGAACCATAAATGAAACGGTCGTCAATGAACATACCAAATTCTGAGCAGCAGCATATACACCTGAAACTCGACCCATCAATATTGCAATACTATTAAAGGCAACAAATTCAACCAAAACAGCCAAAGATATTGGCATGCCGATTTGTAATAGATGCTTATAATATCCTTTTTCATGATAATTTGAAAAGCGCATGTTCATATAGCAGTATATTAATAGAGCTATTCCCATAAAATATCGAACAGAGAAACTTGCAATTGCCAAACCAATAACACCCAATGATGGAATTGGTCCCCATCCAAACACCAATATGACATTCAAGACAATATTTAAAAATACGCAAAATATTGTTACAACATTCGGGAATACCACAATTTCAAAAGCCTGTAGAAATTCCTTCAATGCGGCATGCAAATAAGCGCCGAATGTACTAAAAGCCGTAATAAACATATATTGCTGAATTCCTGGAACTAACTTTTGTTCAAACCCCATTTGGGGAATAACTGGAATAGCTCCAAGTATCAATACACACGTAATCAATGCCAATATCATTGAAAATCGTATTGATGGATAAAAATAACGCTTAATTGCTTTTTTCTCCCCACGATAATTTGATAACAATGGCGAGATACTTGCAATCAAACCTATCCCAAACGTAAAAATACAATTCAAAATAGCATTTGCAATACTAATTGCGGCAAATGTATCTGTTGAATGTCTACCAGCTACAAAAACATCCCCAATACCAATCAGGATAAACCCAAGATTACCCATAATAATTGGGGCTGCGATTTTTAAAAGTTCTCTTATATAATATCTAATATCATTACTGCACATAGCACCATGATAACACAAAGAAAAATTATCGAACCCTTTGCGCAACAATCGGTTACAAATTCAAACCCAAACTTGCATTTCAAAATTTTACATAATATAATAAGTTCAGCCGAAAGCTATAGGCTTTGGTATGCCTATAGTTTTTTAGTTACTACTTTAAACAAAAAGGAGAAGAAAATGCCAAAATTAAAAACACACAGGTCAGCTGCAAAGCGTTACAAAGTAACCGCTACAGGCAAAATCATGAAAAGACAAGCAGGTATCGGTCACTTGCTCCAACACAAGTCAGCATCAAGAAAACGTAGAATTTTCAAGATGGTTGGCGTTTCTGAGTCACACGTAGCATTGGTATCTAAAGAGTTACCATACAAGAAGTATTCAAGATAGGAGCATAAAAAATGAGAATTAAACGTGGTAATGCAGGTGTTAAAAGACACAAAAAAATATTAAAACTTGCTAAAGGTTTTATTGGCGCTAGAAGCAGAATCTTCAAAGTTGCTAATATCGCTGTTATGAAAGCATTGAAATACGCTTACAGAGATAGACGTACTACAAAACGTAATATGAGAAGATTATGGATTGTTAGAATCAACGCTGCTGTAAGAGCTCGTGGTATGAGCTATTCAAGATTCGTAAACGCTTGCAAGAAAGCAAACATTGTTGTAAACAGAAAAATGCTTGCAGACTTAGCAGTAAAAGACCCTGAAGCTTTTGATGTAGTATTTGAAGCTATTAAATAGTTTTTAGTTACTATAAAAGTTGAAAAACAAAGACCTTGATGTTTGAATCAAGGTCTTTGTTTTTACTATAACTAACTTATTGCCAAACATTTATTCCAAAACGCTCAACAAGTTCTGATATCATATAAAAAGACCCACAAATAATATTCAAATGCCCATCATTAAAGTCAATTTTAGTATCAGGTGTCAATTCTTTTGAGTCAATTGGACAAACCTTTTGAAGCTCCTCTACAGTACAAGAATTTTGATGTTTGAAATGATAAAAATATACTTCATCCCCCCTATCAAATAAAGTTTGTACCATCTTTTCATAATCTTTATTTCTTAAACAACCAAAAATAAATCTGCGCTTTTGATTATAATAATACGCATCAAGGCTTTGTTTTAGTGAATTAATCCCATTTGGATTATGCGCACCATCAATTATTAGATTTTTTTCTGGGATATATTGAAACCTACAAATATGTTTAACATTTTCTAACCCTTTATCAATTGTTTCTCGTGATATTTCAGGAAAGAGGGTTTCAATTGCAGCAAGCGCCAAAGATAGATTTTCCTGTTGATAAGTACCTTTTAGGGCAAGTTTTGTTGTATCTTCAAACGGAGCAATCAACATTAACAGCGAATGTTTTTCATCTGCAACATCTTTATAAACTTCTCTTCCTTCAAAAGCAATACAAGGGCATTCAGGTTTAATTATTCCTGCTTTTTCATAGGCAATTTTATCCAAAGTATTGCCTAATCTCTCGGTATGGTCATAATCAATATGAGTGATAATTGAACATAAGTTCTTTTTGATAACATTTGTAGCGTCATATCTTCCGCCCAATCCAGTTTCCAATACCACTACATCAACCTTGTTATCAGCAAAATATTTAAACATAACAGCGGTTAGGATTTCAAACTCAGTCAAATCAATCCCATTTTTGTCAGCCAAATCAGAAATTTCAAAAACATATTTGGCAAAATCTTCATCTGGAATAGGACAATTATTGATTTGTATGCGTTCTGTATACTTAAAGATATGCGGACTTGTATATAGACCAACTTTTTTGCCTGCATATTTCAAAATCGATGCCAATATTGCACAAACAGAACCTTTACCATTTGTACCTGCAACATGGATACAATCCAACTTATCTTGAGGATTATCCATAATTTCTAAAATTTTAGAAATTCTATCAAGCCCTAACGAGATATGGAATTTCCCAACAGATGTCAATAACTCTACCGCATCATTATATGTTTTTGTCATAATATACCTTCTATTTGATTGGATGTTCAAGTTCCAATCCTTATTATATTACAAAAACAATTACCAAGGATAATCTTTGCTAATTTTCCACCCATCCATCATTATAACAGCAGCACAAGCATTTCCACCAACACCAATGTTGGTAGTCTGACGATTACACGAGCGATGTACGGATGCTCCGAGCAATTGTTTTCTTGTAATTGCAGCATGAGGAAGATAGCATGAGGCATATCCCCCTGGGTATAATCCTGCTTTAAAGTTTTTAAGAGCCACCAACGAGGCTTTGCAAGCATTATCTGTGCTTATAGTATCAGGATTGACTAAATAAAAATTAAAAATATCGCGCCCTTCAATATTAGGTTTACTAGCGCCATTCAAATCTACATAAAACACCGCCCCACCATAAGAGGTGCGTACCCCAACATAAGAACCATTCAATAAACCGACCATATAATTAGGTAATGTAATTTTTGATTTTCTATCAATACCCAAGGGTGTTTTTTCATTTTTGTAACACTTTGTTGCCGGTTCACATCTAGTTACAATTTTTAAATATTGTGAAAAATATTTTTCCAAAAATTCTTTTTCAGATAGTTGAGTGTCAAATGAGCCGAATTCAGTTTCAGTTTCATTTGTGTAGAGTTTTGCAGCCTGAGTAATTAGACTATATGTTTCTTTTAATTGTTGGGCAGTAGCAGCTTTTTGGTAAGTTTCAATCAGGTTAGGAATTGTCATTGCCGCAACAATACCAATAATTCCAAGAGTTATTAAAACTTCTGCCAAAGTAAAACCGCACCTTATCTTTTTGAGGTACAAATTTTCTAATTTTGCCCAGCCAAAACACCTATTATTCATACTATCTCCACACTTTTTATAAAACTACGAATTTAATCATTACTTTTTAATTAATAGTATGTAATAATTACACACTTTTGTCAATAGTACGCATTTATTTAACTTATTTATATTTCAAAAGTCATTTATATTTTTAATAAATATAGGAGAAATATTTTGACTGAAAATAGAAAATTATTAGGAAAGAGAATTAAACAAATAAGAAAAAATGCAGGATATACACAAGAAAAATTATCTGAATTAATTGGAATAGAAACAGGCTCTCTAAGCGCAATCGAAAGTGGCAGAAGTTTCCCGTCATTGGTTACTTTAGAAAAAATAGCCCAAAATCTAAATGTTGAATTGAAAGCATTTTTCGACTATGACACTGATATGTCCATAAAGGATATGAAAAAAGTTATCATAAAAAATATCGACAAAATTAAAGACAGCCAAATCCCCTATATTTATAAATATTTTGAAGGTCTAAACAAATAAAAAGCCCCAAAATTTTGGGACTTTTTAAGTTTTAAATCAGTTTGATATATTTACTTATCTTCCAAACCTTTACGTTTGTAAAAATCTTCAATAAAACCAGTATTAAAGTTTCCACTCATAAAGACTTCATCTTCAACAATTGCTTGGTGGAATGGAATAGTTGTTTCAACACCAGTCACAACATATTCCTTCAACGCACGATACATTCTTCTGCGCGCTTCATTTCTATCTCTGCCCCAACAAATCAATTTACCAATCATTGAATCATAATATGGAGGGATTGTATAATCTTGGTATACGTGAGAATCTACTCTAACACCAAATCCACCAGGAGCTAAATAACCAGATATTGTTCCAGGGTTTGGCATAAATCCTTTTGCTGGGTTTTCAGCATTGATACGACATTCAATCGCATGACCTTTTAAATGGATATCATCTTGAGTGTAACTCAATTTTTCACCTGCAGCAACAAGAATCTGCTCACGAACCAAATCTACACGCGAAATCATTTCTGTTACGCAGTGTTCAACCTGAATTCTTGTATTCATCTCCATGAAGTACCATTTGCCATCATGGTCAAGTAAAAATTCACAAGTACCAGCACCTTCATAATTGATAGCTTTTGCAGCACGAACAGCTGCTGCACCCATTTCTTTTCTTGTTTCAGCATCAATTGCAGGAGATGGGGCTTCTTCTAACAATTTTTGGTGTCTACGTTGAATTGAACAATCTCTTTCGCCCAAGTGAACAACGTTTCCAAAACTATCGCCCATAATTTGTACTTCAATATGACGTGGATTTACTAAGAATTTTTCGGCATAAACATCAGGATTACCAAAGAAATTTTTAGCCTCTGCCTGACAAAGTTCCATATTCAATTGAACTTCATCATCATTATTACATACCCTCATACCTTTTCCGCCGCCACCTGCTGTAGCCTTCAAAATAATTGGATAACCAACTTTGTTACCAAACTCTTGAACTTCCTCAACAGTTCTAACAATACCGGTTCCTGGGGTAACAGGTACATTATTTTCAATCATGGTCTTACGAGCAGTAGCCTTATCACCCATTTTTCTCATAGCCTCTGCTGTAGGTCCAATGAATTTGATTCCTTGTTTTTCGCAAATTTCTGCAAAATCAGCTCTTTCTGACATAAAACCATATCCTGGGTGAATTGCATCAGCGCCAGAAACCATTGCAGCTGACATAATTGCAGGTATACTCAAATAACTATCAGCACTTTTTGCAGGTCCAATACAATATGCCTCGGTTGCCAATCTCACGTGCAAAGAGTTTGCATCCGCTTGAGAATATATTGCAACTGTAGGAATTCCAAGTTCTCTACAAGCTCTTATTATTCTTACGGCGATTTCGCCTCTATTTGCAATTAAAACTTTTCTAAACATTTCCAAATATCCCTTACTAACTTTCTTCCGCCATTCTAATCAAAAATATCTTTCCCAACTCTGACAACGGCGGTAGTAATATGTGTTGTCGCAGATTTGTCGGCTTAACACCGCCAAATCAAGACTTCACATCGGCTTGACGCCTAATTATTCAACATACATCAGAACTTGTCCAAATTCAACAGGTTGTCCGTCTTCAACACAGATTTCAACAACCTTACCTGACACTTCTGATTCGATTTCGTTCATCATCTTCATAGCTTCAACGATACAAACAACATCGCCTTGTTTTACTTCTGAACCGACTTTTACAAATGGGTCAGCATCAGGAGATGGAGACTTGTAGAATGTTCCAACCATTGGAGATGTAACAGGAGTACCTTTTTTAGCAGGTGCAGCAGTTTCAGTTTGGCTTGCTGCAACAGGTGCAACAGCAGGAGCTGCTTGAACTTGAGCAGGTGCAGCAACAGGAGCAGATGTAACGATTACATCTTTTCTCAAAGTAATTGCTTGTTCACCGTCCTCAAGAGAAATTTCTGTCAAACCGGTATCTGCCAATACTCTTGCTAATTTTTCTATATAATCTGTTTCAAATTTCATAATTCGTTTTGTCCTTCTTAATTACTGAATAAAAACCAAAACAAGGATAGATTAGCATCTATCCAAGTATTCGTTAGTTCTGGTATCAACTCTGATAACGTCACCATTTACAACAAAGAATGGAACGTTTACAACAGCACCTGTTTCTAATGTTGCAGGTTTTGTACCGCCTTGAGAAGTGTTACCCTTTTCTGAAGGTGGAGTGTCAACAACTTCCAACTCAACGTGAGCAGGAATATCAACACCAATGATTCTGCCTTCGTGAGTAAGAACCATAACGTTCATATTTTCTTTCAAGTATTTAACACCTGAACCGATTTGAGCTTCTTCAACGTGGATTTGGTCGTAAGTTTCGTTATCCATCATTACATAAGCTGAACCTTCTTTATATAAGTATTGCATTTCACGTCTGTCCAAAGTAGCTTTAGCAACTTTTTCACCGGCTCTGAATGTTTTTTCAACAACTTGGCCTGTGATAACGTTTTTCAACTTTGAACGAACGAAAGCTGCACCTTTACCCGGCTTAACGTGCAAGAATTCAACAACAGTCCACAAACCATTGTCTAATTCTACTGTCAAACCTGTTTTAAAATCGTTTACTGAAATCATATTTTTCCCCTTATTAAAAAGTGTTTTTCTTCTAGTGTACTAATGATAACATAAAAATCAGATTTTTCCAAATAGTTTTACATTATTTTAAGATGTAGGAGTAAAAGGAAATTGAGTAAGGGGAATGACGTGATTTTTATATTGTCATTCTGAACTTGTTTCAGAATCTCTAATTGAGCAAATAGGTCAATGTCACCCTGAACTGACTAGAATATGAGTTGAGCTAAAAGCGAAACGTAATATTCTGTTCCTACTTGGTGTTTCAGGGTCTTTTCCATTTAAGGGTTTAACAATGCTTACTTTGACTAATATTGATTATTAAAAAGATTCTGAAATAAATTCAGAATGACATAGACTTATATGAAATATTTGAGATTCCGAAACAAGTTCGGAATGACTAATTGAACAAATGTGCTCACACGGCGCACTTGCCAAAATCCGCAGTTCAGAATGACATTTTACTTCAAATTCTTAACCACATACTTAAAATACTCTTGTGGATTTTCTTTTGCCTTTTGCGCACAAGCAATGCCATTAACATTCCCTGAACCGTCTTTATTACAATACTTTTCCGTATCTTCATAGTCAGTTCCAATTGCACCCATTGTCTTCAATTCACCATCTTTCAATTGAAACGTAAACAAATCATATCCCCAACGATTCGGCTTGTTGTTATAACCGTTCAAATCTACCGACACATAAACTCTATCCTTAGTAGCATTGCCAATATTTTCAAACATCAACAATGTACCGTTTTGTAATGCAATTTGCCCATCATCTAAGACGCCTCGATTAGCATCGAAATGCCCATCGAATGTTTTATATGAGACATCAGTAGATTTTGAATTAGTATTATAACAAGGCTTGCCTTTTAAGTTTTTAGTATTTTCACCGACATCGCCACCTAAACCGCAATCATAAGGAGCTTGTAAATATCTCATAAAAGTTTTGTAATACTGCCCCAAGCCATAATCACGTGGGGACAATGAAACTTCATCTGCTTCCATTGATTTGAAAACCTGTTGAATGATTGAATATGACTCTAAAAATTGAGAGCTAAGGCGGTGAGCTTTGTAGTTAGCAATAAGATTTGGAATCGTCATCGCAGCCACTACACCAATTATGCCAAGAGTTATAAGAACCTCAGCAAGAGTAAAACCAAATCGAGCCTTGGTTGGTAGCGAATTTACGTACGTAGCACCCTCTGTTAAAGTAAAAGCACATCTCATATTATCTTTCATCAGCCCTCCAATACAACATCATCATGTTTATATGAACATTATAATGTTCATATAAACACAATACTTCATTTATTATTTTTTGTCAATTATTTAGGATTAAGGAATGAAAGACGATAGATTATTACAACTGGGGCAAAAAATAAGATATGAGCGAACAAAACGCGGATTGAGCCAAGAGGATTTGGAAGAAATCTCTTCGGTTTCGCGCAGAACGATTAGCGAAATTGAACGCGGAAACGCCGACATCAGATATACAAATTTGTGCCAAATTGCCGAGGCTTTTAGTCTATCGATTTCTGAATTGTTGAATTTTAAGTTGTGAAAGTTTACCCTCACTGAGGGACTCTAGCCGAACCAACGAGCCACGCGAGTTGTGTGAGACTGCGTGCCTAGGAGAGGGTAAAAGTATATAATTTGAAAGACATTGACCCCCTCTCCTCACTCCTCTCCCACAAGGGGTGAGGATGCTTTTAATGTCACCCTGAATTTATTTCAGGGTCTCTAATTGAACAAATAAGTCGCTGTCATTCCGAATTTATTTCGGAATCTTTTCAATAATCATTATTAGGCTAAGTAACCATTGCAAAATCCTTAAATGGAAAAATTTCTGAACCAGCTCAGCCTGCGCCCGCATACAAGCTCACTCGTTTCGCTCTAGCTCAACGGTTCGTTTTGTAAAGTTCAGAATGACATAGACCTATTTGCTAGATTAGAGATTCCGAAACAAGTTCTGAATGACAATTAAGTAACTTCATCCTGCCATGCGCAATTGATAAAATCATTTTTGCATGCTACAATCAGACTATGATTGAAAGATACTCAAGAGAAGAAATGGCAAAAATTTGGGACTTGAATTCCAAATTTAATTATTATTTGCAAGTTGAACTTGCTGTATGTGATGCATACGCAGAATTAGGAACAATTCCAAAAGAAGCAGCGGAAGAAATTCGTAAAAAAGCGACATTTTCGGTTGAAAGAATTGATGAAATCGAACGCGAAGTTCGTCACGATGTCATTGCATTTTTGACCTGCGTAAACGAAAGTCTTGGCGATTTAGGGCGATATGTCCATGTTGGAATGACAAGTTCTGACGTAATTGACACGGCTTTTGCTTTGCAGATTCAAGACAGCGGACATATCATTTTAGAAGACTTGAACCGCACAATTTCTACCCTAAAAGAACTTGCACAAAAGCATAAAGACACCATTTGCATTGGTCGTTCTCACGGTATCCACGCAGAAATTATGACTTTTGGCGTAAAAATGTGCTCTTGGATTGATATTTTGGAAAGACAAAAATCAAACTTTGAACACGCATTAGAACAAATCAGAGTCGGTCAAATCTCAGGTCCTGTAGGCACTTACAGCAATATTTCTCCAAAAGTTGAAGAAATAACCTGCCGTCACTTAGAACTAAAACCGGCAAAAATTTCTACCCAAATTATCGCAAGAGATTATCACGCATACTTTATGCAATCTTTGGCACTAATAGCAAGTGTTTTAGAGCAATTCGCGACAGAAATCAGGCACCTGCAAAGAACAGAAGTTTTGGAACTTGAAGAAGGCTTTGGCAAAGGTCAAAAAGGTTCTTCCGCTATGCCACACAAGAAAAACCCTGTATTAAGCGAAAATCTTTGCGGTTTGGCACGTGTTGTACGCGCAAATTCAATCGTGGCATTGGAAAACATTCCTTTGTGGCACGAAAGAGATATTTCTCACTCTTCAGCTGAGCGCATAATATTCCCTGACAGCCTGACTCTTGTTGATTTTATGCTAAACCGTTTCAACGGCTTGATGGAAAATATTGTTGTACACAAAGACAATATGCTAAAAAACACAAACAAGTTCGGCGGAATTGTATTTTCTCAAAAAGTTTTGTTGACACTTGTATCTAAAGGTTTATCAAGGGAAGATGCTTATGTAATAGTACAGCGCAACGCGCTTGACGCCTTCCAAAACCATGGGGACTTCAAGGTAAATTTGTTAAATGATGCCGATGTAAGGAAGTTATTATCTCCTACAGAAATCGAAAATATTTTTGACAAGCAAGCCTTTTTGCAAAATGTTGGTGAGATTTACAAAAGGTTTGAGGTGTAGGTGAGTTTAGGGTGGCAAAAATTGTCATTTGAATTTATTTCATAGTCTTTTACATTTAAGAATTTAGCAATACTTACGTTGCCTAATAATGATTATTGAAAAGATTCTGAATCAGTCTTGGATTATTGGCGGCTCGACCGGCTCAACGCAGCTCTCGCCAAGACGTGCTGGGTTCGCTATGCTCACCGGCGCACTTGCCAAAATCCGCAGTTCAGAATGACATAGACTTATATGCCAGATTTGAGATTCCGAAACGAGTTCGGAATGACAATCAATTATTTTTGTCACTCTGAACAGCAGGAACTGAGTGGGAAACGAAGTGGAGTCACATTTTATGCGACTGCGTAGATTCAAGGTCTATCCATTTGATTTTAGTCATGCTGAACTTGTTTCAGCATCTCAAATTGAACATTTTAAACTTATAATTATACCCTTTAAAATTGTTCATTATATTATTAACTTACAACTTCATTTCCACATCCTACTTGAGAGCGTGGAGAAAATATGATATAATAGAAAAGTAAATTAACGAGGACAAGTTTTATATGTTGAAAAAGAGTTTAGGTTTTACCTTAGGTGAAATATTAATCGCACTTGGTGTAATCGGTGTTGTTGCAGCATTGGTTATTCCGCAATTGGTAAACGGACATAAAGCAGGAACCGCAAAAGCACAGTTTAACACTGCGTATTCAATGATTACAAAGGCTGTTGCCGATATGGATGCAGATAATATATCTGTTGAACCTGCAACATACGCTGCAGCAGGGAGTTTTTACCCACAATTTAAAAAATATATCAAATATTCAGTAGATTGTGGTAAATATGCTGCAACTAATGAAAGCGTTTGTATGTCAACTACTCGTTCTGAGTCATCTCCATACAAAAGATTAAACGGAACAAACTTTACTAACGAAGAGAACCAATTACTTGATGATGGTTGTGTTGTTGCAAATAACGGCATGATGTTCTGCGTAGAAAACCCCGGAACAAATTATTACGGTTTGATGGTACTTGTTGATATCAACGGCAAAAACAAAAACCCTAACCGCCTTGGATACGATTTATTCGCATTTGAAATATTAAAAGGCGGAGAAGTTCTACCACTTGGCGCTACAGGAACAGGAAAAAATTCAAGCGCAAAAACTCTTTGGGGTAAAGATGAGGCAAGTGTAGATAATTATTGCAACAAAAATCAAAACATCAAATGGGGCGGTGTAACATGTGCATACAAAGCCGCAACAAACGAAGAATATTTTAGTGATTTATACTTTAAGCACTAATTAAATTATAAGCTTTTTAATAGGCGGAAATCTTTTAGATTTCCGCCTATTAATTTTATTCAAATATTAAATATTCTTTGATTGCTATAATGAAATAATATGCTATTATAGAAGAAAAGAATTGGAGATAGCTTATGGATTTATCTAACTTGAGAAATGAAAATGAATTGGTGGATTTGTTCTGCTCTATGGCAGAAGTACCTTCACCATCATTAAAAGAAGAAAAAGTAATTGACTGGATTTGCAATTACTGCAAAGAAAACGACTTAAATTACGAACAAGATGATTTTAAAAATATTTATATAACAGTACCTGCAACAGATTCAACAAAGAATCCTATTTTACTATCATCACACATGGATGTTGTAGGGGATGATTCGCCTGTTGTACCTTACCTTGAGGGCGATTTGATTAAAGCGAAAGGCAGAACTCTTGGCGCTGATGATAAGGCAGGGGTTGCAAATGCGCTATATTTTGCAAAATATTTAAACAAACGTACAGACCTAAAACACGGCGGTTTAGAGGTTCATTTCACAAGAGATGAAGAAAACACAATGCAAGGCATTAAGCACACAGATTTTTCAAGAATCAAGTCAAAATACGTTTTGGTACTTGATAGTGATGCACTAGGTCAATGTTTGATTTCAGGCGCAAGTTATGTTCTTGTTGACCTAAAAATCAGCGCACCAAAAGGCGGTCACTCAGGAAACGATATCGGCGACCCAACAAGAGAAAACGCAACAAAATTGATTGCAGATTTAGTTTCTGATATGCCACAAGGTGTTTTTTATAGCGAAGACGACAAAGTTGTGACATCTTGCAACTTAGGCGGAATTGAATCAGGCGATTTGAATGTAACAAACGTAATTAACACAGATGCGCATGCAACATATTCAATCAGAAGTTCGCGCAAAGACAAAGAAAACGAACTTATGGAAATGATGCAAGATATCGTTGATGCCTTCAACAAAGAATATGAAGGTATTGCAACAGCGACAATTGTTTTCACTGAAAAAATGCCAATGTTTGAGAAAAACGAAGATGAATTTATGCCGAAACTTTTTGAAAAAGTTGCAAAAGAAGTTGGAATAGAACCTGAAATCTCATCATTCCATGCCGGCGCGGAAACTCATATTTATGCAAATGAGAAAAACGCAAACGGTGAAAAATTCTCACCTTATTTGATTGGTTTAGCAACAGTTTGCAATATGCACTCAGCAAGAGAATATGTTGATTATAAAACAATGTTGAAAGGTCAAGAGCTGTTACAAGCGTTGTTTGAAGCATATAACGAATAATTATGGCGATTGTAAAATTAAATCTTGCAAGAAATTGCATAAAATATTTAATCAAAGTATACGGGATAAAAGAAATATTTATCCCGTATTATACTTGTGAAACGATTTGGAGAAGTGCAAAAGAATCAGGCTGCAAGGTGAAATTTTATCATATTGATAAAAATTTTATGCCTTTAGTTGATTTTCCATCAGAGGCATTTATCCTTTATACAAACTATTTCGGCTTATACACAAAAAATTGCCAAACTTTAGCTAAAAAATATCCACACATTATAATAGACAATGCGCAAGCTTCTTATGCTCCGCATTGCGGTATGGCGGATTTCAATTCGTTGCGTAAATTCTTCCCTGTTTCAGATGGAGCATACCTTTGCACCACAAAAGTTTTGGATGAAGAATTTTCAAAAGACGAACTTGAATTATCCCCAACAACCGCGCAAGAAGATTTTGAAAAATTTGTTTATAACGAACTTTTACTAAATAAAGAAAAAGAGATAAAAACAATTTCAGACAAAGTCGAAAAGGATTTAGAAAAAATCGACTTTGCCAAGGATAAAAAAACAAGGCAGGAAATGTTTAAAATATATGAAAAAAATCTTATCCGTTTTAACAACATAAAATTAACTATGGATTCAGAGGAAATTCCATACTGTTATCCGTTTTCACCAAACAACGAAAATATAAAATCAAAAATTGCACAAAGTAATTTGACCCTGATTCAGCTTTGGAAAAACTTTCCCAAAAGTTGTTATGAAAGCGAATTTTTAAATGACACAATTGCTTTACCTCTGACTGATTTGAATTATGCAGAAAAAATAATTTCAACAATATTAGATTAAAAAAAGACGAGGGAGTTGCACTAACCTCGTCGAGTAACATAAATTGGGAATTTACAATATTTTGAAAATTTTAAGTTGTTTTGCGCCTGTTCATCAACAATACCAACGGCGCAATCAAGAAACTTGCAATCGCAAACAACCTGAAACTATCGATATACGCCCACAAGGTAGATTGTTGAAGTAATTGGTTATACAACAAACCTTTTGCGGTATAAAAAGCTGATGCGACATCGGTATTTGCCATAAATGCACTTGCATAATGTTGTAAACGCTCAGTGTAAGCCGGATTTAAGTCTGTCAACTTTCCAACCATCATATTTTGGTGGACTTGTCCAAATCTTGAAATACAAGTTGTAACAAGCGATGTACCAATAGCTGCACCTACGTTTTTCAACAAGTTTTGAACCCCTGACGCGTTTGTCAATTGGTCGTTTCGCAAAGTTCTACAAGACAATTCAATAAGTGGAACCATTGCCATAATCATTCCGATACCAAATAACAGGTTCGGCAATCCGATATTCATCAACGAAATTTGCAAGTTAATTTCACCAAACGCCATACCGCCGATACCCAAAATTATAAGTCCTGCAAATACCATACGTTTTTCGCCGATTTTAGTAATAAAAATTGCGCTAAATATTGTTGCAATAAGACAACCGGCACCACGCGGAACCATTGAAATACCACTTAAAAACGGGGTATAGCCCATCATACTTTGCAACATTGTCGGCAAAATCGTACTTGATGCCATCATTACGCCCATCAATACCATTTGAATTACCGTACCAAAGAAAAAGTTTTTATCTCTCAGGATTGTCAAATCTGTCAGCGGATTTTTCAACTTGAATTGAGAAACAAAGAAACATGCCCCTGCAACACAAGAGATAAATGTCAACCAACATATCCATGGTGCACCAAACCAATCGGCATCATTACCTTTATCCAAGACGATTTGCAAACAAACCAGCCAAATAGATAAGAAGGTAAACCCAATTGCATCAAGTTTGACACCCTTTTTACGTTTTGCATAAGGCGGTTCTTCCAAAAGGGTTTTCGCTGCCGCTAAAACAAAAAATCCGATTGGAATATTTATATAATAAATGTATGGCCAAGACCAGTTTTCTGTAATCCAACCGCCTAAAGCAGGTCCGATAATCGGTGCAAATACAACGCCTAAGCCAAATAGAGCCATTGCTCTTGGGCGTGATTCTTTTGGAAAACTTTCCATCATCATGGCTTGTGATAGCGGAAGAATCGCACCACCGCCAAGACCTTGCAAAAATCTTGCCAATACCATCATTATCAGGGAATTAGAAATACCGCATAAAAATGATGATATGGTAAAAATGATAATACTTAACATAAAGAAATTTTTTCTGCCGAATAATTTACAGAAAAAATCAACCGCAGGAATAATAATTCCGCTGGCAATCAAATAAAAAGTAATAACCCAAGTTGCCTCGTTATGACTGCACGAAAACGAACCTGCCATATATGGCAAAGCAACGTTTGAAATTGTTTCATCCAAACAGTACATAGCAACAGATGCCATCAATGGGATAGCTATTATCCAGGGGTTTTTACTCGGTCTCCACTCATCAGAATTCATTACTGATTCTTGTGTTGTAACTTCTTCGCTCATTTATATTATTTTAACTTTCTATTCAAAAACTATCTTACTAACTTCCTCAATTGCACTGCGGAATTTGCGCAACTTTTCAATTATTTTTGCACAATCATCATCTGTAATAATTTTGTCAAACTTTTCAACCGCAGGTCTGAATTTTGTAATAATTTGTTGGTACAAATCTTGACCTTTTTGCGTAACCGTCGCAACTTTAATCAATTTTCCACCGCGCTCTTCCACATGACGTTCTATAATACCTTTATCTTCTAAAGCCATCAAAAATCGCCCTGTGTGAGCCTTTCCTTTCAAAATCAAACGAGCCAAATCAGCTTGTGATAACCCTGATTTCGCAATCAAGGTATCAAGTACGGTAAATTCATCAATCGAAATTTCACTTGTGCAAGCTTCTAACAATCTCCTTGCATTTTCGTGACAAACCCTTGCAGTCAGCTCAATTTCATACGGAAAGCTATCTATATAAAACCTTGTATCTTTCATGTTCACAACATCCCTTCGTAGCATGTTCTTAACCTAGATACATCTTTGCATAGATATTTCTACTTGTCAAGAGAGGAGATTTTTGTGTTAGTATTGTCGACTTAGAAAAGCAGAACTACACTTTTGGAGGCAAAGAAGGCAAGATGGCAGGAAGGCAAGCTATTTACCGTCATTTTGATTAAGCATAAAAAGTTATTGGCATTTACGAACAAAATAAATATTGTCATTCCGAGGAAAGTTTACTTGCAAATGTATCATTGGTTAGTACAAAGTGACGTGGGAATCCGCAACACAAAGGTCAACAATCCGACAATAGCCAAAAGTGAACAATCAAACAAAACGAGTAAACAACAAAAGCCGAATTTGTTTAAGGAACGAAAGTGACGAGTTATTCGGCTATTATACGAGTTTTTAGTTTGATGTGAATGTTGGCGTGTCGGTGGTTTTGTGGTGCTTTTGCCACCAAAAGCACCCCTGCACGGAGTGCCTAAAAAAAATGACAAACCCTCACCCTACCCTCAGCCATTCGGCACGCAGTCTCACTCAACTCGCATTGCTCGTTGGTTCGGCTAGTGTCCCTAGAAGAGTGTATATTGTCATGCTGAACTTGTTTCAGCATCTCAATTTTAACATATTTATCAAGTGCAAAATTTGTTATATAAGAGACCCTGAAACGGTCTTGGATTATTGGCGGCTCGACCTGCTCAACGCAGCTCTCGTCAAGACGTGCTGGGTTCACTTCGTTCACACGGCGCACTTGCCAAAATCCACAGTTCAGAATGACAATGATTTCTTTGAATTATTAGAGATTCCGAGTTCAGAATGACAATATAAAAAAGCCTGCCCTCTTGCCTTACTGCCATCTGTTTCACTACACTTCAAACTGTTTGATAATCTTATACATCAACTGTTTACGTTCATACGGTTGGCGCTTGATTATATCAACAATTTTTTCTTCTAGTTCCGCATCTTTTACCAAATATTCAAAATTAAAAAACTCATCAGGAGAAATCTCAAATTTATCCATAACGTTCAAAACCGTTTGCATTGAAGGATAACTCTTGCCGTTCTCGATATTACTCAAGGACGACGGTTCAATGCAGATTTTTTCGCTGAAATTTTCTTGAGTCAGCCCTGATTTTTTGCGAATTTCTTTAAACTTTTGCCCTATTTGATATTTATTATCCTTCATATTTTCTCCTAATTAAATAAAGGATAATTGTATATTTTGATAAAATACATAATGCAAACACCATAAACAACTTGACAATTTGATGTATTAATTATATTTACATAATGAGAAGATTATATTTATGGAGATAATATGTTGTATACAAGAAATTTGCTGAAGAATAAAATTAGAAATAACTTTACCATAGCAGAAGGTGCAACGCACGTAGATTTGCCACCAACCAAGGTGAGACTTGGTTTCACCCTTGCAGAAGTGCTAATCACCCTTGGTATTATTGGTGTTGTTGCAGCGATGACTATTCCAAATCTGATAGCAAACAACAAGGCGCAAAAATTAAGGTCTCAGTTTTTGAAATCATATTCCGTTGTTCAACAAGTTTTTAAACAAATGGAAGCTGATGATGTTTCGCTTAATCCTGCTGATTATAAACCAACTACAACAGGAAAATTTTATCAAACATTTATCAAATATTTACAAGCTCCAATGGATTGTGGTGGCTCAACTACAACTACTAATAGAAAAAACGCCCTACCTTGTTATTATCCTGCAGAAGATTCAACAATGAAACCCTATAAAACTTTGGATGGGAAAAATAATGTTATCTACAACTATCTTGATGATGGACAAATTGTACTGCAAGACGGTACTAATTTACTTTTTGAAAATCAACATGATTTAGATTATATTTGGATATCAGTTGATTTAAACGGTTACAAAAATCCGCCAAACAGATGGGGATATGACTTATTTACTTTCCAATTTAAAGATGGGGAACTTGTCACAATGGGCGACCCTAAAACAACTTATAATAATTTAGACATATATTGCAACTTAAACAGCACAGATAGACTCAACGGTATAGCTTGTGCTCAAAAAGCAAAAACTGACACTGAATATTTCAAATGGGTTGTGAAAAATATCAAATAAAATTAAAAATGCATATCAAAACTTGGGTTTTTGCCATTGATTTTTTCATCTTCAAGTCTCATTGCAGAGCCGATTGTGAAGTTTTGAGCAACGGTTTTGTTGATTTCAAAAGCAACATCACCATTAAAAACAGATTCATTTTCTTCCAAAAACTCAAACAACGGAGTTGCCGGCGCTTTTACGATTTCGCCAAGAGTTTCCCCTGCTTGTTGCAAAGTTCTTTCAGGGACTTTTACGTTCATCCCAAAAGGTTTGTAAGGTCTATTAAATGTAAAATTTGAATCTGCCATTTTTCTAATATCCTTTTCAACTAAGATTACTCATGTTATCGGCAAATTTTCATGAAAAATTTAACATTTAAGGGTGTTTTGTTACATTATGTAAAGAGGGCTTAATAAGCGTTATTGTGCTATTATTAGATTATGAAGTGTTTAAAAGATTTTGAAAACGAACTCAACAAGTGCTCAAAATGCGGATTGTGCGAGGCTGCCTGTCCGCTATTCAAAGTCGACCCAAATGACTGTGTTGCAAGCAGGGGCAAGTTCATTATGCTTCACGGAGTTACCAAAGGCGATTTAAAACTAAGCAAAAAAATCAATAAATATATTGATTTATGCTTAAAATGCGGAAAGTGTAACGATTTTTGCCCAAGTGGTATTGATGTTTGTCAAATTTTAAACACTGCAAAACACGAATATGTGCGTGGCAAATTTTCGTCAAAAATAGTGAACTTTTTACAAAGTAAATATGTGTTTGACGTGTTTTTAAAGCTTGGTGGGGTTATTAGTGCGCCCTTTCGGTCGAAAAAGAAAACTCAAGAACTGGCGACAAATGTTTTGTATTTCAAAGGTTGTGTGAATAAAATTTGCCCAAGGACAGATATTTATATAAATAAAATTTTTAAAAACACTCCCATAAACATTATTGAACCTGATTTTGACTGTTGTGGTTTGCCGTTTTTGTCAGAGGGAAATTTGGAACGCTTTGAACAAGTTGCAACAAGCAATCTCGAAAAACTAAACACGCCATACGATTTTTTAGTTACCGATTGTGCAAGTTGCGAAAGTACACTGTTCGATTATCCAAAATATATTGAAAACGCAGATATCCCAACAAATAAGTCTATTAACTGGGGTGATTTGATTGCATTAAAAGGTATTAAATTTAACTTCAAAAAACCGCTCAAAGTAACATTTCATAAGCCATGCCATTTAAAAAACGATTCATTTTTTGAAAAAATTATTTCAAATTGCCAAGATGTTGAATATGTCAAAATGGACGATTATGACGAGTGTTGTGGGCTTGCAGGGAGTTTTAGTTTAAAAAATCCGAAAACATTTGTCACATTGGCAAAACAAAAGGCTCAAAATATTATCAAAACGGATGCGGATTATGTTATTACGACCTGTCCTGCTTGTGTTGCAGGTTTGAAAATCGGACTTGCGCTATCGAATGGAAAGCCCAAGGTTGTGAGTTTGTTGGAGTTTTTGGCAAAAGGCGAGGTTTTGTAGGGTTGGCATTGGATTGTTTATGTCACCCTGAACTTGTTTCAGGGTCTCTAGTTTAGCATATAGGTCTATGTCATTCTGAATAGGATAAAATCTACGTTGCTTCCGCACTCGATTTTTAATCCTTTCAGAATGACAATATAAAAATACATGTCACTCAGAACCGATAAATAACAACAGGAGTCCATCAACCTTACAAAATAATCTGGGTGGCGAGGATAATCTTGTGGCTGTTTGGTCGATTTTGGCTATCACAAAAAACATAATTTAGCATAACTTTGAGCGCCTGACCGCGAATGAACCAGTTTACCCCCATTGTATATTCGCGTTGCAAATTGTGGGAAACATTTCTATCTGGGTCAAATTGGTCAATTCTGCCAATTAATTGAAGATGTGGGTTGAATTTCCACCCAACAGTTGCAGCCCAACCGCAAGCCTTGTTTGCGCTAACACCTCTTGAACCGTTGTAGCCGTCTGCAATTGCAGCCTCAAATGTAGACCACAGCCGCTTGTGATTGTAGCCGATAAAACCGCTTGCTACAGAATAATCAATACGGTTGTGTCCGCCATTAAAACCTCCGCCGATAGTGAGTTTGCCGTATTTTTTGCTTTTGTTCCCAAATGGTTTGAAATTCACCCAGCCGTTAAATTCAGTCCCCGGCATACCGCTTGTGATAAACCTGCCTGAACTGCCGACAGAAAAATTGTAATCGACATATTGGTAGTTTCCGATAATTTTTGCAGACAAAGAACGAGCATTTCCAAAATTTCTTGCGATTTGAGAACGAGCAACAAACGGTAATGTGTATGGTGAAATTCCGCCTTCAAAACCTGTCATAACCCTTGAACGACCGACAATAATTTGATGGTTCGGAACACTTGTATTCAAATAATATAAATCAGCAACAAATCCGTCCAAGTAATTCTGGCCGCGTTTTGGTATCGGATTGACCGATAATTTAAACTTGTTATGAGGTTTGCGAAGTGAACCGTAAACTCCAAGCTGCATAGCATTTGTGTCATATTCTGTTGAATAATCACTTGATGCCCAAATACTGCTCAATGAGCCTCGATAAGTTCCAAACGCCTGAATTTTGCGAATCAGACCGCCTTCATATTCATAAGTCAAATCGTCTTTTAACAAATATGTTGGGATATCTGTTCTGCGGATATTGCTATGCACAATTTTGCCAATAAGCGTGTCTTCATTGTGCTCTTTTTCTGTATCAAACATTTTGAACAACTCAAAATCGATTTCCGCGTTGTCCATAATGCTATCGTCAATATCTTCTGTTTTGGATTTTAGTTTAAATAATTTCCGCTTAAATTTTTCTTTCGGTAGCTCTTTTGAATACCCATGCTGAATCGCAACAGCACTTGGGACAATTGAAGAATATGCAAGTTTTTCAGACTCATCCAAATTTAAGATAATTTCATCTTGTTGGGCAGTTTCTAATAACTCATCCGCGAAGTCGTCAGAACCAAATGATTTTGACATAGGGTTAATGCATAATGCCGAAATTAATATTAGATACAAAAGCTTTTTCATCTGTGTAAAGATTATAACACATTTCTTACAGATTTAAAAGTTTTTGTAGTATATTTTAATTATGCCGAATAAAGTTAAAAATAATAAACAAACAAAGATAAAAGCCCCAATTGTAGAAGCCCTAAAAACAGCTTACAATCATCCGACTTATCAATTCCATATCCCCGGTCATACCAAAGGTTTTGGAACTTTGCCTGAATTTAGGCGTTTGGTCGGCAAAAAAGCGCTTATGGTTGATACAACAGATGAATTTGACAATTTGGGCACTTTGACTCCTGCAACAGGTCCTATCAAAGAGGCTGAAGAACTTGCTGCAAAAGCTTTCGGCGCAAAACGAACATTCTTTTTGATTAATGGTTCAACTATCGGAAATCTTGCAATAGCAATGGGTTTAACCAGAAAAGGTCAAAAAGTTATCGTAAACAGAAATTGTCACCGCTCAATTTTGACAGGCTTGATTATTTCAGGAGCGGAACCTTTGTGGATTGTTCCTGAAAAGCTAAGCGACTGGGGATTGTGGGGAAATATTGAGGCAAAAGATGTCGAAACACTGCTAGAAAATAACGACGATGTATCTGCTGTTTGGATTACAAATCCGACTTATGAAGGGGTTGTTTCAGACATTGAATCTATTGCAAAAATTTGCAAAAAATTTGATGTTCCGCTAATAGTTGACGAGGCACACGGTTGTTTGTGGAATTTCAATGACAAACTTCCGACAAGTTCGCTAAAACTTGGTGCTGATATTGTTGTACATTCACTCCACAAAACAGGTGGAAGTATGAGCCAATCTTCAATGTTGCATGTCAGCGAAAATTCTAAAATTTGTGTGGAAGATGTTGAGCGTGCGTTGATGTTATTGCATACAACAAGTCCGTCTTTGATGCTTTTGGGCAGTTTAGATGCTGCAAGAGCCAATCTGCAAAGCGAAAGAGGACAAAAACAATTATCAAAAGCAATTGCGAATGCAAAATTTTTGCGTTCCGAAATTGACAAAATGAAGTCTATCCATCACTTAAAATCAGGGTTTGGATATAAAACAGATGTTACCAAAATTTTTATAAAAGCAGATGGCTTGTCAGGTAAACGCTTAGAATCAATTTTAGAAATCGATTTTGGTATTGAGGTAGAAAGTGCATCAGATGAGGGTTTGTTGGTTCTTTCAAATATCGGAAACAAACGTTCTGATTTTGAATACTTGGCTCAATGTTTGCACAAAATTGACACCCACAATTATAAAGATATTTATTATTTGGAAAACAAAAAACACATGCCAATGCTCACACCAATTATAAAAATGAGTTTGCGTGATGCGTATTTTTCAGAAAAAGAAATTATTCCAAAAGAGCAAGCTGTCGGCAGATTGTCAGGCGAAGTTGTTGCCGAATGTCCTCCTGGAATTTCGATTTTGCTCCCTGGGGAATTGATAACCGAAGAGCATTTGCCATATTTGACAGATTATGATGTTATTGAAGTTTTGAAGTAAGCATGGTTGCACGTTTGTCCTTTATGCCATGGGCAGATGTATAGGTCGTGCCTGCCGACAAATTTAATTTGTGGGGACACTTCGTTTTCACCACACTACTTTTAACATGTCATTCTGAAAGGATTAAAAATCAAGGAGCGCAAGCAACGTAGATTTTATCCTATTCAGAATCTATCAATGTTGATTTTAAAAAGCACACCTGTCACTCTGAACTTGATTCAGTGTCTATCCATTTGATTTCAGTCATGCTGAACTTGTTTCAGCATCTCAAATAAAACATATTAGTCTTATGTGAAATTTGTAATATTTGAGACCCTGAAATAAATTCAGGGTGACACAAGTTCCCTCGCCCCTTGTGGGAGAGGGGTTGGGAGAGGGGTGCTTGGCTAGAGATTCTGAATAGTAAACTCGCAAAGCTCATCCAAATTTTCTAAGCTTTCAGAATGACATTATTTTATTGCCCCCTCTTAATGACAAATTTTAATCTCCTCCAAATGGATGAGATTTTGGGCAGTTGGCTAAAGAAATAAAAATTGTGGTCGATATTAATAACATAGATATGAAAAACGAAAGTTTTTCATACCTCCTCCCCAAGTCTGGTAGCCGTTCTTTTTGAAACGGCTTTTTTTTATGAAATATTAACTCAAAATAATAAAAACGAAGGCAAGAATAAATCCTGCCTTCTTCTCTTTTTCATCTTCCAGCAATATAAGTCTGTTTATTAAACTTGCATTTCTTTTTCAAATCCGAACAATGAACTGATTGATTCATCGTCATGGATTCTTGAGATAGCTTGTGCCAACAATGGGGCAACAGAAATCTGTTTAATATTTGATGGCATTTTGCTCATATCAAGCGGAATTGTATTTGTTACGATACATTCTGTAATCGGAGCAGCGCCCAATCTTTCTACTGCAGGACCTGAAAATACAGGGTGAGTTGCACCTACGTAAATTTCTTTAGCGCCTTTTGATTTCAAAAGTTTTGCAGCCTCACAAATTGTACCTGCTGTATCAATAATATCGTCAAACATCAAGCAAACCTTGCCTTCAACATCGCCAATAACATTGGTTGCAATTGCTTCATTGTGTTTGTCTCTACGTTTATCAATGATTGCGATAGGGCAATCAAGTTTTTTTGCAAAATGTCTTGTTCTATTTGCGCCGCCCATATCAGGTGATACGGCAACAAGGTTTTCAGGGTCGATGCCTAAATCTTTGATATAATTAACGATAACGTTAGTTGCAAAAATGTGGTCAACCAAGATATTGAAGAACCCTTGGATTTGACCTGTGTGCAAATCCATTGCCAAAACTCTATTCGCACCTGCTGTAGTCAACAAATCTGCAACAAGTTTTGCGGTGATAGCCTCTCTGCCTGAAGTTTTTCTATCTTGTCTTGCGTAACCGTAATAAGGAATTACTGCAGTGATTGTTTTTGCACTTGCACGTTTAAACGCATCAATAATAATCAATAATTCCATCAAATTTTCATTAACAGGGTTGCATACAGGTTGAACGATAAATACATCGTCTCCACGTACACTTTCTTTTACTTGAACATAAATCTCACCATCTGCGAAATTTTTTACAACCATAGGACCAACCGTTGTTCCTAAATTATCAGCAATTTCTTGCGCCAATTGTGGATTTGAGCGACCTGCAAACAATTTGATATCGTGAGTTGGGTTAATTGCTCTTTCCAATTGTGGGTAAGTTTTTTCTTCAAGTACAGACATATTCTTAATCCTTTCATTAAAGCACTTCAGCATGGTCAATTATAAGACTGACAGAGAGTATCTACAAGTCAATTTTAAGTTTTGTAATATATATAAATGTCGAAAATTTTAAATTTGTTAGTATGTTAAGAATAATTTATATAATTCTCAAAATCTTTCAAAAAATCAGCAGGCGATTTGCCAAATTTATTTGCAATTTTTTCTAAAATATTTAACTTAATCCCTTGCTTTTGATTTTCTATTCGGCAAAGGATTGCGCAATCTACATCCGCATCTTGAGCAAATTTATTTAGAGACAATCCGGTTTCTTCTCTTTTAAGTTTTATATATTTTCCCAGTTCATCGTATTGCATTATTGGTACTCCATAATATAATCATCCATTACAAAGCCTGAGCCGATGTCTGTCACAACAGAATCAATGGTATTAAATCCGTATTTGTTGTATGCAGCGATTGTGTTTTTGTTGTATTTATTTACTGTTAATCGGATTGAGTTAAAATTGCCATCTTTTGCAATTTGTTTTATTTTTTCAAACGCAAGAGCGCCAATTCCTCTGTGGCGGAACTCTTTTGAAATATATAATTTGGATAAAAATAAGTAATCTTCTTTATCTGAAATTCCAAAGTAGCCGATATTTTCACCATCACAATTTATAAAATAATATTGGTATTTTTCATTGTCATATTGATGTTTTATAGCTTTTTCTGATTGAAAATTTTCAACCATATAATCAATTTGTTCAGGTGACAATATCACTGTCCAATACTCATGCCAAATTGATGATGCCAGTTTTGCCAATTCAGGAATTTCTGAATATTTTACCAAATTAAACTCAACCATAATAACCTCCACCTAAAATTATAACAAAAAGTTTTAAAAAGAGTTTTTATATAAAAAGGCGGATTTGACATTTGTCAAATCCGCCTTCCAATTGTTTATCTCATCAAAGATTATTTCTTAGTAGGAATTCTCATTCCGTAGAAAGACCTTACAACAAAGATAAGTGCAATAATCAACAAGATAATACCTGCGATAGGTGCAACTTTTCTGAATGATTCGTTGATAGCAATTTCCATTGCCAACAAACCAAACAATGTTGTAAATTTGATGATTGGGTTCATAGCTACTGAAGATGTATCTTTGAATGGGTCACCAACAGTATCACCAACAACAGTTGCTTCGTGAAGTGGAGTTCCTTTTTCTTTAAGGTCAACTTCAACGATTTTCTTAGCGTTGTCCCAACATCCACCGGCATTAGCCATAAATACAGCTTGGAACAAACCAAATACAGCAATTGCAATCAAGTAACTTACGAAGAATGAAACTGCTAATTGAGTTTTGCATCCAGGAGCTGACAAGCAAGCTAGAGCCAATGCAAATGAGAACAATGCGATGAAGATGTTAATCATACCTTTTTGAGCATATTGAGTACAAATTTTTACAACTTCTTTTGAATTTGCAACGTTAGCACTCTTTTCATCAGCATCGCCTAATTTGATGTTTTCTTTGATGTATTCAACAGCTCTGTATGCACCTGTTGTAACAGCTTGCATAGATGCGCCACTGAACCAGTAAATTACTGCACCACCTGTTAATAAACCTAACAATGTGTAAGGGTTTAACAAGTTCAAAATCATTTCAGGTTGAACACCTAATGTCTTTTGGATAACCAAAATCAATGAGAAAATCATTGTTGTAGCACCAACAACAGCTGTACCGATAAGTACAGGTTTTGAAGTTGCTTTGAATGTGTTACCTGCGCCATCATTTTCTTCTAAGTATTGTTTAGCGTTTTCAAAATCAGCATCAAAGCCGTATTGTTCTTTGATTTGACCTTGAACGTCAGGAATTTCTTCAATCAATGATAATTCATAAACTGATTGAGCGTTATCAGTAACAGGACCGTATGAGTCTACGGCGATTGTTACAGGTCCCATGCCTAAGAAACCAAAAGCAACAAGACCAAATGCAAATACTGAAGGGTAAATCATTACACCTTCTGGGATGTATGTACTTGCGATATAAGCTAGAGCCATCAACAATACGATAATCATACCAATCCAGAAACCAGAGAAGTTACCAGAAACGATACCTGATAGAATTGTCAATGATGCACCGCCTTCACGAGAAGCAGTAACAACTTCTTCGGTATGTTTTGCTTTAGGAGATGTAAATATCTTTGTAAATTCTGGGATTAAGGCTGCACCTAAAGTACCGCAAGAAATAATACAAGATAAAATCAACCAGATATTATTACCTAAGCTGCTCAATAACCAGTGGCTTACACCAAAAGTCATACAGATAGATAGGATTGAAGTAACCCAAACTAATCTGGTCAATGGAGCTTCAAAGTCAAATTTTTCAACTTTAGGAGCATAAACAAATCTGTCCCAAAGTCCGTTTAACCAATATGCAACTACTGAAGTTACAATCATTAAGAATCTCATAACGAAAATCCAAGCCAACAATTGAACTTGATTTTCTTGACCCATAACAGCCAACAAGATGAAACTTACCAAAGCAACACCGGTTACACCGTATGTTTCAAAACCGTCTGCTGTAGGTCCGATAGAGTCGCCTGCGTTATCACCTGTACAATCGGCGATTACACCAGGGTTTCTAGGGTCATCTTCTTTGATACCGAATTGGATTTTCATCAAATCTGAACCGATATCAGCGATTTTTGTAAAGATACCACCTGCAACACGAAGAGCAGATGCACCTAGAGATTCACCGATAGCAAAACCGATGAAACAAGCACCTGCAATATGACCTGGAACAAATAACAAGATTAAAAGCATCATAATCAATTCAACTGATACTAATAATACACCGATACTCATACCTGCTTTTAAAGGAATATTCATTGTATTCAATGGGTTACCTTTTAGTGCTGCAAATGCAGTTCTTGAGTTTGCCAAAGTGTTCATTCTGATACCAAACCAAGCAACAGAATAAGAACCCAAAATACCGATTACTGACCAAGCAAGGATTGTTAAAACACCTTTAACACCCATGTGTTGCAAGTAACCGAAATAAAATGCAATACATAAACCGATTAAAATTTCCAATACAAGAAGGAATTTACCTTGTTGTACCAAATAAGTTTTACAAGTTTCAAAAATAGTATTGCCCACATCGTCCATAGCTTTATGAACGTCTAATTTTCTAATCTTCAAAAATTCGATAAGACCGAAAACTAAGCCGATTACGGAGATACAAATACCAATCACAAGCAATGTGTAACTGCTTGGTGAAATTTGGCGGATACTTGGAACAACCAAATCGGCTTCACTTGCTAACGCAGGTGAAATACCAAGAAACATTACGGCAAACATCGCCAATAATGCCATTGGTGAATTAAACTTTTTAATCATTTTTTACTCTCCTTTTTCAAAAAGTTAGTTCACTTACTTTAATATTAATATTATAATAAACATAAGATTTTTACACAAATTTTTAATATTATTTTTGCTAAATATTTACTTATTATTTTTGATTTGTTATTCTGTTTGTATGCATGATTTTGTGAAACATATTTGGATAATTTTAGTTATATCTACAGCGTTTAGTCTAATCGGATATATTATGACTTCACAATTTCAGCCAAATTTTATGAAAGAGTTGTCAAAAATTCAATCTGTTCCGCAACAAAGAATTGACGCCACATATAAATATATCGAGGCGATTGAAAGCGGTGAAATTACCCCAAGTGACAGTTTCTCTTCAGAACCGCCGAAAAAATATTATAAAGAGCAGTCAAAAACATCTTATCAACCAACTACAAGTGGCAAATACAGCAAGCCATTATATGTGCGCGACAAGAAAAATCCGCGAATCTTGCACAAGTGTAGGTAGTCAGAGGGCAAGAAGGCAGGATGGCGAGAGGTCAGGCTGAGTTTAACATTTTAGACTATAGGCAAATTTGTTCAGTTAGAGATTCTGAATAGCAAGAAAATTATGTGTTCGTACTACTCACACAAATTTTCTAAGCTTTCAGAATGACAACATAAAAATAACGTCATTACGAGGAAAGTTTACTTGCAAATGATTCACTGGTCTTAACGGAGTGACATGGTAATCCACAACAAAATTCGCAGAGAATTACTACATTGCAATCCTAAATATTCTTCAACAACAACAAAATCAACTCTTTAAACTTAGCCTTAACTTTTTCTGTTGTCTCGATAACCTCTTCATGAGAAAGCTTTTTAGATGAAATGCCTGTTGCAAAATTTGAAATACAACTGATACCGATAACTTTCATTCCACAATAATTGGCAACAATTGCCTCTGGTACAGTTGACATACCTGCAGCATCTCCACCCATAAATCTTGCCATCTTAATTTCGGCAGGAGTTTCGTAGCTTGGACCTGTGGTTGCAACATAAACACCGTGTTTTAAATCAAGTTTTAGCAATCTGCCTGCAGCATCTACGATTTTGATAAGATTTTTGTTATAAACTTCTGACATATCAGGGAAACGTACACCCAATTCAGGGTCATTGGGACCGATAAGCGGATTTGTGCCCATCAAATTGATATGGTCTGTGATAACCATCAAATCCCCAGGACGGAAACTTTTGTTAATCGCACCGGCAGCATTTGTAATGATTACGGTTTTTACTCCCAATTTTTTCATAACCTTGATAGGGTATGTAACATCTTGCATAGAATGACCTTCATAAAAATGGTTTCTACCCTGCATCATTACAACATTTTTTTTGTTTATTTGTGCAAAAACGAGCTGACCTTTGTGCCCTTCTACAGTAGATTTTGCAAACCCCGGAATCTTGTCATAAGGAATAGCAAACTCGCAATACGTATCAGCCAAGTCGCCAAGTCCTGAACCTAGAACAATACCGATTTCAGGCTTGAAATCATCCGTATAAGTTTGAATATAATCTAAAGTTTCTTTCATCATAATAGTCACCCCAACTCTTGCACAAAACTTCACAGTAAAATGCACAAAAGCCCCATGACCTCTGTGCATTTTCTAAAAAATTATTAACCTACCAATCTGTTGTCATCAGCCTCTGATGCTTTAACCATCAAAGCGTGCTCAACAGGGTTTTCTTTAGTATAAGTAGTTTCGTGAACTTCTTCAAAACCGAAATCTTCACGAGCTTTTCTTGCTTGGTTTTCGTCAACGATTTTTTTAGCAAGTTCAGCAATTTCGTAAACCAATTTATATCTGTTATCGGTATTTTCGTTCAAATCCCACGCTACTTTAATAATTTGATCCATTATAATATAACCTCACTTTTTAAATATATTTTAATAATATAATACAAATAAAATTTTCGCAAGTCATGTAAAATTTGGAACCCCAGACCAATTTGTTTGGTTGGAGATTCTGAAACAAGTTCAGAATGACAGTTAAGTTTATGATGTAACCTTTTTTATTATGTCATTCTGAAAGGATTAAAAATCAAGTTGCATAGCAACGTAGATTTTATCCTATTCAGAATCTATCAATGTTGATTTTTGTCGGCATAGCAATGCCGACCTACGAACTCATATTCTAGTCAGTTCAGGGTGACACATATTCAGGGGATTAGTGTGAGTGGTTGATAAAATATCCTCGCCCCTTGTGGGAGAGGAGTGAGGAGAGGGGGTCAAAGACTCACAAATATATTCTTGCATTGTCCGAACCCTCACTCGAAATTGTAGTTTTTCGCGTACCGCTCAAGTACAATTTCGGTCTCTCCCATACGGAGAGACAAAATAAAATAATGATTATACAGCGTGACGTAGTAATGACGTGAGTTTTTTTGTTTTTGACCTTCCAACCTTACAACAACGGATAGCCGGAAGGAATTTTCCAACCGTTTTCGCGAATCAATTCGGCACAATAAAATCCTTCACTCCCCTTTTGACAATCCGCGCGGAGTTCATTCTGCGGTTTCCCTGCACCGTAAGGTATAATGGCATCTTCTTCCTCTTTGCGTTGCAAGAAAAATGTATCTTGTCCAAATTGATTTGGTTTTTCTGAACCATTGATATCAATGATAATGATACTTGTGTTATCTTTGGTTTCAATAGAGTTTTTTGTTCCCCATACAAACATTGTTCCATCTTGCAGGATAAATGGTGTTCTTCCAAAAGAAAAAATGTTGTAATAATAACCATAACTACCATTTATGTATTTATAAACTTTTGCCTCGTCAGGATAACCGCAAGAGCCTTGACCTTCGCATAATTGAGAGACTTTTGCGTATGGTGTGATATACTTGTTCAAATATTCAACAGGAGTGAGTGAATTATCCCAAGTTTCCATTTCTCCATTTTCTGCCTCGGATTGCTTGATTATTTGGTTAATTGTTGAAACGGCTTTTGTCAATTTCGCCTCAATTTTATGTTTTTTGTGAGCGGTCATAAGGTTTGGAATAGTGAGTGCTGCTACAACACCAATAATTCCAAGTGTGATTAAAACCTCAGCCAACGTGAAACCAAACCTAACCTTGGTTGGTAGCATACTTATGTGCGTAGCCCCCTCAGCTAACGTAAAACCAAAATTTTTTATTGCCATTTTTCCTCCTGTTCTTTTTTAGATTAATACCATGTTTAACATTATTAATCAACATGTTTAACATTGTTAGATTTACCCACGCTACTGATATAATTAGATTTAAGGAAATCTTATGGATAGTTACATTCAGCAACAATTAGGAAACAAAATAAGAAAATATAGAAAGTTAAAGGGGTTGAGTCAGGAGCAGTTGGCGGAAGAAATTGGGATTGCGACAAATACTCTCAGCAGTATTGAGCGCGGAAATGCATTTATGACGGCGCAAACTTTAGAAAAGATTATTAAAATTTTTGATGTAACTCCACAAGAAATGTTCACCTTTCCGTCGATTTCAGAAGAAGACAGGTATACTTATATTTTGAAAAAGCTGGATTTGTTGAAATCTGACACAGAAAAGATGCAAATTATTTATAATGTTGTAAAAGGGTTGGTGTAGGTTATTTTTAAATGTGGCCAGTTTGTTTTTCGTCGTAATTATATGAATATGATGAAACAAATCAAAAAGGTCAATGTCACCCTGAACAGCAGGCGCGAATGCGACTGCGTAGATTCAGGGTCTATCCATTTGATTTTAGTCATGCTGAACTTGTTTCAGCATCTCAAATAAAACATATTAGTCTTATGTAAAATTTGTAATATTAGAGACCCTGAAATAAATTCAGGGTGACTAACTAGTTTAAAATCAACATTGATAGTGCAATCTCTACTTCAACTCCTTTTCCGGAATGTAGCGAGGGCGGGCTTTTGCTTCACGGTAGACTTGCCCTACATATTCGCCAATTACACCAAGGCAAAATATTTGCAAACCGCCGAAGAAACACAACAAAATAATCATTGTAGCAAAGCCGTTTGGTGAGTTGTTGAAAAATATTTTCTCACAAACTGTTTCTAACCCTACCAAAAAAGCAAATACTGCCATCAAAAAACCTAAGCAGGCAACAATTCGCAATGGAAAAATACTAAATGATGTGATACCATTGAGTGCCAAGCCCATAAGTGACATAAAATTAAATTTTGATTCCCCTGCCATACGCGGTTTGACGTCAAATTTTACAATTGCAGTTTTTAATCCAAGTTCGTAGAAAAATCCACGCAAAAACAAGGCTTTTTCTGGATAAAGAGCCATCATATCAAGAGCTTTTTTGCTTACCAAACGATAATCAGAGTGGTTAGCAGGAATTTTTGCTCCCATTAGGTTCATAACTTTGTAAAACATTAAAGCGGTATATTTTTTGAAAAAGCTGTCTGTTTTTCGGTTGTTTCTGATACCCAAAACAACTTCATATCCTTTTGTATATTCATCTACAAATTTTTCAATAGCCAATTCGTCTTGTTGCAAATCAGCGTCAATTGAGACAACACAATCACACCCAAGTTCTCTAACACCTTCTAATCCTGCAATCAATGCTTTTTGGTTTCCGTAATTGCGAATAAATTTCAGCCCTTTTATTCTATTAGGATTTTCTGAATGTAAATGCTCAACAATTTCCCATGTTCTGTCTTTTGAACCATCATCAACGAGGTATAAATAACTGTCATTTGTTATTTTTCCTTTTTCAATAAGCATATCCAAAACTTCTAAAAGTCTTTTTGCTGTGGTTTCGATACATAATTCTTCGTTAAAACAAGGTATTGTAATCGCTAATTTTGGTGTTTGCATTGTGTCTCTCTTTCTACTATCATGATTATATTATACGAAAGAATGATTGCAAGGATTTAAGAATGGGCAAAAGAAAATTTATATTAAACGCAGATGATTTCGGATTGACAAAATATCATAACCAAGCTGTGCTGGAAGGTTACAATACAGGCTTTTTGACAAGTGCAAGTTTATGTGCCAACGGCAATGCTTATGAAAACGCGGTGCACGATATTTTACCAGATTGTCCGAATTTGGGAATCGCTGCTCACTTAAATATTATGGAAGGTAAATCTCTCACAGACTGTAATTTTTTGACTAATACGAATGGTACATTTGGGGCAGGTTATGGGGTTTTGCTGCTGAATCGCAAAAACAAAACTATGCTTGCTCAAATTGAAAAAGAATTTAGGGCGCAAATCGAAAAAATTCAAGCCGATGTAGAAATCGACCATTTGGATTCACATGTGCATACTCACGCCATTCCTGAAATTTTTGAAATTACTTGTAAATTGGCGAATGAATACGGTATTAAATCAATAAGAACCCAATATGAAGAATTTTATATGATTCCAAAAATTGCCAAACATTTGACAATCGCTTATCCGATAAATATTTTGAAAATAATTCTTTTGCAATATTTTACAAAAATAAATCGCAAAACTGCTCAAAAATACGGATTAAAAACGAATGATTATATTTTGGGTGTCGGATATACAGGCATGATGGATTCTGATGCGATTGAATACGGACTGAAAGCGATTGATGTAAATGCTGTTGTGGAGGCTTTGATTCATCCGTGCAAATATGCAAGACCATCTATCAAAAATTCCCACACTACAGAATTTGGAATTACTCAGGATATGAAACTCAAAGACACAGTCTTGCGTTTGGGCTTTGACTTGGCAAATTATAAGAATATGGAATAATGAAAAACTTCTTTGTGACATTGTTATTATTAGCTATGCTTGGCGGTTTTTCTGCTTTTGTGATTTTAAATAGCAGAAACAAAAATGTTATGGCCGTTCTGACTCCTGCCAAAATCAGTGTCGAGGTAAAAAACAGCAAAATAGCAGGTGCAAGTGAAATGATTTGTGTTGAAGGTATTGAGGTATTTTCGCTTGAACCGTCAGATGAGTTTGTTACAAAATATTCTAAAAAATATAATATTTCAAAATCTGATATAATAAGCCTTGGCTATTTGGCGCAAGATTATGCACAATCAATTTTGACAAATGAAAAAGTTATTTTAAACCATTCTAAAAAAGTAGAAGGGGATTGCAAATTCGCCAATGTCAAAGTAAATGGAGTTGATTATTCTGAACTTTTGCTCGGAAACGGATTTGGGCTAAAAGATGGTGAAATCGGCAATGTTGAAAAATTTAAGACAAATCTTGCAAAAGCGCGAAAATTAAATCTTGTTATATTAAATCATCATTCAAATAAATATCACACGCTTGTTTGTCCTTATGGCAAAATTGCCCATGATACAGTGATAATTCCGCAAAAACAATTGCCGCAAAATGCAAAACCTTGCCATTATTGCCACAAAACTAAATTCAAAAATAGCAAATTTTCTAAATTTAAAAAGAAATTTAATTATCGCGATAATTTCAGCGTTGTGAATATTCCGCAACCGCCGCTTGTTGTGACAGATGGCAGTATTCAGGTTATGTATACCGATTTTACGAAGAAACTTCGACCGACAAAAGACTGTTCAAGTCAGGTTTGCAAGGCTTTTGTAAATTTGGTTGATAATTCTAAAAATTCTATAGATATTGCAATTTATGGTTATGAAGAAGTTCCTGCACTGACAGAAGCCCTAAAACGCGCACATTCTCGTGGGGTGCAAATAAGATTTGTTTATGATGAAAAATATGATAGAAGTCAAACTTATTATAAAAACAATGAAATAATTTCAAAATTTGCACAAAAAAGCGTTTCCGACAGGACAGAGTTAAAAACACAAAGTAATCTTTTGATGCATAACAAATTTGTAATTTTTGACAAGTCAAAAGTTTGGACAGGTTCAATGAATTTTTCAAGCACTGGATTATCAGGGTATGATGTGAATGATATCGTAATTGTTAATTCTAAAGTGATTGCGGATATTTATGAAAAAGAATTTGAACAAATGCTAAATGGAAAATTCCACAAGAGAAAAACTAAATTGAGTCAAAATGAGCGAATAAAACTGGGCGATACCGAAGTTGAAATTTATTTTTCTCCGCAAGATAACACATCGCACCGAATCGTACAACTTATCAAAGGTGCAAAACATTATATTTATGTTCCGACATTTTTGCTTACGCACACAAATATTGCAGATGAACTTGTCAATGCAAAACGGCGCGGAGTGGATGTCAGAGTAATAATTGACGCAAATAGTACAGGTACAAAAAATTCTAAATATAAATATTTAAGACAAAACGGAATTTTGCTAAAGACCGAAAATTATGCAGGAAAATTGCACTCCAAAACTATGATAATTGATGATGAATATTTGATTACAGGTTCAATGAATTTTTCAAATAGTGGTGAAACTAAAAATGATGAAAATACGATTATCATAAAGAGTGCAAAAATCGCAAAAAATCACAAGGCGTTTTTCTTGTATTTATGGACAAAAATTCCGAACAAATATCTGAAATATAATGCAAAAGCAGAAAGTAAGGATTCGATTGGTTCTTGTTCTGATGGAATTGATAACAATTTCAATGGTAAAATTGACAGCGCCGAACCGCTTTGCCGGTAGGTGGGGTGATGATGTTAAGACATCAGTGTTGTGGATTACCACGTCACTCTGTTAAGACCAATATAACATTTGCAAGTAAACTTTCCTCGTAATGACATGATGAAACAAATCAAAAAGGTCTATGTCACCCTGAACAGCAGGCGCGAATGCGACTGCGTAGATTCAGGGTCTATCCATTTGATTTTTGTCATGCTGAACTGCGGATTTTGGCAAGTACGCCGTGTGCATTGTTGAACAAAAGAGACTATGTCATTCCGAATTTAGTTCGGAATCTTCTCAATAATCAAGGTTTATCAATAGTAATATTTGATAAATTGTTAAATGGAAAAGATTCTGAATCAAGTTCAGAATGACATAGACCGGAGTGTTCAGTTTGAGACTCTGAAATACCGAGTAGGAACAGAATATTACGTTTCGCTCTAGCTCAACTCATATTCTAGTCAATTCAGGGTGACTAACTAGTCTAAAATCAACATTGATAGATTCTGAATAGCAAGAAAATTATGTGTTCATTCTTCACACAAATTTTCTAAGCTTTCAGAATGACAATGTAAAAAGTCCAGTGATAAAGTAGGTTGGGCTTACTATCCCCACATGTAAAAGTTGTCGGCATGGCAACTCTCGTGAAGACCAGAAACCCTGTGCCTGCCTTCACGCCATCCAGCCATCTTGCCCTCTGATTTATCCCAAATACTTTTGCAAGGTTTCTTTATTGAAGACTTCGACGCTGTTTTGTGAATGGATAAATACCATACTTGTAATCAATGATTTTAGGGTATCAAAGTCTGAAAAGTCCATTTTGCTGCGCAAATCATCCATATTATTTGCCAAAAATTCCATAATGATTGTTTTATCTTCAAATACAAGACTTGAAAAATAATCAAAGGATTCTTTTGACTTAATCCCCTCAAGGTAAATAATATCAGGATTTTGGAACTCAATGAACCTTGCAGCTTTATCCATATTAAAGCCGACATTTTCATTAAATTCGCATTGATTGACTCCCTTCAATTCGTATTTTGAAATACTTTCAAGGGTCATAATATTTTTGCTCTTTGATTTTGCAGCCTCAAGTAACAATGAATAAATAACGTGAGTTTTTCCGCTCAAAGATGAACCGCAAACCAGTATAATCCCAGGTTTATCAAGAGATTGCTTGATTTCAGAAAGTTCATTTTTTGATGTGATAATTTTATCTAAAGCCTTTGGCGGTTTGTAAATTTTTAAGAAAATTCTTTCACCCATAATTGTTGGGAATGTTGAAACGCTAGCCAAAACAATGATATTGTCAACTTTAAAACAAAGCTTGCCAAGCTGCGGAACTTCTGACACAGATGGGTCAAGTTCGGATAATGATTTTAACTTAGCCGCAAAAGAAGATACCAACGCTGTTGGGATAACACCTTTATTAGAAAGTTCACCGTGTTTTTTAAAGTTCACCCCAAGTCCGTCTTCTTCCCCTTGGAAAGTTACCTCATGAATACCTTCAAGAATTGCTTGTTTTAGTATTGCACGAATGATTTTTTGAATATGGTTGTCGCTAAGGTCTTCTTTGTGAAGTTCGTCTTGCCAATCATAGCCTGCATTTTCTTCTGTTGAAATATTGCCGACAGTTACATCCAGTTTGTAGTATTCATCAATTTTTTTGAGAATACTTTCTTCTGAAGATAGAACAGGGTCAATTTCACATTCTGCGGTTTCCATAATTTTATCTATTGCAAACAGGTCTCTAGGGTCTGCCATTGCAACAGTCAACGTGTTTTCGATTTTGAATAGCGGAATAATTTTATATCTTCTTGCATCGGAATAATTGATATATTTTAGACATTTCCTATCCAAATCGTAATCTTCAAGATTTACATAAGGGGTGTGGAGTTTAGATTCCAAAAATTTGATAAGTTGCTCTTCTGTCAAAAAACCAGAATTTATCAAGGCTTGACCAATATTTATATTTTGAGCGTTTGCAATCTCTTCCGCTTGTTCAACAACTTCATATTGAACAAGTCCTTCTCTAACTAAATCGTATTTTAAAGTTTCCAGTGTTTTGTTGGTAATAATATTCATTTTACTTTTCCGATGCTAAATATTTTTGAACTGTCTTAACTACCTCATCAAGGTCAAAAGGTTTAGTGATATATTCATCTGCACCTGTTTCTTCGCCGATAAGTTTATCCTCTTCTTGGGAACGAGCAGTTACCATAAGAATAGGAATATTTTTGTATTTCGCATCGAATTTTAACAATCTGCTGATTTTGAAACCGTTGATTCTTGGCATCATAACATCCAAGATGATTAAATCAGGTACAATTTCTCTGGCTAATTTTAACCCATCTTCTCCGTTATATGCGCAATAACAAGTATAATCACAGTTTTCTAATACAAATTTTAAACTTTCAACAATATCTTGTTCATCATCTACAATAAGAATTTTTTTCATATTATCCCCTAATCCGTAAATCTCTAGTACCTACAGTATAACACATATTTTATAAAGGTGTAAAAGTTGTTACAAAAGGTACATGATTTATTTTTCGGAGAAAATTTTATTTCTTGTTTGTAATTTCTCGATACATATCAAGATATTGTTTTGCGCTGCGTTTCCAAGAAAAATCAGATTCCATTGCAGATTTTCTCATCGCATTAAAGACGTATTTGTCTGTATAAACATACAATGCACACTTTATAGCATTGAGCATATCCCAGCCGTTATATTGCCAGAATTTGAAACCGTTTGAATTATCAAGAGGATAACCTGTTACGGTGTCTTCCAAACCGCCGGTTGCTCTGACAATAGGCAAACTTCCATATCTCATTGCGATAAGTTGACTTAGTCCGCAAGGTTCAAATTTTGAAGGCATTAAGAAGAAATCACTGGCTGCATAAACAAGGTTAGCAAGTTTTGCATCATATCCGACATAAGTTCTGATATTTTTAGTATTGTTAGAAAGCCAAATGAACAGGTTTTCGTAATCGTTATTTCCGCTGCCCATAAATATAAAATCAGCATTCAGGTTTTGCAATTCGTATTGCATATCGCGGATTAAATCAATACCTTTTTGGTCAACAAGACGAGAAATCAAAGCAATCAACGGTCTGTCTGGATTATATTTCAGTCCGAAATATTCACAAACTGCTTTTTTGTTTTGCTCTTTTTTATCAAAAGATTTTACATCATAGTTTTTAACAAGTGCTTTATCTTTTTTAGGATTAAACACGTCATAGTCAATTCCGTTTAGGATTCCGCGCAATTTATATTGAACTCCACGCAAAGTATAGTCCATATTTTCGCCATATTCAGGAGTTAAGATTTCTCTTGCATAAGTTGGAGAAACCGCAACAACTCTGTCTGAATAGTTAATCGCACCTTTCATCCAGTTTACGCGGTTGTAGTGTTCACAACCCCATTGATTGTATACGATATCTTTTCTCATATTGGCAAAATCTAAAACGTTTTCAAACCAAATACCTTGATAAGCTAGGTTGTGGATTTCGAATACGCATTTTGTATTAGCCCAAAATTCATCAAATTTGTAATTTGAATGTAAGTATAATGGAATCATTGCGGTATGCCAATCGTTTGCGTGGATTACATCAGCACGGAAGTTTAGTGCTTTTGCGTATTCCATAACGGCAAGAGAAAATGAAATATATCTTTCGTGTTCATATCTTGGGTCAAGATATTTTGGATAAACTTCTTTAAAGCAAGAAAAATACCAATCATTTTTAATGAAAAATACATTGATTTTTGTATTTGGAAGTTTTGTCATATAAAGATTAAATTTGTGCGGTTGATTACCAAAAGTCAACCACATTTCAGAATTTTCAACCTCTTTAATTTTATATTTATCTTTATCAATACATCCGTGAAGAGGTGTAAAAATCGCGATTTCAGCATCTTTTTCAAGTTCTTTTGGCAAACTGCCGACAACATCAGCCAAACCGCCTGCTTTTGAAAATGGTGCTACTTCAGCTGCTGCAAATAATATTTTCATTTTTCCTCTCTTTCTGAATACGGATAAATTCATTCAATTCTAATCGGAGAAAAATTCTGAAGGATTGACGACATCACCATCTTCTTCGCTAAATTTTGATGAATTTTCTTCGACTGAGATACTCTCTTCTTGCTTTGTCACAGTATCTTGAGCATCGTTTTGCTCTGCTGTGCTAACAGAATTTTCCATCATAATTTTTTGAATGTCAATATTCAAGTTGAAATTTAAACCATATTTTTGAACAATTGCAGATGCCTGATTCATACAAATTTGCGCTTGGTCTTTTGAACCTGTACACATCAAAACTTTGTACATATTTACTTTATTTAACATTGTCAAATAATCACTGACAACTCCGTTTTTCTCCATTTGAATATCAGAGTTATTTAATACGCCGTAAGCAATGTCGTATTTTCCTTCTTTGATATTTAGAATACTCATAACATACCAAGCAGAGTGAACAATTGCGTTCATTCCTTTGATTTTTGCATCTTTAATAATCTTATAAATTATTGCAGATGCTTTTTTGAATGAATTTAAACCAATATATGCATAACCAATCATCAAATCACTGAACAGTTCAAACTGGAACATCATTGCATTTTTAGCAATAAGTTTTGATTTGTAGATTTCTTGTGCAAATTTTTCAGGATTGTTTTTGAAAGATATAAACGCATTGATTATGTGATACAGAATTGGTGAAAATACATCTTCTCCATCCATGCTCTTATTCAAGCTGACAGCTTGCCCTTTGATTAGGTTTTGAAGTTGTACAAAGATAGAATAAGATTCTGGTAAGAAATTTAACAATTTTCTTGAAATATCTAAAAATTCACCGACATCTTCTTTCAGCGTAATAACATCAACAAGTGCGATATATCCGACACATTCTGATACCAAATACTTAAATTCTTCTTTTGATACAATTGTGTATTGTATTGAATCGATTTTTTCAGAATCTAAAACATTTAAGACGTTATAACCGATATCAAGGCAGTCTTCATACGCACCAATATTAAACAAAATTTTGACATAAATTATTGACATCAACAAGAAATACAAATTGAAATCAGGTGACGACGGGTCGATTGAAGATTTGTCCAAAGATGATAATACGCCATGAGTAAGGTTCATCGCATACATATAATCGCCGTGTTCAATAGAACCTTGAATCATTCTTGTACAAAGCGATACATACTGTTCAGAATTTCCGCTTTTTTGAATACTTACCAAAGTCTTTTCTGCAAGCTCTCTTGTTTTTTCTGGGTCATAGTCAAACAAGTTGTTTGAAACATTTTCATAAAGTGAAAATTTAAATTTCATCAAATCTTCTTCTGACCAGTTTTGAGCGTATTTGTCCAGTGCTGTCAAAATCTCGTGTGAACAATTCAAATATGATGCAAAATCGCCCATAGAAAGGTTAATATTTGCAAGTTTTTCCCATTCAAATATAACTTGTTCACCCATTTGGAATTTATCAAACAAGAAAGTTTTTACAGGTGCCGGCATGGATTCAACAAACACATTTTCAAATAATTCGTTAGCAACAGATTGCAAGTATTCAGGTTTTATGACTTCTAAAAGACATTTGCGCAAAATGTTGTAATTAGGGAAATACAGGCAATTGTTGTATGAATACATATAACCCATACCGCTGAGTTTTTCAGCCATTTTTTGCCAATTGTTAAATCCTAAAGAATTGATTGTTTTTTCATCGACTCTTGTTCCTAAAAGTACAAGCATAGTCAAGAATTTAATCATTTCTTCATCGTCTTTCATCAGATTGATACGACGTTTAATCAATTTGTCCAACCCTGACGGAATGATAATTGTTTTTGGATTAACCATTACAATTGAATCTTCGGTGTATTCATAAACTCCTGATTCTATTAAATATTGAATTGCAAAATCTAAAAATAGCGTACTTCCGCAGGCATATTTTGCAATTCTTTGAAAATAGAAGTCAGTCATTATGTTTTTGTAAAATTCTAAATCTGACCCAATGATTATTTCAAACGGTGTCGGAGTCAGAGTCACTTCTGTGTAATATGGACGTGCCAATAGAAAATGCGCGTTTTTGTGGAGTGAAAATTCTTTGTCATAAGATATCAAGTAACTGATATTTGCCTCGTCAAAGTAATCAAATAATTTTTCCAAGACAAACATTGAACTTGAATCCATTTTTTCATAATTTTCAATAAAAATCAGAGTATTTGGAATGGCTTTTAACAAAGATAAAAATACGTTGCAGTAATCTTCCCTTGTTTGCGCCATATTTTGCATAGGTCGTTGATTTAATCTGACCAAATCCTCAATCAATTTTGATTTATCTATATTTGCAAACATTGAAAAATCATTTGTATCAAACAATTTTTGAGAAACAGTGTAGTCAAAAATTGAAGACACCAAATCTCTGAAAAACGCGTATGGCGAATATTTCATATCATCGTGACATGTTACAGGAATTACGTTGTCATAAATTCCGATTTCTTCAACAGCAGATAATAATTTCAAAGAGTACGGCTGATACATTGGAGAAGCTTTTATTGCCAAAACGCCTTTGGGAACTTGTTGGAGAGTTTGGACAACACAATCAAGCACATTTATACTTTCAGTTTTAATGAATGCGCAATTTATCTCTTCAAAATTAATCATTTCAATATCATAAATTTCATCATCAGAAAGCTGATTTTCTTCTTTTAGTGCCTGTTGGGTGATTTTTTCTTGGTCAATAAGTGCGGATTGTACAAAATTTGGAATTTCGATATCTTCGTGCGCTTCTTGCTCTTGTTGAGCTTCGTTGCGCAAAAATTCTCCGATATTTACAAACTCTTTGAGGTCGATTTCGTAGAATCTTTTCATTTCGCCATTTACAAGGGCAGAATTTAAGGACTCCATTTTGTACTTATCTTTGTATGAGTCATAAAAATCTTCATCTGTTATTACCTGAAACGCATCCAGTGCTTTCATATCTTTTGAAGAACTTTGGTAGACCATATTTGCGTGGAATTTTGAATCAATATCATAAGGGTCTTTGTCGGCATCCCTTTTCATTATTGAAAAATTGCATTTTAGTGCAACTCCTTTTTTCTTTAAAAGTTTAACATTGAGCTTGGTTATCATATTCAAAAGCTCAATTGTAGCAAGGATTGCAGAGTTCGCAGAAGATGTGAATGTATAATCCCTGTTGAATCTTATAATATAGATGTCGTTATTGATAATTTGGCGTCTTACCCTTAGAGTGCTGACATAAGAGGCAATCATCGCATCAAAATTTGTCCTAAACTTTTGGTATAACTGATTTGAACCAAGTTTAGCTTTTACGACATCACTGTTTGGAAAGTCAATTCTTACAACCGCGAAACTGTCAGTGTTTGATTCTCCTTGAACTGCACTAATTTCATTAGAAAAACCGCATTTAATGCATTTTTTGTTTTTCATCAAATTTATCTTGCCGCATTTTGAGCATTTTGTAACAAGAATTTCTCCACATTTTCGGCAAACATTTTTTGTATTCACGGTACGGCAAACAGGGCAAACGATTTTGAGCACCTTTTTACAGTTAGGGCACACCATCGCATTTTTATCTATTTCTGCTCCGCATTTTGGACATTCCATATCCCAATTATACCATAGCGCATGTGGTTTAAACTAGTTCAAAAAGAGGATATTTTTGATGGGCAAGAGGGTAAGAGGGAAAGAGGTCAGGCTGGTGGTCTATGTCACCCTGAACTTGATTCAGGGTCTATCCATTTAATTAAAAACTGTTCACTATGGTAAATTTTAAAATAAACATTGATAGATTCTGAATAGCAAGAAAATTTTATGTTCACAAAGTTCACATAAATTTTCTAAGCTTTCAGAATGACAAATAATTTGTTGTCGGCATAGCAATGCCGACCTATAGACTGCACATAGGTCAAAATCCGACAATAGCCAAAAGTGAACAATCAAACAAAACGAGTAAATGACAAAAGCCGATTTTGTTTGAGGAACGAAAGTGACGAGTTATTCGGCTAAGGTACGAGTTTTTAGTTTGATGTGAACGTTGGCGTGTCGGTGGTTTTGTGGTGCTTTTGCCACCAAAAGCACCCCTGCACGGAGTGCATGAAAAAAGGAATCTTGGATGACCTTGCCCCCTCTCCCTACCCCTCAGCCATACGGCACGCAGTCTCACTCAACTCACATTACTCGTTGGTTCGGCTAGTGTCCCACAAGGGGCGAGGGAATACCTGTCATTCTTTAATCAACCAAAATCCCTTCACTATTTCCTCCAAACAATTTTCATGCTATGATTAGGATGAAATGAGTATTATTGCAGACGATAACGATTTTGAAAATAATAACGACCAAAAAGCGGTTAAGAAAAATCCTGTTGTAAAACCGGAGGCAATTGACCTTGACAAAAATTTTGAAAACTGTATTCGTCCAAAATCTTTTGACACATATATTGGTCAATCAAACTTAAAAGAAACTCTAAAAATCACTATCCAAGCTGCAAAAAAACGAGAATTGCCACTTGACCACCTGTTGTTTTACGGTCCTCCTGGGCTTGGGAAAACAACACTTGCAGGTGTAATTGCGCAAGAAATGGGTGTTGATATAAAAATCACATCAGCTCCGGCTTTGGAGCGTCCGCGCGACATTATCGGAATTTTGATGTCTTTGCAAGGTGGTGAAATCTTGTTTATCGACGAAATTCACCGATTGAACAAGGTCGCAGAAGAAATTTTGTACCCAGCAATGGAAGATTTTTATCTTGATATGACAACCGGAAAAAGCCAAACGGTCAAAACTTTGCGTGTTCCGTTGCCAAAATTCACCCTAATTGGTGCAACTACAAAAGCCGGAGAATTATCAGGACCTTTGCGCGACAGATTTGGTATAATTCACAGATTGGAATTTTACACAAATAAAGAATTGTCGCAGGTAATCAAACGTACCGCAGGAATTTTGGATATCGAAATTGATGATGAAGGTGCTTTTGCAATCGCTAAGCGCTCAAGAGGAACACCGCGTATTGCAAACAGGCTTATCAAAAGGGTTAGCGACTACGCTCTTGTAAAATATAACGGCAAGATTACAAAAGATATCGCAAATGAATCACTTGATATTTTGAAAATTGATGAATTTGGGTTGGATACCACTGACAGAAATCTTTTAAAATTAATCATTGAAAAATACGACGGTGGGCCTGTCGGTATTGAGACTATCGCTGCTGCAATTGGGGAAGATGCAAGGACAATTGAAGACGTTTGCGAACCGTTTTTGCTACAAGCAGGATTGTTGCAAAGAACTCCACGCGGACGTAAGGTTTCCCCTGAAACTTACAGACATTTGGGGTACAAAACCAAACATAATGACTCAATTCAGCAGAATTTGTTTTAGCAATGGAAAATTCCTGCCGATTACCCTCGAAAAATTCAATATTAAGCGTTAGCAAAAAACATTTCCTTGATGTAAAATCATAACTATGGTTGAGAATCTTGACAAAATAAAAGCCGCTATAGATATTGAGGTTAAATATCGCTATATCGATATCCACGGTAAAACTCAAAAGTTTTCGAGTTTTATCAAGGGTGAAGCGCGCAAAAATTACAAAAAGTCAGGAAAAAATCCTCGTTGGGCAGTTGTGGAAGAGGCTTTTGATGTTTATCCATACTCTTCAGTACCTGAAAGGCGCAAGGCAATTGAACAGCTTGTCAGGACGATAAAAGCCGATATTCAGCAGGAAAAACAATCTCAAGAAGAAGAAAAAACAATGCAGCTCCAACGTCAAAAACACCCATCCGAAGTAGATGTTATGTATATCAAAGGCGTTGGACCAAAAGTTGCCTACAAATTAAACAAACTTGGCATTTTTACCGCTCAAGATTTGATGATGTATTTTCCTAAAAAACATATCGATTATTCTTCACGCACCCTTATTAAAAACTTGGAAGAAGGGCAGACTACAACAGTTTTCGGCTATATAAAATCAGTTTCGGCGTTCAATACTCGCAACAATTTATCAGTTATAAAAGTTGTTATCGGTGACGAAAGCGGTCGATTTGAATTGAGTTTTTTCAATGCAAAAGGTAATAAGTATTTGCTTGAACGCACCAAAGCTCAATTCCCTGTAAATGCAGGAATTATGGTCTCAGGGATGGTTAAGCGCAATAGCTACAACAACCAATTAACAATGGATAAACCGACATATTCGATTATGAGCGGTGAATTTATGGAAGATTCTGGGACAAAAAATCTGAATGTGGCGCGTATTGTACCGATTTATACAGTTTGCGAAGGGCTTAGCATCAAAACACTGCGTAAAGCAATCTATAACGCGATTGAACTATACAAAAACGATATTGTAAATATTGTCCCTGAACATATCAGAGCGCGTTTGGGGCTGGTTGACAAAAAAGTTGCCGTTGCACAAATCCATTTCCCTGAATCTATGGACAGCTTGGAGCACGCAAGATTTTCTCTGATTTTTGAAGAATTGTTCTTGGTGCAATTGAAGTTAATCAGATTGCGTGAAAACACTGCGAAAAACACATCTTCGTATGCCTTAAAAGTGCATAAAGACGGACTTGTTCAGCAATTTATTAAAAACTTACCGTTTGAATTGACTTCAGGGCAAAAACAAGCCGTGAACGAAATTTTGCAGGATATGGATTCTGATACTCCAATGCAAAGACTTTTACAAGGTGATGTTGGTAGCGGAAAAACTGTCGTGGCAACGATTATGTTGCTTGCTGCAATTGAAAACGGTTATCAGGGAGCACTTATGGCACCGACCGAAATCCTTGCTCAACAACACTATAACAACCTTGTTCAATGGCTCACTCCAATGGGGCTTAATGTTGGCTTATTCTTAGGCAGTCACGGTAAAAAGGTGCGACAAAAATTTGAAACTGACCTCAAAAACGGTCAGACAAATATTGCGGTTGGCACACACGCGCTGATTCAAGAAAATGTACAGTTCAGCAATCTTGGGGCGATTGTTGTGGACGAGCAACATAGGTTTGGGGTAAAACAGCGTAATGTTTTGAAGAAAAAATCACAAAATCCGCAAATCCTCACTATGACGGCGACTCCGATTCCGCGAACCTTGGCATTGACTGTTCACGGCGATTTGGATTTGACCGTAATAAATGAACTTCCAAAAGGCAGAAAACCAATAAAAACAAGCCTGACAGGTTCACACAAAGCCGTGTGGGATTTGATTGAGCGTGAAGTAAATGATGGCAGGCAAGCCTACATTGTATATCCGCTGATTGATGAGAGCGAAACTTTATCTGCAAAAGCTGCCACAATTGAGGCTGAAAAGCTCCAAAAAGAAGTCTTTCCGCAGTTTAAAATAGGTTTACTCCACGGCAAATTGAAAAATGATGAAAAAGACGAAGTGATGAAAGATTTCAAAGACGACAAATATGATATTTTGGTGTCTACAACTGTTGTTGAGGTCGGTGTTGATGTGCCAAATGCAACGGTTATGGTTATTGAAAACGCCGAACGCTTTGGCTTGTCGCAACTTCACCAGTTGAGAGGACGTGTCGGTCGTAATTCGCTCCAATCGTATTGTGTGCTGATTACAGCATCAAGGTCGCAAGAAACCAGAGAACGTTTAAAAATTATGACAGAAACCAACGATGGATTTGTTATTGCGGAGAAAGATTTGCAATTGCGCGGTCCGGGGGAATTTTTGGGAACTCGTCAATCAGGTTTGCCTGATTTGATTATTTCGGATATCGTACGTGATGCCAAGATTCTTGAACTTGCACGTAATGAGGCAATTGACTTTGTGAAAGAATATGATATTAAAGATTTTCCGCTTTTGAAAAACGTGACGTCGCTTGAAATGTTCACAGGTTTGGATATTTAAGGAAGTACAGAGGGCAAGAAGGCAAGCTATTTAATGTTATTCTAAGTATTGTCTGTTGTCATTCCAAAACAAGTTCGGAATGATGTTCCCTCGCCCCTTGAGGGAGAGGGGTAGGGTGAGGGGTGTTCGGTTAGAGATTCTGAATAGCAAGAAAATTTAGTGTTCGTTAAACTCACACAAATTTTCTAAGCTTTCAGAATGACAAAATAAAAAAGTCATGTCTCACCTAGTTCCAAGGATAATCGTTTGAAATTTTCCAACCATCTTTGAAAATTACGGCAGCGCAAGCGGTTCCTAATCCGGTACGACCGCCACCACCTCCGGTATTACCGGTTTTACTGCAAGGTCTTAGAATTTCACCCTCTTTGCCCATGAGTTCTTCTCTTGAATATGCAATATGTGGAGCACCGCAGTTATCAAATCCGCCCGGGTAGAGTCCATTTTTTACATTTTTCCATTTTTCAAACTCATAACTGCATAAATTTGCATTGTTATATGGGTAAAAGACAAATATATCTTTCCCTAAAACGTTTCTGTTGCTATGTCCGTTTACGTCAACAATAAGAGACATCAATTGAGTGCCGTCAATTTTTGAAAATCCTATAATCATTCCATTATTTAAAACTAAACTGTACTCTACATGGTCAGTATATTTTGTTCCATCAAGGCTGTAATACCCATAAAAATTACCGGTTTTCCAACAACCATCTTCCATTTTCGTACAAACTCTGGCAACTTTTAAATAAGGCTTGAAGTATTTTTCTCCAAATTCTTGTGGAGACAATGTTGTCTCAAATTCTGAACTGCCTTCCTCATCTGTATCTGCTGCATAGCTTTTGACAGCTTGATTTAAGATTGATTGAGCCTCCATAAGTTGTGAAACAATTGTCTTTTTTTGCTGATTAGCCATCAAAGTCGGAATTGTTATCGCTGCAACAACGCCGATAATTCCAAGGGTGATTAAGACTTCCGCCAACGTAAATCCAAACTTTGCTTTAGTTTGTGGCGAATTTACGTGCGTAGCACCTTCAGCCAATGTGAAACCAAATTTCTTCTTAAACATATAATCCTTTCAATGATTTCGTGATAAAATCCAATAAATTATCATTATTAATTCTATTTTATCATGGTTAATTATATTAATCAAACTTTTATAATTTACAATTTGTTAATATATAAAAACTTAAACCTTAATATTAATAAAAGGGTAGATTTGAGTATGAATATTAAAAAACTAATTGGTCATAGGATTAAAGAACTTAGAAAATCAAGACATTTTTCGCAGGAACAGCTTGCTGAAATGCTTGATATCAGCCAAAATGCGCTTAGCTATATCGAAACAGGTGAAAACTTTTTTTCTTCAGATACCTTAGAAAAATTAATCAATGCGCTAGAGATTGAACCACAAGAGCTTATGACTTTTGCGCATTTGCAAAGTTCGGATAATTTGTTGAACGAAATTGTGGAAATGTTGCACAAAAACCCTGATAAAATCAAAGATATCTACAAAATTACCAAAGCAATTATCTGTTAAAAAAATAAATAATCTGCCCAATGTATTCAGATAAGGATTTTTGTAGTATAATCTCATCAGAAAAGGAGAGCAAAAATGGACCAAGAAACATATATGAAGATAATGGGTTATGTTCCGACAGTAATTGAGGCATCTTCACGCGGAGAACGCTCATTTGATATTTTTTCAAGATTGTTAAGAGAAAGAATTATTTTCTTAGGAACAGAAATTGACGATGATGTTGCAAACTCTGTTGTTGCACAGCTTTTATTGTTGGATAGCGAAAATTCTGAAAAAGATATTATGCTATACATCAACAGCCCAGGTGGTGTAATCACTGCAGGTATGGCAATTTATGATACTATGAACCTTATTAAATCAGATGTTTCAACAATTTGTCTTGGTGAGGCTGCATCAATGGGTGCATTTTTACTTTCTGCAGGTACAAAAGGTAAGAGAATGGCTCTACCTAGTGCAAGAATTATGATTCACCAACCTTTAGGCGGTGCTCAAGGTCAAGCAACAGATATTGAACTTGAGGCAAAAGAAATTTTGAGAATGAAAGAAATGTTAATCGGAATTATGGCAGAAAATTCTGGTCAACCTTATGGCAAAGTAAAAGAAGATTGCGAAAGAGACCACTATTTGTCAGCGGCAGAGGCTTGTCAATATGGGCTTATTGATAAGGTGGTTGAACGTACTCACTAGTTGAAGGATAAAGGATTTACAGAAGGCGGCTCACGAAGTGAGCCGCCTCTCGTTTTGTTGTTTCTGGTAATGATAAGACTTTTTTATAATGTCATTCTGAAAGGATTAAAAATCTTGTGGGCTTGTTTGGCTTAGATTTTATCCTATTCAGAATCTATCAATGCTGATTTTTGTCGGCATAGCAATGCCGACCTACGTAAACTGAACAATTAAAGCATTGTCATTCCGAATTGCGGATTTTGGCAAGTGCGCCGTGTGAACGAAGTGAACCCAGCACGTCTTGGCGAGAGCTGCGTTGAGCCGGTCGAGCCGCCAATAATCCAAGACTATTTCGGAATCCTTTCAATAATCATGATTTATCAATAGTAACATTTGTTGAATATTAATTATGAAAAAGATTCTGAATCAAGTTCAGAATGACATAATTGTATTAACTTTTGTAACAAAAATAGCAAGTCTTGAAATTGTATATTTTGTATATACTTATTATATATGTAGACATTAAATAGACACGAGAGATATTAAGAGAGTTTACAAAATCCCGTTTAAATAAAGAGAGACAATTATTCCTATTCCTAATTCCTAGACAAATTTTTAAACCCCACTATAAAGTGGGGCTTTTCTTTTACTTATTAAAATTATTTGCTACATCCTATAAGGAAGATTTTCAATCAGAAACTTTCAAATTATTTCAACAAATTATCAAGACCGTAGACAAAATCATTTTTATCAAAAACGTGACGGACAGCCATTATTACACCATCCATATAACATTTTCTGTCTGTTGAATCGTGGCGAATCTTTAGTGTCTGACCTGAAGAGCCAAAAATAACTTCTTGAGATGCCATAAACCCTGGCATTCTGACTGAGTGAATTTGAATATCAGAGTATGAAGTACCTCCGCGAGAACCTTCAATTGTCTCAGTTTCAGCACAATTCCCTTTTTTGAAAGTCGCTTTTGCTTCGGACATCATTTGAGCTGTTTTGATTGCTGTACCTGAAGGTGCGTCTTTCTTTTGGTTGTGGTGAAGTTCAATAATTTCAGCATTATCAAAATATTTTGCAGCCATTTGCGCAAACATCATCATCAAAACCGCACCTGTTGAAAAATTCGGAGCAATCAGACAACCTGTTTTGTTTTCTGTTGAAAGTTTTTTCAAATGTTCAATTTCTTCATCTTTCAAACCGGTTGTGCCAATTACAATTTTTATTCCATTATTTAGGCAATATTTTGCGTTTTCATATATTGATTTAGGTTGCGTGAAATCAACCAAAACATCGATGTCGCAAGCTTTGTGAGCCTCTTCAATTGTTTTGTAGCAATCACCTGTTATATCAATTTTTGCAATCAAAGTCATTCCGTCAGAATTTTCTACGGCATTGCATACTTCTGTACCCATTCTACCTAATGCACCGCATACTGCAACTTTTATCATTTTTTTACTCCTTTTTATAAGATTAGTAATCACCGATTGTAGAATCTTCATCATCTTTCAATGAAGACAAATCATCTTTATATGCGCCATCAAAACCTTCCGGCAACATATCATCATCAGGCCAAACGGTGTCACTATCGTATCTTGCAGAATTTAAGTTTTCTGCAGCAGATAAATCAGAACTTGTCAAAACGGTTTCAGATAAAACTGTACCTGCCATATCACAGTCAGTAAAATTGCAATATGTCATTTCGGCATAACTGCAATCAGCGCCTGTCAAAATAGATTCGGAAAAATCACATTCTGTCACAACTGCTCTTGTAAAATCTACTGCAGTTAAATCTGCTCCGTTAAAATTTACTAATGATAGATTACCATCAGAAAAAGAACTTGAATTCAAATCTACGTCCGAAAAGTCAACTTCTTTCAATACCATGTTTGAGAAATCAACTTCGCTCAAATCTACATCTTCTTTATCTTTTTTCCATTCATTGAATTGCTCTGGGGTATTTTCAATCAAGGACAATAATTCTTCTTTTGTGTAATCTAACATTCTTATCTCCTTAAAATATATTTATTTTTCTACTAAATTCATTTGCATAGCAAGCAAAACCGCCTGCGTTCTATTACTTACGTTCAATTTCTTGAAAATATTATTCAGGTGACTTTTTACGGTTATTTCGCTCACAACAAGTTTTTCTGCAATAGACTTGTTATTTTCACCCTGCGTAACTAATAATAAAACATCTTTTTCCCGTCTAGTCAAGGAATTAAATTGATTTATTTGATTTATTGTAACATTAGAATTTTGGCTTTTGTTTTGGGTAGTTCTTGAACGTCTCAAAACCGCTTCAATCCTTGCTAACAGGTTTGGCAAAACGAATGGTTTGACGATATAATCATCTGCACCGATTTTTAATCCTGTCACCATCTTTTGGTCTTCATTCACTGCAGTCAGCATAATAACAGGAATATCTTTGCAAATAGGCGTTTTGCGAATATTTTTTAAAGTTTCCCAACCATCCATTTGAGGCATCATAACATCAAGCAGTACCAAGTCAAATTTTTCACCAGAATTTAGAAATTCCAAACATTCAACACCGTTATGAGCACATTTTACCTCATAACCATAAAATGGTAGAACATCTTCCAAAAATTTCGGATTATCATCAACCAATAAAATTTTAGTTAATTCTGCCATAAATTACCTATACAATCTTGTATTTTAGAGCTTTTAGTGCTGCTTGCAAACGGTCATCAACTTCCAATTTTTGCAAAATACTTGCAACATGAGCTTTTGTGGTATTTACACTAATCACAAGATGTTGCGCAATTTCCATATTGCTGTAACCTTCTGTCATAAGTTTCAAAATTTGCGCCTCTCTTGCTGTCAATTCGTAATCCTTGTAATTAACGTTAGGTTCGCCGATTTCAGAGTTTGCACTGGCTTGCAAAACAATGTGTGCAATACTTGGGTCAAACCACGCAGCACCATCTCCAACGGATTGAACGACTTCTACAAGTCTTTGGAGGTTTATTTCTTTTGAACAGTAAGCATTAGCGCCTGCTTTCAAGCTGTTCAGAACTTCTTTTTCATCATTATGAGATGTTAGAATGATGATTTTAGTGTCTTTATTCATATCATGGATTGCTTTAGCGGCATCAATACCGTTCATATTCGGTAATCCCAAATCCATAATTACGATATCAATTTGATTGTTTTTGAAAATTTCCAACGCATCTTCTGCTGAGGCTGCCTCATAAATAACTCCGATAAAATCAACATCTTCAAATGTTGTTTTTAGTCCGAATCTGGTTAATTCGTGGTCTTCTACAATTAGTATGTTTTTTTTCATATTTGCAATTCCTCTTTCACAGGTTGGTAATTCGGATTCAGGTTCAAACTTTTTTCAAAATTTTTGTTTGCCTCTGCTGTTAATCCTTTGTTTTTCAAAACTAATCCTAAGTAATAATAATATCTGCAATCACTGTCATCAATGTATTTTGCGATATTCAAATAAGATGTGGCTTTGTCATAAGAATCTTTGTTTATCTCTAATCTTGCTAAATCAATCCAACCGTCTTTAAAGTTCGGATTAATTGCAATAGCTTTTTTGAGATAAGTTTCTTCACGGTCTTTTTCAAGCAGTGCCATTTGATAATACGCCTCATAGGCTTTATCACTGACTTTTAACACTTTTGAATAAAGTTCTTTCGCTTTTTTGATATTATTTTGTTTTTCGTAAACTTGTGCTAATTTTATTTCTGCAATATGAGAACTATCTTTTGCGGTCGCTTTTTTAAAATAGTTTTCTGCGGATTTAAAATCGCCGTTGCGCATTGCAATATTGCCTAAAATAATCAAAGCCTCAGGATGATTTTGCTCGATATCTACTGCTTTTAGGGCATAATCTTGAGCCTTTTCAAACTCTTTCATATCAAAATAAACTTTTGCCGTTAGTGTGAAAACTTCTTTATTTATGTTCTTTTTACCTGAAATTGAAGTTTGCAAAACGCGCATAGCTTTGTTTAATTCATCTTTGTCATAATAGTAATATGCAAGGTGATATTTTTTCCAATAATCATTTTTTGCGGCTTTATATAAAATATACTGTTGAGATGAGTGTAATTCTTTATCGAAAACGACTGTATTGATGTCCTTTTGGTTCAAATCGTTCAAATACTTAACACCATCTTGCGGTTTGTTTGATTGTGAATAGATTTCCGCTTTAAGTCTTTTGTAATTCAAGTTTTTAGGGTTTTTGTTTATCGCAGTATCAATTGATTTTTCTGCCTGACTAATATCCCCATTTTTCATACTTCCAAAAGCGACAAGGTAATTGGCATAATCAGAATCTGTCAACAATGCGGTCTGTTTCATCAATTCACTTGTGGCTTCTTGACTTTGGTCATTGTACATTATGTTTGAAAATATTTCAGCCAAGTACATTTGGTCTTTATGCGTAAGTTGATAATTTGGGAAATAATAGTTTTTTACATCTTCTTCTATGAGTGAAGAAATTTGATTGTCTTGAATTTTTGACATTGAAAGTTCTGCCAATGAGAAAAATCCGATGGCAGCCATTTCTTGAGTCAGGCGCATATAGACATAATCGTTTGGAACAATGTTATCTATCAAGACTTTAAAATCTTGATAAGATGAACGTACATTGCTCTGCATAAATTTGTCCATAGCGATTGTATATTGGTTTTTGATGGAATTTCGAGTCAAGGAACCCCGTTTTAAATCATAAGCAGGCTGACTTACAACTTCTTGATAAGTTGTAGGATTGTTGTCAAGCGGATTCACAGGTCGTATTCCGCTCATATCAATAGCAAGAACGGGATTTGAACACAAGGTTACTAAAAATAGAGATATAACCAGTTTTTTACTCATTGGCTTGCTCCTGTTTTGTGATTTCGCCGGTATAATATCTGTTGAACAAGTCATATACATATTTTTCATCGTCTGTTTGATTTTCAGATGTTCCTATTCTATAGATATCAAGCAAATTGTATTGTCTTAACAATTTCTCATCTTCGACTTTCATTTTGCCGTGAGATTCTGATAAAAATACTTTAATAATCTTTGGCACAGGAATTGCCAAAAACTCATCAACCAAACGCCCTTCAAAATGAGAATCTTTGCCCTTTAGCAAAATGTCAATAACATTCACGATAGGCATTTTATCACGGTAGTGACGTTTTGAAGTAATTGCATCAAACACATCTGCTACAGCCAAAATTCGACCGCCAAGAGTAATTTCTTCCCCTTTCAAGTGTCTGTAATAACCTGTTCCGTCCCATTTTTCGTGGTGAGAACTTGCCATTTCCGTAATCGCTCTGAAATCTTGTGACATATAAATTCTATTCAAGATATTGTGGGTAATGCGCACGTGTTCTTGAATATGTTTGTATTCTTCATCCGTCAATTTGCCATCTTTTTGCAAAACAGAATCTCGGATACCGATTTTTCCGATATCATGCAAAATTGCAGCTTTTTCAAGCAAACTGATTTCTTTTGACGGCATACCGATAGCTTGAGCCAAAAGTGTCGAATACAATCTCACACGAGTTGAATGACCTGCCGTAATCTTATCTCTGGCATCAATAGACATTGCAAGGGTGTCAATAAAACTTTCAAATAAAAGTTTTTGCTCATGGTACATTTGGAGCTGTTTATCAAATAATTGAGCGTTTTCCAATGCAATACTTGCGCTTCCGCCGATTGCGATAAGCAAATCTTCATCATTTTTAGTGAATACGCCGTCAATCTTGTTAATAACCTGAAATGCCCCGATAATTTCTTTGTTGTTGTTCATTATCGGCATACAGAGAATTGTTTTTGTTCTATAGCCTGTTTTTTTGTCGACTTCTGGGTTAAATCTGGGGTCGTTATATGCATCAACAATATTAACCGTTTCGCCTTTTTTTACAACGTAACCTGCAAGCCCTTTATCTGCAGGAAATCTGATTTCTTGACTCGAATCTAAGCCCAATGCAACTTTTGACCACAACTCATCTGTATCTTTATCCCAAAGAAATACGGTACATCTGTCAGCCTGAATTGCGTTTTTGGTTTCTTCCGCAATTACTCTCAAAAGCTCGTCAATATCAGTCAATGCTGTGATTGAACGGCTGATTTTTACAAGTGAAACCAAAGGGTCACTTTTGGTTGGCAGTGAATAATCCATGTTATTCTGCAACTGTCTTATTCTTGTGTTGATTGTGTTTGCTAAAGAGTATCTGTCTTCTTCTGTAGAAAGTTTTAGAGCATTGTTGTAGTGAATAAGTGCAATATCTTTGCTATCTTGGGCAAAATGGATATTCCCGAGAGCCAATTCGTTTATCAAAAGTGCGGTATCGCTATTTGAACGCTGTGCCATATATCTGCTGTCTTCCAGTAGTGCCAAGGTTTGTGAACAACAGTCTTTATTTTCTGAATAATCCAAAAATGCAATCAAACTCATGCAGATTGAAATATCTTCGTTTGACTTATTCTTTTGAGCAACTTTGTAGGCTTTTTCAGCTTGTTCTTTTGCTTTGTGAAAATCTTTTTCATCAATAAAATTAAGTACAAGATGAATCAAATTTTCAATTTCTTCAGTTTTTACAACTCTTTCTACCATAAACGTACCTTTGGATATATTGTACAATATTTTTTTTAGAATTACAATTATTAATCCGCAAAATAAATAATATGACTGAATGATGCAAATATCGGATAAAATGGTACACTCAGAAGGTGGAATAATATATGAAAGGTGGAAAAATGGCTGATACATTAAAACCGCTAAAATGTCCCGCTTGCGGAAAAACAATGGAAAAAGTTTTTATTCCGTCTGCCGGAATTAACTTAGATATTTGCACAGACGGCTGTGGCGGAATTTACTTTGACAATAGAGAATTTGATATGTTTGATGAAAGTAATGAAGACATTTCAAAAATTCTTGAAAAAATTCAAGGTAAAGAATTTGCAAAAGTGAATGAAACAATGACAAGAGTTTGCCCAAATTGCGGAGCAAAGATGGTAAAAAATCACTCAAGCGTACACCAAACAATTGAAGTTGATGATTGCTATTCTTGCGGCGGAAAGTTTTTGGACAATTCTGAATTACAAAAAATCAGAGAAGAATACCAAAATAATGATGAACGCGACGAAGATATTTTGAGATACGTTTATAAAGAAGTTGGTGTAGAATTAGCAGAACAAGACAGACGTTATGCTGAAATCGACCCAAGCAAGAGAAGTTTTCTTCACAAATTATTTTCTCACATTGTTGGGCTGTAAATTATACAGATAACTTTTTGCAAATTCGGATAATATCCGGCATGCAAAAGTTCTAAAAATCTTTTATATGTTTGAGGGGCTGTACTTTTGACCTGATAAGGGTTTAGGTATAGCCCTTCTACAAATCTTGCAAAAAGTTCTGTCGGTTTTGCATAATATTTTTTGTATCGGTTAATCCTTGCAGAAATCCTAGCCTGACGCCTTTGACAAGATTTTAGACGAATATATGCGGCAAATTCTTTTGGCATATCGGTAAAATCTTTTTCGATATTATCAACAGATAAAATTTCGGTCTTTTTAAAAAACATTCCGCTCACAAGTTTAACCCTGTCAAACTTCAATAAATACCGTGCATTTGAGCCTTTTATATATCTGTCAAATTCTTTGAATTTTTTAGAACGTAAAAATTTCGGATAGCGGTTTTTGATAATGTCTTCATAACCTTGGATTTTTTCCTTGATTTTTTGCTTGTGCTGTTCCAATCGCTCAAACTTAGACTGAGGGTCTACAAAATGAGTAACTTCTAAAAGCTCTTTTTCATAAATAGAAACATCATCCGTATCAAAAATTTTTTCTAACGACCCACCAGTTTTCTCCATCAGAGGTTCAATTTGAGAATGAACATAATGTGTAAATTCGTGCAAAAGTGTCGGCACAACTCGGTTTTGTGGGATGTTTTTAGAAATATCAATACGTTTGCGCATATAAAAACCCTGATGGCCGCGCGCTTTTGTTGACGTGTGCACCTCTAACCCAACACTTTTGAAAAATTCAATCAGTTCCTTCTCAATTCCTTGCATATTAGTATTATATGTGAAAAATAAAAGTTTGTGGCAGCCTTTGGTGTTTGCGGAAATTTTACAAAGTTATTGCCCTCTTGTAAATATTTAGAAACATATTAGCCATGTGGCTAGTATTTAAAATTTATCCATGCTACCATAAAATCGTTCGACACCGAACAGCATTGGAATTAAGAATTTTAAAATTTTTATTATTTTTTTAGGAAATTAAGAAGAATATAGGGAGAAACAATATGGCAAATATTGGGTTAATTATCGCAGGTGGGGTAGGTGCAAGGATGCAGCAAGCTATACCGAAACAGTTTATGACAGTTTTTGATAAACCTGTAATAATGTATACACTTGAAGCTTTTGAAAAACATCCGTCAATTGATGTTATTGCAGTTGTTTGCTTAGACGGATGGGATAATATTTTGGCAAGTTACGCTAAACAATATGGTATCAGTAAATTGAAACATATTATTCCGGCTGGAAAAGTTGGACAAGAATCTATCAAAAACGGTATTGTTGAATTGTCAAAACACTATAGCGAAGATTCAATTGTATTAATCCATGATGCAATCAGACCAATGGTTTCAAGAGATGTTATTTCTGATTGTATTGCTGTAACAAAACAACATGGAAATGCTATTGTTTGTATTCCTTGTCAAGAGGCAATGCTTGAAACTCAAGATAAAATTTCTTCTGACTCATCTTATCCTCGTGACAATTTGAAACGTACTCAAACTCCACAAGGATTCAGACTTGACGTTATTCTAAATGCACATAAAAAAGCGGCAGAAATGGGTATTACAAATTCTGTAGCAAGTTGTACGTTGATGATTGAAACCGGAAGTAAGGTATATTTCTCAACCGGTTCTGAAAAGAATATTAAATTGACAACACCTGAAGATGTTGAGATTTTCAAAGCTTTGTTAAAAGGAGATACCAGTGATAAATAGTATTCAAATGAGTGAATTTGAAGAAATTTATAAAAACTTCAATTTTGAAAGCTTAAAAAATAAATCAATATTAATTACTGGTGCAAATGGTTTAATCGGCTCGTATTTGATTGACTATTTGTCATACCTAAATAGCCAAAAAGAATATAATATCAAGATTTTTGCAATGTCTCGTTCTTTAGAAAAATTAAAAAACAGGTTCTTTGAGCGCCCTAATTTATTTTATATAGAACAAGATTTGAATAAACCGTTATCTGTTGATGAAAAGTTTGATTATATAATCCATGTGGCAAGCAATGCACATCCGTTGGCATTTTCAAAAGACCCTGTTGGGACAATGAAAACAAATCTTTTAGGGACAATAAATCTTTTAGATTCAATAAAAGATAATCAAAATACAAAATTTTTATACATATCAACAGGTGAAATCTATGGAAATAATGTTGATAAAGCTTTTACCGAAAATGATTGTGGGACAGTAGACAGCAAACTCGCTCGTTCTTGTTATCCTGAATCAAAAAGAGCTGCTGAAACTTTGTGTATGGCATATTCTCAACAATATGGAATACATACAAATGTTGCAAGATTGTGTTATGTATATGGACCGACAATTACTCAAGATAATTCTCGAGCAGATGCACAGTTTTTGAGAAATGCACTTGATAAAAAAGATATTGTTTTGAAAAGTGCAGGCTCACAAAGAAGAACTTATTGCTATGTTGCAGATGTGGTTAGTGCAATATTGACAATATTGACAAAAGCTCCATCTATGGAAGTTTATAATATTGCAAATAAAAACTCTATTGTATCAATCAAAGAATATGCGCAGACACTTGCAAACTTAGCAGGAACAAATTTGCAATTTGAAATCCCTGACGAAGTAGAAAAAAGAGGATATTCAAAAAGTGCAGATTCAATTTTGGATGCCTCAAAATTGTCTCAACTTGGTTGGTTCCCTCAATATGATATCAAATCAGGACTGGAACATACTCTAAAAATTAAAAAGATGGGGGTGTAAAATGCTTGAGGATTTGAAACAAAAAGTTTATGAAGCAAATATGCTCTTATATAAACACAACTTGGTTATTTTCACTTGGGGAAATGTTTCAGGCAAATCTGATGATGACAAATATATTGCAATAAAACCATCAGGGGTTGCTTATGAAATATTAAAACCACAAGATATTGTAATCTTGGATACGGAAGGAAACGTTGTAGAAGGGAACTTGAATCCGTCTTCTGATACTCCGACACATATAGAATTATACAAAGCATTTCCAAAGGTAAAAGGAATTTGTCATACCCATTCAAATTATGCAACTTCTTTTGCTCAAGCAGGTAGAATCATTGAGGCTTTTGGAACAACTCAGGCTGATTATTTTTATGGAAATATCCCATGTACAAGATGTTTGACTCAAGAAGAAACCGAAAACGAGTACGAGAAAAATACAGGTAAGGTTATTGCTCAAACATTTTCAAATCTTGATTATATGGCTATCCCCGGGGTTCTTGTAAAACAACATGGAGTTTTCACTTGGGGCAAATCTGCATATAATGCAGTACACAATGCAATTGTTATGGAAGAATTGGCAAAAATGAATTATCAAACAATTCAATTGAATAGTGGCGATAACAAACTTCCTCAATATACATTGAACAAACACTATAACCGAAAACATGGCAAAAATGCCTACTATGGACAAATACACTAATAAAAGGAAAAGGCGGAACATACGTTCCGCCTTTTCCTTTTGGTAATTGATTAAATTTATTTTAGATATTTAATATTTAATTCTAATCCATTCAACCTTATGCTTTTTTTGCATCTTTTTTGTATTCATCAACTGCAAGGATTGCACAAATGATGAAACAAATTATACCTGAAACTAACCAGAAATAAATTGCGCCATCCCAGTTTTGAACACCGTTTTTGCCTAATTTATCAACCAAGAAACCTGTTCCTGTTGCTGATAAAAATGCACCGATATAACCGAATGTTCCTGTGAAACCTGATGCTGCTGATGCTACTTTTTTAGAGCTTGATTCAACTGCACAAAGTCCGCCAATCATCATTTGTGGTCCGTAAGTGAATGCCCCCAACAAACCGATGATTACGTAGTTAAGTGCGCTAATTGTGTTGAATTTCAATGCGATAACCGCACAAATTACACCTGCTAAGTATAGCAAGTTTACAGGTGCTCTTTTACCTTTGAATAATTTATCTGAAATCAAACCTGCACAAACTGTACCGCAAATACCAACCAATGGTAATGATGCAATCATAGTTGTTGCCTCTTCAAGTTTGATACCTTTTGCGTTTTTCAAATACATAATCATCCAGTCTTCAGCGCCGAATCTGATAATGTATACGAAAATATAAGCAATTGCCAACAACCAAATTGTTTTGTTGCACAATACGTATTTTTTGAAGATTTGAACATAAGTCATGCTGTCTTCTTCTTTTTTCTCTTCAGCAGATTGTTCTTTTACAGGTTCATTTCTGTAAACTTCAACATCCGGCAATCCCATAGATTGAGGTCTGTCACGAAGTACAAAGAACAATGAAATTGCTGTGATTGCAGCCAAAACACCCGGAACTAAGAATGCTGCTCTCCATCCAAAGCGTGCAGCAATCAAACCTGCCAAAATGAAACTTAAAAAAGTACCTGTTTGGTGTGAGCATGACCACAATGACCATTTTGTACCGCGTTCAGAGTTTGAATACCAGTATGTCAAACTCTTAGCTACGGCAGGGAAACCTGCAGATTGGAACCATCCGCTAATCCCCCATAAAAATGCCATTGTCCACAACAAAACCATTGCAAACATTTTTGGACTCAAACCTAAAACGCTAACAAAGCTAGGTGATAGAGCAAACAAAATATTTGCCAATGCTGTCATTAACAATGCTGTCGGGAAGAATTTTCTAACGTCTGAACCGTCAGCCAATACACCGTTTACAAACTTACCGATACCGTAAGTTAAGTAAAGTGAGCTACCCAACAAACCTAATTCAGTAGCTGAGTAATGGAATTCATCCATAATCCCCGGAAGTGCTACTGCAATGTTTTTCTTACATAAATAAAAAATAGTGTATCCGATGAAACATCCGATAAACATTCTCAATCGCCAATGTTTATACATCGAATCTACTTTTGCAGAATCTTGAATAGGTTCTGCAATTGGAGGCTCTTTGAAAAACGCCCCTAATTTCTTGAACATAGTCTTTTTCTCCTACTACTTATTCTTTATAACTTGAATATTTCTCGTTTCTGTTAATTCTTGTCTGGCATTTTTGATGATTTCTTTTTTCTCATCATCTAAACTTCTACCGTTTGAAAGTCTGTCAATAAATCCTGTATTTAGTTTCACAGCTTTTTCCAAAGCTCCGATTTCTTCCAAAACAGGTTTAATTGCATTGAAATCATATCCGAAAGTTTGTTTTGAGTTATAAACCAAAACATCTCCTTCTTGTGATGTGATTGGTTCTCCACCTTGTTCAAAATACAATTTGAATACTGATTTCAAATCTTGCATTTCAGATTGCAAAGTTGTTACAGTCTGTTGCAAGCGCAAAAATCTTTCAAATAAATACTCTACGTTTTCAAGCTGTTTGCTTTCCCAGTCATACTTTTGGGTATAAAGTTTTTTTAGTTTAGGGTAAGCAAGTGCAAGTCCCATAGTGTCACCCATTGCTCTGTGGTGGTCTTTTAACTCGACTTTGAATTTTTCAGTCAAAGCGTTCAAACCATGAGCATCTAAGTCAGGGTAAACTTCTTTGAACATCTGTTGAGTATCAATTCTTTCATTTTTGATTTCTTCGCCTGTAACTCTTTTTGATGCCTCATTAATAAATGAATAATCAAAAATCGCATTGTGAGCAACAATCGGATAATCTCCGATAAATTCCAAAATCTTTGGCATTGCCTCAGCCTCTGTTGGCGCATCTGCAACCATATCTGGCGTGATTCCATGAATTGCAATACTTGATTTTCTAATATGTTGTTCAGGATTTATAAGAGTTTGAAATTCGTCTTTGATTTTGCCGTTTTCAAGCCTCACAGCCGCAAACTCAACCATTTTTTCTCTAGTGTAATCTAATCCTGTTGTTTCTGTATCTAAAACTATCTCTATTACTTTTTTTCTAGCCATTTTTTCGTCCTACGTAGTCCTCTATTAGATAATAGCACAAAAGTTTTTTCTATGATAACATTGTGAAGAGTAAACTTAATATAAGGAGTTTTGGTTATGGTTGACGTTATTAATATTAATGATGAAACTTTTGAAAATGAAGTAATTAATTCAACAATTCCTGTTGTTGTTGATTTTTGGGCAACTTGGTGCGGACCATGCAGAAAACTTGGTCCTGTGGTTGAAGAAATTGCTAATGAATTTGAAGGCAAAGTCAAATTTGCAAAATTAAACGTAGAAGAATCTATTGAGTCCGCAAAAAGATTTTCGGTAAGCGGTTTGCCAAGTTTGTTGATTTTCAAAAATGGTGAGGCAGTAGAGAGAATGACAGGTTTGATGCCAAAATCAACCATTGTTTCAAATATCGAAAAGCACATATAATGTAAATTTTCGTTAAAAATGAAAATAATTACCACTTTACAAAAGAGAAAACTTTTGTTATAATCGACATGTAAAAAATGAGAAAAACAAAAAAGAAAGGCGGAAAAAATGAAATTCGTATGTACAGTATGTGGTTGGTCTACAGAATCAGATAAAGCTCCGGAAAAATGTCCTATTTGCGGAGCAACAACATTTAGAGAAGTTGGCGGAGCTGAAAAAGTTTACGCTTGCGAACACAAAGTTGGCGATGGTGTTGTAGAAGATAAAGAAGTTATGGAAGGCTTGAGAGCTCACTTCAACGGTGAATGTACAGAAGTTGGTATGTACTTGGCAATGGCAAGAGTTGCAGAAAGAGAAGGCTATCCTGAAGTTGCTGAAGCTTACAAAAGATATGCTTTTGAAGAAGCTGAACACGCTGCAAAATTTGCTGAATTGTTGGGCGAAGTTGTTACAGATTCAACTAAGAAAAACCTTGAACTTAGAGCAGAGGCTGAATTTGGCGCTTGCGAAGGCAAATTAGAAATCGCCAAAAGAGCAAAAGAATTGGGCTACGATGCAATCCATGATACAGTTCACGAAATGGCAAAAGATGAAGCTCGTCACGGAAAAGGTTTTGACGGTCTTTTGAAAAGATATTTTGCATAGTTTGAAATATTGATTTTTTTAAGACGAGGCGGAGGATTTCATCCTCCGCCTCGTCTTTTGTCTTGGAATATAGCGCACAGAAGTCAATTTTTTAAATAAACATTGATAGATTCTGAATAGCAAGAAAATTATGTGTTCGTTTACTCACACAAATTTTCCAAGCTTTCAGAATGACAATTAAATAACTGCTTTATCCCAAAAAGTCTGCCAAAACTACATTACTGACAAGGATTCCTTGGTCGGTTAATTTATAGCCTTTTGTGGTTTTGTTTATTAAATTAATCTTTGTATATTTACCTAAAATTTCTTTGTATTTTTCATCAAAATCAATTCCGAATTTCGCATTGATTTCTGCGGTATTTATCCCTTCCATCTTGCGAAATCCCAAAAATATTTCTTCTTCCAACTTTTCTTGCTTTGTTAAAATTTTAGATTCCTTGTGCGTTAAAGGGTCATTGATGTATTCTTCAAGAGTTTCAAAATTTCCATATCTGACACCATTAATATAACCGTGCGCAGAAATTCCAAAGCCGTAGTATTCTTCATTATTCCAGTAGGTCAGGTTGTGTTTTGAATGATAACCTTTTTTAGAAAAATTACTTACTTCGTAGTGCTCAAATCCCTTGTTTGTCAATAATTCAATTGCGCCAAGATACATATCAGCTTGGGTGTCATCATCAGGTAAATTCTTTGGTTTGTGGTCATAAAAATAGCACCCTTCTTCAATTTTTAAACCATATAAAGAAATATGCTGAATCCCTGTATTTATTGCCATTTCTAAGTCTTGATAAAACATTTGCGGTGTTTGCTCAGGCAGACCGTAAATAAAATCAAGGCTGATATTTTTGAAACCTGCATCTTGTGCTGATTTGACAGCATTTATTACCTGACCTGCATTGTGGCGACGGTTTATCAGTTTTAAAATTTTGTCATTAAAAGTTTGGCAACCAAAACTTACTCTGTTTACTCCTAAATCGTACAGTGCTCGAAGGTAATCATAAGACATATCATCAGGATTAAGTTCGGTTGTGATTTCGGTTTTGTCAGAAGTTTTAAAAAAGTTCAAAAGTTTTGCAAATTCAGGAATTGTCAGGGTTGAAGGTGTTCCACCGCCAAAATAAATTGTTTCTAAAAGTTCTCCACGATAAGAATTTTTTATTTCTTCGTAAAGAGCTTTCAGATAATCTTTTTTATTTTCGAGTTTGCAAAATGAGACAAATGAGCAATAGTGACATTTTGATTTGCAAAACGGAATATGTATGTAGACACTTTTTACCATAAAGTAATTATATTATAAAAACCCTTTGTGGTATTATAAAATTATGGATATCACATCAAAAACCAATACAACCCTAGAGTTTGACAAAATAAAAGAAGAACTTTCAAAGTTTGCAAAATTTGAACAGAGTAAAAATTTGTGCCTTAGAATGTCGGCACTTGATAATATTGAGCGCATAAAACATCAGCTTGAATTGACTCGTGAGGCTAAGAAAATTCTTGATTATGCCAAAGATACTCCAACAGAATTTATTGCTGATGTTGCAAAGATTAAAAACAATTCTGCTATTTCTTATTTGACGGAAGAAGAATTGAACGACATTGCAAAAACAATGAAATCTTCACGTTTGTTGAAAAGATTTATCATAGATAATTCGGAAGATGATTTTATAATAAAAGATTTGGCATCCGAACTTGTTGCAGATAGAGAGGTTGAAGAAAAAATCTTTGATACTTTTGATGAAAATTTGAGGATTAAACAAAATGCAACACCTGAATTGAAAGGTTTGTATTCGTCTTTACGCGACACCGAACAAAATATCCGCGACCAAATAACTTCATTGTTAAATAATCCGAATTTTTCAAAATATTTGCAAGAAAATATCTATACCCAAAGGGATGATAGGATTGTTTTTCAGGTAATGGCATCAAACAAAACAAAAGTTCCGGGGATTGTGCATGATGTTTCATCTTCTGCCAAAACTTTTTATATTGAGCCTGCGCAACTTGTACCGCTAAATAACAAGGTGCGAGAAGTTAAATCAAAAATCCACGCCGAATGTATCCGAATACTTGTCGGACTTACTGATTTGGTTAAAGAATATATGCCACAACTTTTGAAATGTGAGCGCATAATGTCAGAAATTGATTTCCATTTCGCCAAAGCTCGTTATGCCGTGAAACTCCACGCAACAGAGCCTGAATTAACTTCTGAACGTTATATTTATTTTGAAAATATGAAACATCCTTTGTTGATGCAGGTTTCAGAAGATGTTGTATCTAACAATTTCAAGATTGGAAAAGATTACAAATCTGTAATTATCACAGGTTCAAATACCGGCGGAAAAACCGTAACATTAAAGACTATCGGCTTATTTATTTTGATGACAAAAGCAGGCATGTTTTTGCCGTGTACTTATGCAAAAATTTATCCGTTCAAAAGGGTTTACGCAGATATTGGCGATTCCCAAAGTATTTTGCAAAGTTTGTCAACATTTTCATCTCACATGACAAATATTATCGAAATTTTGAAACAGAGTGATGAAGATTCGTTTGTTTTGTTTGATGAAATTTGCGCAGGAACTGACCCTGTTGAGGGTGCTGTGCTTGCAAAAGCTATTTTAGAAAAATTGGCGCAAAAGCAGGTTACAAGTGTCATTACAACTCACTATGGCGAATTGAAAGCTCTTGAATATAACAACAGCTTTTTCAAAAACGCATCTGTTGAATTTAACACCGAAACCTTGAAACCTACATATAAACTGCTCATTGGGATTCCGGGGCTTAGTAACGCTATTTCTATTGCGGCAAATTTAGGTTTGGATAAAGATATCGTTGATGAGGCTAAAACAACGCTTTTAACTCAAAAAGACCCAACTGTAGCCGTTGTTGAAAAATTGCAGGAAACTCATCAGGAGTTGGCGAAAAATCTTGAACAAGCGCAAGAATTGAAGGAATCTTCGTTAGAAATTAAAAAAGAATACGAGGAAAATCTTAACCAAGTTAAAAAGGACAAAAAGAAAACCATTAAAAATATCAAAAATAAATTTGATATGGAAATGATGGAAGCGCGTGCCGAAATTAAGCAAATCCTTGATGAATTAAGAAAAGAAAAATCTGAAAAAATCGCACGTCGTGCATATTCTCGTTTGGCAAAATTGGAAGATGGTTTCCGCGGAGAAATCGACAAAGTTACGGACAAACAAAAATATCTTGAAATTGATTGGGATAAGGTTGTGGTCGGCGATACTCTTATGTTGAAAAATCTTCACCAAAAAGTAACGGTTTTGTCTTTGCCTGACAAAAATAAACGACTTTTTGTCGATATGGGCGCGATGAAAATGAAAGTCAAAAAAGATGAACTTGCTGTTCTTGATGAAAATTACAAAGAGCCAGTCAAAGTTAAAATTCCTGGGACTTCATTTAATAAATTTGAACTTAAACGCTATGCAATGTCTCAAACTCTTGATTTGAGAGGTTATAGGGTGGAAGAGGCATTGGATGAGGTTGAGGCGTATTTAGATAAAGCAAGTTTGGCAAACCTCACACCTGTTTATATTATCCACGGACACGGTACAGGTGCTTTAAAAGAGGCTGTGAGAGACTTTTTGCGCACTTCTCCTTATGTTGCAAAATTCCGCCCTGGAGAAGACTCAGAAGGTGGAGATGGCGTGAGTGTAGTCGATATAAACTAAATTTGAGCAAATGGAGATTTTTCATTTGCATAAGTTGTTTCGACTTCATCTCCGATAAGATTTTTAAGTACAGGTAATACGATAATTTCTGATTCAAAATGACATATATCATAAACTACAATTTCTGAATCAAGTGTGGTATGGAATTTCAAATCCCCTGTTACAAGACAATCTGCCCCAATGTTTTTAGCATCATTTATAAATTCAGAGCCACTCCCAGCACAAAAAGCTATTTTTTTAAGAGTTTTAACATTTTGGTTATTAATTATTCTTGCGTTTGGCGAAATTGTTGAAATTTTCTTTGAAAATTCTAAAATTGTAATTTCTTGTGGGAATTCAATTGTTCTTAAAAACTCATGTTTACAATTTGTCTGATATTCCTCAAACCCGAGGCGTTTTATAATAGTATCTGTTGTTCCCCCATTTGCTTTATCCAAATTTGTATGAGCACAGTACATATCTATCGTCGGAGTTTTGTATTCGTAAGGAACAGCAAACATTGGGTGATGAGAGATAATCATATCACAATTTTGAAGTTGAGCTTGTTCTATTATTGATTTTGTTGGTGTAAGGCATAACATTATCTTAGAAACATCTATTTTAGATGCTTCAATTAACCAACCTGAGGCATCCCAACTTTCGGCAGTTTCAGGTGGTGCAAAATTTTCTATTTTCTCTATGATTTCGTATTTGTTCATAAAATGCCCTAGTTTAAAAAATTTTTAACTAACATATTCTAAAATTTTTCTTGCAATTGTTATTTTTGGAGCTTTTTCAAGTTTTGTTATCCCACCATTTTTATCCAAAATTGTAACTTCGTTATCATCAGATGAAAATCCAATATCTTTTCTTGAAATATCATTTGCAATCAAATAATCGCAACCCTTTTTCTCAATTTTTGTTTTGGCATTTGCTATCAAATTTTCGCTTTCGGCACAAAATCCAATAATAACAGTTTTTTCTGAACTTTGTTTTCTTTCACATAAACCTTTCAAAATATCAGGATTTTTAACAAGTTCTAATGTGATTTCATCATCTGATGTCTTTTTCATTTTTTGTTCGGAATAGTTTTTTACTCTATAATCTGCAACGGCTGCTGCCATAATGATATAATCAGATGTTTCAAACTCTTGGTTTAGTGCGTTTTGCATATCAATTGCAGATTTTACTTTTACAATTTTATAAGGTGCGTCAAACTCTTTGGTTGTAATTAAAACAACTTCTGCTCCCATTGCTTTTGCGCTATCTGCCAAAGCTTTTCCCATTTTGCCTGATGAATAGTTTGAGATGTATCTCACAGGGTCGATATCTTCAATCGTTCCGCCTGATGTGATTATAACTTTTTTGTCTTTTAATTTTTCACTATAACTTAGTGATTCGCATGTCGCCTCAAAAATCTTGTCGATACTGCAAAGTCTGCCTTTCCCAAGATATCCGCATGCCAAAAATCCGCTTTCCGGTTCTAAGATTTCAACTCCGCGAGCTTTTAACTTTGCGATATTTTCTTGTACTGCTTGATTGTTCCACATATTACAGTTCATCGCAGGTGCTATTATCATTTTTTTTGAAAAAGCACAAGCTATTGAGGTTAGCAAGTTGTCGGCAATTCCTTGTGCTATTTTAGAAATTGTGTTGGCTGTAGCCGGTGCAATTACCATAATCTCAGCCTCATCAGATAGTGAAATATGTTCAGGTTTCCAATTTTTTACATCAAATTCTTGGACATAAACCTCATTTTGGCTGAGGTTTTGCAGAGTCAATTTTGTGACAAAGTTCATCGCATTTGGAGTGCAAACAACTTTGACATTTGCTCCGTTTTTTTTGAATTTGCGAATAAGTTCAAATATTTTATAAGCGGCAATTCCGCCTGTTATACCTATTAAAATAGTTTTGTTTTCTAACATAGTGCCTTACCACCTTTTTATGTAAGGAGTTTCCGTTATTTTTCGGCTAATTCTTTTTTTGTAATACCTTCGATTTCTTCAACCGCACGACTGACATCATCATTTGTAACAACATAATCATACTGTTTTGAACGTTCAAGTTCTGTTTTTACCAAATTTAAACGTTTTTGGATAGTTTCTTCATCCTCTGTATGACGACCTCTTAATCGGTGTTCAAGTTCTTCAATACTAGGCGGAGCAATAAAAATCAAAACAGCCTCCGGCATTTTCTTTTTAACTTGCAAAGCTCCTTGAGTTTCGATTTCGAGAATGATATTCATTCCTTCTTCAAACTTTTGGTTAATGTATTTTTGCTTTGTTCCGTAAAAATTCCCTGCAAATTGCGCATATTCCAAAAACTTGTCTTTTGCGATGCAGTCCTTAAATTCTTCCTGAGTAAGAAAAAAATAATTAATTCCGTCAACTTCGCCTTCTCTCGGTTTTCTTGTCGTACAAGAAACAGAAAGCATAAAATCTTTAGAGTTTTTAGCCATAAACTCTTTCAAAACGGTGCCTTTTCCAACACCTGAACATCCTGATATTACAAATAATTTTTTATTCATGTTGATATTATACAATGAAAAAATAAAATTAAGTCAAACTTTTATTTAATAATGCTATCACTAGCGTTATCTATACTAGCAATAGCATTAAAGCTATATCAATTGTAGGGTATGAAGAGAACTCTTAACAGTTCCGCAAAGCTTGTTAGGAGTTCACCCTGCACTAATATTATTTACGATTTTTTATCAACTGTCAAGTCTGTTGAAGTAATAATTAATTTTTTAATCTGAATAATTAATTTTTCCTTAACTTTTCCTAAATTTTTTAAAATTCGTTATATAAATATATTGTTAAGGTTATCCTGAATTAGATTCAGGTGTTTAGTAAAATGGATTCTGAATCATATTCAGAAATGACAGTAAAGAAAAGGAGAGGATATCATGATTAAACCATTAGGTGAAAGAATCGTTATTAAAGTTATAGAAGAAACTGAACAAACTTCTGGCGGGATTTTTATTCCTGATAGCGCTAAAGAAAAACCTCAAAGAGGTGAAGTTGTAGCTGTTGGTCTTGGCAAAATGAATGATAAAGGCGAAAGAGAACCAATGGATGTTAAAGTTGGTGATACTATCCTTTATGCTAAATATTCTGGCACAGATGTTAAAGTTGATGGTACTGAATACAAAATTCTTTCTATCAAAGATGCTTTAGCAATTATTGAATAATAAATAAAAAGTTTTTAAAAAGGAGAAAATAAAATGGCAAAACGTATTATTTTTGATGAAGAGGCTAGAAAAGCTCTTCTAAAAGGAATTGATGCTGTAGCAGATGCCGTAAAAGTTACATTAGGACCTAAAGGCAGAAATGTTATATTGACAAAGAAATTTGGTGCACCTCAAATCGTTAATGATGGTGTTACTATTGCAAAAGAGATTGAATTGAAAGATGCATTGGAAAATTCAGGTGCTCAATTGTTGAAAGAAGTTTCTTCTAAAACAAATGATGTAGCAGGTGATGGTACTACAACCGCATCAGTTTTGGCTCAAGCTATCGTTCGCGAAGGTTTGAAAAACTTGACTGCAGGTGCTAACCCAATGTCTATGAAACGCGGTATTGATAGAGCTGTTGATGCTGCTGTTTCAAAAATCAAGTCTATGTCAAGACCTGTAAATACAAAAGAAGAAATCGCTCAAGTTGCTGCAATTTCTGCAGGTAACAACAAAGAAATCGGTGAACTTATCGCTGAGGCAATGGAAAAAGTTGGTCATGACGGTGTTATCACTGTTGAAGAATCAAAATCTTTCGGTACTAACTTGAAAGTTGTTGAAGGTATGCAGTTTGATAAAGGTTACATTTCACCTTACTTTGTTACAGACCCTGAAAGAATGGAAGCTGTACTTGAAGATGCTTATGTATTCTGTTGCAACAAGAAAATCAACTTGATTTCTGACTTGGTTCCATTGTTGGAACAAGTTGCTCGTGATGGCAAATCTTTGTTATTGATTGCTGAAGATATCGAAGGTGAAGCTCTTGCAACATTAGTTGTAAACACAATGAGAAAAGTTTTGAGAGCAGTTGCAGTTAAAGCTCCGGGTTTTGGTGATAGAAGAAAGGCAATGCTTGAAGATATCGCTATTTTAACAGGTGGCGAAATGTTCACTGAAGAATTAGGTATCAAACTTGAAAACGTAACAACTCAAATGTTAGGTAAAGCAAAACGTGTTACTGTTACTAAAGATGAAACTACAATCGTTGTTGGTGACGAAACAAAAGCTGCTGTTCAAGAAAGAGTAAGACTTATCAGAAAACAAATTGAGGCATCTGATAGTGAATACGATAAAGAAAAACTTCAAGAACGTGTTGCAAAATTGTCAGGCGGAGTTGCTTTGATTGAAGTTGGTGCAGCATCAGAAGTTGAATTGAAAGAAAGAAAATTGAGAATCGAAGATGCTCTAAACGCTACAAGAGCTGCTAACGAAGAAGGTATTGTTCCAGGTGGTGGTGTAGCATTGTTGAGAGTTCAACAAGAATTGAATGCTAAGTTAGATTCTATGGACTTTGAATCAGATGATGAAAAAGTTGGTTACAAAATCTTGACTGCTGCATTGGATGTACCTCTTAGAGCTATCGCTCGCAACGCAGGTGCTAAAGCTGATGTTGTTGTTGATTGTGTTCTTGAAAAAGACGGAGCTTATGGCTACGATGCATTAAACAGCAAATATGTTGATATGTTCCAAGCAGGTATCGTTGACCCTGCTAAGGTTACAAGGTCAGCTTTGATTAACGCTGCATCTGTTGGTTCAATGTTATTGACTACAGAAGCTGCAGTTGTTGATATTCCTGAAGAAAAAGCTGCTGCACCTGATATGTCAGCAATGGCAGGCATGGGCGGTATGGGAGGTATGATGTAATTTAACACAATGTGTTAATTATGTTATATGACCAAAAGTTAAAATAAGTCGGCGGAAACTTTTTAAGTTTCCGCCGACGTTTTGTATGTTATCCGAATATTTTATGGAAAAAATTTGTAATTTGTGGCTGATATTGTTGATATAAATTCACTCCAAATCCTGCGATTTGTCCTATGACATTTCCTTGCATCCAAGATTTAGATGGACCGTTTTGAATGTTCACTTCTGTATATCCACCCATTGGATGTGGAGGTGGTGCACCGAAATTTAACAATGGAGCTTGATAGCTGTTAGCTATAAATGCCATTCTTTTATTATTAGCGTTGTCTTCATATCTATTCCAAATATTTGTCCGTCCGGTGTGGACAGAAGGCGTATATCTGGAGCTGTAGTTATTAAAATTCACCATAATAAAACCTTGTTTTCTATATCTTATATATATAAAGTATATAATTGTGCGAAAATTGATTAATTTTGAAAATTTTGCTTTACATTTGTTAATAATATCAGAGTGGCAGGAAGGCAAGATGACAAAAAGACTAGTATTTTAATGTCATTCTGAATTTATTTCAGAATCTTTTCAATAATCCAAATTCGGCATTTATAATGTTTGTTAAATATTAACAACATTGCGTATTATCTTTTATTGTGTTAATAAGTAATTTAAAATGTTTTCAAGAAGAGAGTTTTAGGACATTTTTAAATTATTATGGAGGTTGGTGTGCAAAAGTTTATTATAGCATTAAGTGTATTTGTAGTTAGTGGAATTGTTGGTATTGCCGTATGCGCGCAAAATAGTAATCCTTATACAAATGATTTTATCAATTCATTCAAAACTTGTAAGCCTTATACTTATTCAATTGGTCCAATTGATATGTTTGGAATGAAAGTATCAACAAGAAAACGAATTGTAGGAATTAGAAATGAGCTATGTTCATATATTGAAATTGTCGGACCTGTTAATGCTAAATATACTATTCGCTGTAATTTTACCAAAGAGCAGGTTAATAAACTTGTAACTGCAATGCGAAATAATGATGGAGATGCAGCTTGGACAGAGTATCTGAATAACAAAAATGTATGTACGACAGAAACTCCAGATGGAAATTAAGTATATTTTATGTATTTATCCCCTAGACCAATGTGCTATGCAAGTTGAGTACAAGTGCGTGCCGTATGGCTGAGGGTTAGGGTGAGTGGTTTTCAGTACAAGTGAACATTAATTGCATTGTTCAAACCCTCACTCGAAATTGTAATTTTTCGCGTACCGCTCAAAAACAATTTCGGTCTCTCCCATACGGAGAGACAATACAAAGCTATATAACAAAAAGTCTCTACCATTCCTAATTCCACGGATAATCGTTTGAAATTTTCCAACCGTCTTTGAAAATCACGGCAGCACATCCTGCACCCAGCCCCGGACGATTACCGCTATATTCCACTCTTCCGTTCTTGGTACAATTCCTGAAAATATCAGTCGCAGTCAATAATTCTTCTCTTGAATATGCAACATGTGGCGTTCCACAGTTGTCAAATCCTCCCGGATATATGCCATTTTTAATATTTTTATATTTTTCTGTGCCGGTTTCACAAAGATTTGCGCTATTATATGGATAAAAAGAAAATACATCTTTTCCTAATACATTTCTTTTGCCTTGACCGTTTACGTCCACAAAAATTGAAATCAAATTATAACCATCAATTTTTGAAAAGCCTAAAATCATGCCATTGTTTAGTACAATACTGTATGGCACATTTGTCATTTTTTGACCAGCCAAATCATAATAACCGTAAAAATCATTAGTTTTCCAACAGCCATCACTAAGCTTTGTACAAATTCTTGCAATTTTTAAGTATGGTTTAAAATACTTTTCTGCGAAGGCTTGTGGCGATAGAGTTGTATCAAACTCTGCGCTGCCTTCTTCATCCGAATCAGCTGTATATTGCCTTACGGCTTGTGTCAAAATTGATTGAGCTTCAGCAAGTTGCGAGCCGATGGCTTTTTTCTGTTGATTTACAATCAAGTTCGGAATTGTAATCGCTGCAACAACGCCAATAATGCCAAGTGTGATTAAGACTTCTGCCAATGTAAAGCCAAATTTCACTTTGGTTGGTGGCAAATCTACGTGCGTAGCACCCTCAGCAAGAGTGAAACCAAATTTTATATTTAACTTGTGCATAATAACCTCCATACAACTCACTTTATCTCATATAATGATGATTTTGAGTAAATATTCAACATGTAATAGTAAATATACATCATATTATGGCTATATGTCAAATTAATTCTGCATATTTTGTCCTTAAAAACATCTGTAAAAAATATTATATTGAAATGAAGGAGAAGATATGGAGTCAATAAAAAAACATTTTGGGGCAAGGTTAAAGGAAATCCGCGAAAAAAGAGGGCTAAACCAAGAGCAACTTGCAGAGCTTGTTAATATGGAATCAAGACATATTAGCAGAATTGAAACAGGTAAAAGTTTTACGACTTTGGAAAATTTATCTAAAATTGCCCAAGCTTTAAATGTTGATGTATCCACATTTTTCAATTTTGAACATAAAAAAGATAAAAATACATTGATTCAAGAAATAACCAAATATTTACAACAGGGAGATATTAAGCAAATCGAACTTGCGCATAGACTTATCCTTTCGATATTTGAGTAGGATGATTTTTATTTTGTCATTCTGAAAGGATTAAAAATCAAGGAGCATAGCGACGTAGATTTTATCCTATTCAGAATCTATCAATGCTGATTTTAAAAATTGATTTTTGAGCATTGCTTTTTAATCAAATGGATAGACCCTGAATCAAGTTCAGGGTGACATAGGTTCCCTCGCCCCTTGAGGGAGAGGGCTAGGGAGAGGGGTGTGTGGTTAGAGATTCTGAATAGCAAGAAAATTTAGTGTTCGTTAAACTCACACAAATTTTCTAAGCTTTCAGAATGACATAAATATGTATTTATCCGACAATCTTCACACCTGAGCTTGTGCCAAGGCGTGTTGCGCCTGCTTTTATCATTGCAAGTGCTGCTTCTTTATCTCGTATTCCGCCTGATGCTTTGACTTGCAATCCATGAGAATGAACGGTGTTATACATAAGTTCTACATCTTCCGCTTTTGCGCCAACTCCGCCTTTTACAAATCCTGTTGATGTTTTTACAAAATCCGCACCGCCTTTTATTGCACATTCGCAAGCATATTTGATTTCGTCTTTTGTTAATAAATCTGTTTCGATGATTACTTTCAAATTATGACCGCCGCATGCTGATTTTATCAATTTAATTTCTTCAACAAGAAAATCTGTTTCGTGGTCTTTCACTTTTGTCACATTGATAACCATATCAATTTCATCAGCACCGTCTTTTACAGCTTGAATTGTTTCAAAAATCTTGGTTTCTGTGGTGTTAGCACCTAAAGGAAAACCGATAACCGTAACAACTTTAACATCAGTGTCTTTCAAATTTTCTTTTGCAAGTTTTACATAACAAGGATTGATACAAACACCCAAAAAGTTGTATTCTTTTGCCTCTTCAAAAAGTTTTATCAAATCAGCTTTTCTTGCATCTTGTTTTAATAAAGTATGTTCAACGTATTTGTTTAGATTTTCCATATTTACTCCCTCTTTTTATAATATATTATCTAAAATTTCACTAACTTGGTCTGAATGATTCAGGGTGAAAAAGTGTAAACCGTCCACCTTGTGGTCAATCAAATCATGACACTGATTTATCGCAAATTCAACCCCGATTTTTTTCGCATCGTTTGGGAATTTTGCCAACTGCTCAATGACTTTATTCGGAATTTGAGCATGGGTCAGGCTAACCATTTTTTCAACCTGTTTTGGACTCCTTATTGGTAAAATCCCTGCAACAATCGGCAAATCTATTCCTGCATTTCTGACCAATTCAATATATTTATAGAATTTATCATTTTCAAAAAACAGTTGAGTAAAGATTGCAGATGCGCCCATATCAACTTTGCGTTTCAGATTTTCAATATCTTTTTGAATGTTTTCACATTCAATATGACATTCAGGATATCCTGCAACCCCAATAGACAGCGTCGAATGTTCGTGAATAAATTCAACAAGTTCGTTTGCATAATTAAATTCACACTCAGGTGTTGACTCGGTTTTATCTCCGCGCAAAGCCAAAATATTTTCAATCCCCATATTTTCAATTTGTGTAATGTAATGTTCAATTAATTCTTTTGTTGAACCAATACCTGTGAAGTGGGGCATTACATTTAATTCTAAATCTAAAAAAGTTTTCAACAGTTCAAATGACATATCTTTAGTTCCGCCATTTGCGCCGTAAGTCAATGATATCAAGACTGGATTGTATTTTTTTAGGATTCTGACCTGTTCAAAAAGGTCTGAAATATTTCCGTCTTTTGGCGGAAATACTTCAAACGAAATTTTTGGTCGGTTGTGCGAAAATCGTCTCTCTGACGATGCTATGTAATCCTGATATATCTCTTTTAGTTCCATATTCGGATTATACCATAGAAAAACAACCTATTTTGCAAGTTTTGCTTTCAATCTTGCCTCAGCTCTTGCAATAGCTGCCTCTGCTCTTTTTGCATCAAGTCTTGCGTTAGCGTTGCGCAATCTGCTTTTTGCACGCTCTAATGCCTCACGTGCACGAGCCTCGTCGATTTCTTCATCAGGTTCAGCCAAAGTTGTAAGAATTAAACATTCTTCGTCTTTGAACTGAAGAATTCCGCCCATTGTTGTGAATCTTTTAACTTCGTCTCCAACAACCGCGCGAGTAACTCCGATATCCAAGGCGGTCATCATTGGAATGTGACCTTTTAACAAGCCAAATTCACCATCGATACCTTTTGAATAGATTTCATCGACTTCTTCGTCAAAAACAACTCTTTCTTGTGTAATAATTTTTAATTTCATAAATACCTTTCAGAAGTAAAGAAGGCACTATGTCAAGAGTGGTAATAATTTGAACCACCTTGACATTTCGTCTTCTAAATTTTTATTCCAATGTTTTTGCTTTTTCAACAGCCTCTTCAATAGTACCAACCATGTAGAAAGCTTGTTCAGGCAAATCGTCGTGTTTACCTTCGATGATTTCTTTGAAACCTCTGATTGTATCTTCAACTTTAACGTATTTACCGGCAAAACCTGAGAATTGTTCAGCAACAAAGAACGGTTGAGACAAGAATTTTTGGATTTTTCTAGCTCTGTTTACTGTTTCTTTATCTTCTTCTGATAATTCATCCATACCCAAGATTGCGATAATATCTTGCAACTCTTTGTATTTTTGAAGAATTTCAAGAACTTTTCTTGTTACGCTATAGTGTTCTTCACCAATGATATTAGGGTCTAATGCTCTTGAGTTTGATTCAAGAGGGTCAACAGCCGGATAAATACCAAGTGATGCGATGTTTCTTGACAAAACTGTTGATGCATCAAGGTGAGAGAATGTTGTAGCCGGAGCAGGGTCAGTCAAGTCATCGGCAGGAACATAAATAGCTTGAACTGATGTGATTGAACCATCTTTAGTAGATGTAATTCTTTCTTGCAATTCACCCATTTCTGTTGCCAATGTCGGTTGATAACCTACGGCTGATGGGACACGTCCTAACAATGCTGATACTTCAGAACCTGCTTGAGTAAATCTGAAAATGTTATCAATGAATAACAATACGTCTTGTTTTGAGTAGTCTCTAAAATACTCAGCAGCAGTCAATGCTGACAAACCTACTCTCATTCTGGCTCCCGGCGGCTCGTTCATCTGACCGTAAATCAGACCAACTTTGTCTAATACGCCACTTTCTTTAAATTCGTTCCAAAGGTCGTTACCTTCACGAGTTCTTTCACCAACACCACCAAATACAGATACGCCGTTGTGCGCCATTGCGATGTTATGAATCAATTCTTGAATCAAAACGGTTTTACCAACACCTGCACCACCGAACAAACCGATTTTACCACCTTTTTGGTATGGTTGAAGTAAGTCGATAGCCTTAATACCGGTTTCCAAAATTTCGATATCTGTGTTTTGGTCAACCAATTTTGGAGATTCTCTATGGATAGGAAGGTATGTGTCAGTTTCAATTGGTCCTGCATTATCAACGGCATCACCAACAACGTTTAAAATTCTTCCCAAAATAGCTTTACCTACAGGAATTTTGATTGGTTCATTTGTGTTTACAACCTTCATTCCTCTTCTTAGTCCGTCTGTAGAAGACATTGCAACGGTTCTAACTTTGTTTGAACCAAGCATTTGTTGAACTTCTGCAACAATTTTGGTTCCATCATCAAGGAACATGTTTAATGCGGTGTAAATGTTAGGTAAATCTCCTGATGGGAATTCAACATCGACAACCGGACCTATGACTTTGGTGATTAAACCTTCTGTAGCGGTTAATGTTTCCATATTAATCCCTCTCCTTATATAATTAATATTTCGCTTTTTTATTACTCAACTATTATACATCAAGAAAAATTTTTGCATAATATGGGAAATTTTTATTTACCCTGCTTAATAGATTTTGAAACGCGTTTTAGATGTTATGCGGTATTGCATGTCCCCTCGCCCCTTGTGGGATACTAGTTGAACCATTGAGCTTTGCGAAATGAGTGAGACTGCTTGCCGAATGGCTGAGGGGTGGGTGAGGGATTGATAAAACATCCTCGCCCCTTGTGGGAGAGGAGTGAGGAGAGGGGGGCAATGCCTTTCAATTATAGACTTTTACCCTCTCCTCGGGAGAGGGCAGGTGAGGGGTTGTTAATTAATCGCATTGTCCAAACCCTCACTCGAAATTGTAGTTTTTCGCTTACCGCTCAAATACAATTTCGGTCTCTCCCATCCGGAGAGACCAAACAAAAAGCTCTATGTCACCCTGAATTGCGGATTTTGGCAAGTGCGCCGTGTGAGCGTAGCGAACCCAGCACGTCTTGGCGAGAGCTGCGTTGAGCCGGTCGAGCCGCCAATAATCCAA
>CABUXT010000002.1 GCA_902495705.1 uncultured cyanobacterium
TAAAGCTACTGATGAAGATATCAAAAACGACCCTTATTTATCTACTCTTGAAACCGCTGAAGTTGAAGATATTCTTAAAATGGAAGAACAATACATTGGCATGCTTTCTCAAAAATACGGTCAAGATGAATGGTTTGTTAAATACCAAAAGAATTCTGCTACTGGTTCTTATGAACCTATTTTCTACAGCAAAAGCCAAGTTGAAAATGCTGACTACAGCGACAAAACTGGCACTTCTCTTTCTGGTATAAAGTCCTACACTTACGGACAAACTAAAGCTACTAAAGAAATTAAAAATGCTAAAGCTAGAGTTGAGCAAGATACTTCTGGTAGATACATCTCTATCTATGTTTATGACCTTAATGCTGATGGTTCTATTAAAGATGACAAGTCTGGCACTGAATACACTCTTACTGCAACCAGTCAAAGTGATGATGCTGCCTACAACGATGCCATGAACCAATACAACTACAACAAGGCTAAATATGACCAAGATATTCAAGCTATTAACGCTCAAATCGAAATTATACAAGGACAAGACAAAGACCTTGAACTTCGTTTGAAACAACTTGATACTGAAGAAAATGCTATCTCTACTGAGTTAGATGCAGTTAAAAAAGTTATTTCTAAAAACGTTGAATCTTCTTTCAAAACTTTCAATGCTTAAGGTGAGCTATACTGGGTTTTGACAAGACTCAAAGGCAAGCAAGATAACAGCAACTCGACATAACAAATTTTAAAAATAACTATTAAGTATAACTTAAATAAAATTTTTCCTTTCCCTTTTTCCTATTGATTTTCCAACGACTTCCTAAATAAGTCGTTTTTCTTTTGTTTGCAATGGGTTAATCAAAAAACACTTTTGGTGAAACCTTAAAAACTTCTGAAAGTATAAATATCATTTTTAAACTTACGCGCTCTCGATTGTTTTCTACACGACTGACAAATTCCCTAGAACAATTTAATTTTTCTGCCAACTCTTCTTGAGAGAGTTTTGCTTCCTTGCGTAATCTTTTTATTTCTGAAGATATTTTATGATACATTACTTCATATTTTTGCATATTTTTATTGTCTTGAATTATAATGATTTACACTATGAAGTAACACATCACATTTTAAGGAGAAAAACATTGCATACTTTTAACCTGAAAACAAACGGATTTACACTTGCAGAAGTGCTTATTACACTAGGTATAATAGGCGTTGTTGCTGCAATGACTATACCAACATTAATAGCAAATATTAATGGGACAAAATACCGTTCTCAATTCAAGAAAACACTATCAACTTTAAATCAAGCTGTAAAAATGAATGTTGCAAACCATGAGTTTGATTTTTCTAATGTCGAAAATTGCAAAAACAAAGACACAGATAACCCAGAAAACACAATGTCCATTTGCGCAATATTTAATGGTTCTTTGACAGGGAAATATGCATCAAGTTATGATAAAGTTTACACAAAAGATAACAAAATGTACTACAAAGATGTTTTTAGCAAAGCTACACCTGATACCTTAATAAAAAATCAAAATATTGAATTATACATATATACCCTGAATGATGAAAGTATATTTGCATTTCATTCTCCTGTTGCAGGTCGAAGTGATAATATTATTTGTACTCAAAACAACAAACCAATTTCTGAATTAATACAAGATAAAAGATTTCAAAAATATTGTGTCGGATTTATTGACACAAATGGAACATCTCTACCAAATAAAGAAACTCGTTGCAGTGACGGGAAAAGCCACACAATAGATATTGATAGTGAATGTATCGTACCGAATAAGGCAAATTATATGAATGATGTATTTCCAGTGCTGATGTACGATGCTACAATTGCCCCTGCCTCTGCCGCTGCTAGATATGTACTAAATACAACTAAATAAGTCATTCATACACAAAAAAATACCGACTCAAAATTTGAGTCGGTATTTTTTAATATTGTCGATTAAATTACATATCTTTTAAGAAAGATTCATAATTTCTTGCAAGTAAGTGTGTTTTAACTTGATTTATCAAATCTAAAGCAACACCAACCATAATGATTAGTGATGTTGCACCAATACCTTGCAATGTTTCAATGTGTGTTAAATAACTTGCAAAAGATGGAACCAATGCAATGATACCTAAGCCAATTGCACCAATAAAGGTTGTTTTAGATAAAATCTTATCTAAAGCCTCAGCTGTAGGTCGCCCAGGTTTAATCCCAGGAATAGAAGAACCATATTTTTTCAAGTTATCTGCAATATCCTTTGGTTGCATATTTGGCATAATTGATGCATAGAAAAATGTCAATGCAATAATCAAACCTACGTATAACAAGTAATATACAATACCGTCAGGGCTCAACCAATGATTCAAAGACATAACAAAGTTTTTAACAGCCATTGATTTGAAGTTTGCTTGTCCCACCAAAGCCAAAACTGTTGACGGGAACAACAAAATAGCAATAGCAAAGATGATAGGCATTACCCCACCCGGATTCAATTTGAACGGAATGAATGAATTCATACCACCGTAAACTTTGTTACCAATTTGTCTTTTAGGATTAACAATAATAACTTTTCTTGTAGCCTCTTGCATGATTACAATCAAAATCATAGCAAGGAAGAAAATTGTTAATAACATCATCAACCCCATTTGCATTTGTGAGCTTGCTTTAACCAACTGAGCTGTTCTTGTTGCATAGATAGGAATACCTGACAAGATACCACAGAAGATTACGAGAGAACCACCGTTGCCGATGCCGTTTTCTGTGATAAGTTCAGAAATCCACATTACAAGAACTGCGCCTGCAGTCAATACACATATTGAACTTGCATAGAAAGCAATCGGATTCACAGAAGGAATAATTGCTCCCGGCAAATGATGCAAGTACAACATAAAAATAAATGATTGGAAGATAGCCAACACTACAGTAAAGATTCTTGTGTACTGTGAAAGCTTTCTTCTACCTGCCTCGCCCTCTTCTTTTTGCAATTTTTCCAAAGATGGAATAACTACAGAAACAAGTTGAACAATAATTGAAGATGTGATGAACGGTCCGATACCTAAAGCAAGGATTGAAACCTTACCTAAAGCACCACCTGAAAACAAGTCCAAGAAACCGATGATATTATTACCTTGTGCAATATTTGAGAACACTTGGTTGTTAATACCAAACAAAGGCATCTGAACTCCGAATCTCCATACGGCAATCATCAAGAAAGTGAAAAGGATTTTCTTTTTCAATCCTGATGCGTTCCACATAGACATCAAATCTTCAGTTGTAGGCATTTTTACACCTTGTTGTGCCATTATACTAACTCAACCTTTCCTCCGGCAGCTTCAATTTTTTCTTTTGCAGAAGGAGTTACGTATGCTGCCTTAACTGTAACTGCTGATTTAATTTCACCATTACCCAAAACTCTTAAACCAACGCAAGATGGGTGAATAGTTAAAACTTCTCTTAATGATTCTAAAGAAATTTCTTTCAAACCTAAATCATCAAGTCTGCCAACATTAATTTGAGCATAATTAACTTTAGAGTATACTTGGAAACCTTTTAATTTAGGTAATCTTCTGTAAGCTGGCATTTGACCACCTTCAAAACCTCTTTTAGCAGAGTTTCCAGACCTTTGACCTTCACCATTGTGACCACGGCAAGATGTTTTACCACGACCAGATGAACGACCACGTCCAACTCTTTTGATTTTAGATGTAGAACCTTCAGCAGGTTTTAAATCTTCTAATGTTATATTTGACATATTATTTTCCTCTTTCTTTGTAATTTATAATAAATCGTAAACTAAGGTTAATTATTTAACAATCTCCAACAAGTGAGATACTTTATTAACCATACCCATGATTGTAGCAGATGCTGCGTGTTCTACAACTTGGTCTTTTTTAGTCAAACCTAAACCTCTTACAACTCTGCATTGTTTTTCTGATGAACCGATTAAACTTTTAACAAGTTTAATTTTAATCATTTCTGCTTTTTTATCTGTCATTGTTTTATTTCCTTATAATTAAATGTTCTCGTACTAGTTTAAAAGTTCAGCCATTGTCAAGCCACGTTTTTTAGCAACATCACTAAACGGAGTTAATGATTTCAAAGCTTCAATTGTAGCGTTAGCTGCGTTTAGAGGTGATTTAGAACCTAAAGATTTTGAAAGAATGTTTTCAATACCTGCAAGTTCCAATACTGAACGAACAGCACCACCTGCGATAATACCTGTACCTTCTGAAGCTGGTCTTAACATTACAGCACCGGCACCAGATTTTCCTGTGATTGGGTGAGGAATAGTTGTTTTAAAAATAGGAACTGTAACAACATTTTTTCTACCATCAGCGATAGCTTTTTGGATAGCGATGATAACTTCTGAAGCTTTAGCACAACCGATACCAACTTGACCTTTTTGGTTACCAACGATAACGATAGCTCTGAAACTTAACTTTTTACCACCTTTAACAACTTTTGTTACACGGCTGATTTGAACAACTCTTTCAGTCCATTCTGATTGAGGTTTTTCTTCAGTAGTTTCAATTTTTTGTTTTCTTCCACGACCTCTTCTGCCTCTTGAAGGTTTTTCTTCAGCAGCTTCAACTGCAGGAGCTTCAGCTTTAACTTCTGATGCAGTTTCAGTTACATTTAATTCTTCATTGTTTTCCATTGATTTTACCTTTCTTCTAATTGTCTTTTCTAATTAGTAATAATTATCTCAGGTATTGGGTTTCCTGATATTTTTGCAAATACGCCAAAATAAAGCTAATTAAAGCCTATGGAAATCGTATTTGAACTTTTAACTTCTGACAAGGAAAAATATATTATAAAAACTCGCGCACGTCAAGGGTTTTGTAACGATGTGTGAATTGAGGAAGTTCAGAGGGCGAGAAGGCGAGAGGGCAGGCTGAATAATATTTGTAGACATTTGTACTACAGACAACGAAAAAGAATCATGTTATTCTTAAAGCTTAGCTATTGAATGTCCGCCCCTAGCGGGCGGACCGAAATCTTTGATTTCGAGGTGGGGGATAATGAACCTATTTGTTTGGGATTACCACGTCACTCTGTTAAGACCAATGAAACCTTTGTCAGTAAACTTTCCTCGTAATGACACGACTTTTTGCCTGTCATTCTGAAAGCTTAGAAAATTTATGTGAAGAATGAACATAAAATTTTCTTGCTATTCAGAATCTATCAATTTTGATTTTATTGTCGGCATGGTAAAGCCGACCTACAATTCTAATAAAACATACAGGACTATGTCATTCCGAACTGCGGATTTTGGCAAATGCGCCGTGTGAACGAAGTGAACCCAGCACGTCTTGGCGAGAGCTGCGTTGAGCCGGTCGAGCCGCCAATAATCCAAGACCGTTTCGGAATCCTTTCAATAATCAAGGTTTATCAATAATAACATTTGCTAAATATTAATCATGAAAAAGATTCTGAATCAAGTTCAGAATGACAATGACCTGTGTGTTTAATAAAAGATTCCTCGCCCCTTGAGAGAGCGGAATGACATAGACTTTTTTGCTTTAAAAGCCTGCCTTCTGAACTTCCTGACCTCTCCCCTACGTCTTTTCTGTCAATAAGTAATCAAGAGACTTTTTATAAAAAGATGCAAATTTATATGCGTTCACCAAAGAGATTTTATGTTTTCCACCTTCAACATTTGAAACATAAACAGAGCTGAAATCAAGGTTTTCTGCAACTTGTTCTTGTGTCAAACCTAATTTTATACGCTCAAGTTTTAGATTTAAACCAAAAATTTTCAAAAGAATTTTATTATCCATAGTTTAAATTTATAATCTTGACTTTAAATACTCCATCATCTACAATTTATTTTATATAAACTACAGTTTAAGTCTTAGGAGATAAAAATGAACTCATTCAAAAGAAAATCAGGTTTCACGTTAGCAGAAGTGTTAATCACACTCGGAATAATCGGAGTTGTTGCAGCCATCACAATACCGATACTTATGACAAACTACAAAAGACATGTCATCGAAACCGAATTAAAAGAATTTTACTCAATAATTAACCAAGCTCTAAAACTCTCAGAATACGAAAACGAAGATATGGACGGCTGGGAGTGGTCTTACGGTACAAAACGTGATGATAATGGAAATGTTCAAAGGAACAAATCTGATTATGAATGGTTTCAAAAATACCTGCAACCATACCTGAAATCAAGCACAGTAAAAGACTCCTATCACTTATTTTGTGTTTGGTATGACGGCTTTGCCGTTGAATTTCTCAACGGTACAGGCATGTCATGTGGAATAAATGAAGGCGGTGGCGAATCTGGCGGACAATTTGTTTGTATGTTCTATCCAAAAGCCGGAACAATAAAAGATATTCAAGACGAAAATGACAAGGCTAAAAAGATGGTCTCAGGTAAAGATTATTTCGTTTTCCAAATCAACAAAGAAGGTACAGATAAAGGATTTCGCCCATACAACAGCAAAGATTGCAAACCTTCAACCGGCATGAGATACCTACCATCTGCAGGATGTGCAAAACTGATAAAAGATAACAATTGGAAAATTCCGTACAATTATCCGATTAAATTATAATGCCCTCACATTAATTAAACATAAAGACTCCATACTTTGTGATATTATTAATAAATAAACATGGGGGAACAATTATGGGACAAACGTTAGTTGAAAAAATTATATCAAATCACGCAGGACATGATGTAAAAGCAGGAGAACTTGTAATCGCAAATGTTGATGTTTGCGCGGTTCAAGACGGCACAGGTCCATTGACTGTTCAAGAGTTCAAAAAGCTTGGTAAAGCAAAACTAAACAATCCTGAAAGAACGATTTTATTTATCGACCATGCTTCCCCTAGTCCGAAAAAAGAATTATCAAACATGCACACAACGTTAAGAGAGTTTGCAAAAGAATATGGTGCAGTATTATCTGAAGTTGGTTCAGGGGTTTGCCACCAAAGACTTGTCGAAACTTTTGTAAACCCTACAGAAATCCTAGTCGGAGCAGATTCACACACTTGCACATCAGGTGCGTTGGGCGCGTTTGCAACAGGCATGGGTTCTACTGATGTAGCTGTAGCGATGGCATTAGGCAAAACATGGTTAAAAGTTCCTCAAACTTTCAAAGTTGTTGTTAGTGGAAAATTTCAAGAAGGAATTTGTTCAAAAGATTTGATGCTCCACCTTATTGGAATGATTGGTGCTGACGGTGCAACATACAAAGCTTTAGAATTTTGCGGAGACACTATTGATAATATGTGTATGGCAGAACGCTTTACGCTGGCGAACATGGCAGTTGAAGCAGGTGCAAAATGCGGATTATTTGTTCCTGATGAAAAAACAAAAGAATATTTAGTTTCTCGCGGCAGAGGAGAAATGTATAAAGAAATCAAGCCGGATGAAGATGCAATTTATGAAAGAATCATTGAAATTGATGCATCAAAAATCGAGCACACAGTATCATGTCCGCACACCGTTGATAATACAAAGTTAGCCAAAGACTTAAACGATGTGAAAGTTAATCAGGTTTATGTCGGCACATGTACAAACGGCAGAATCGAAGATATGCGAACCGTTGCAAAAATCCTAAAAGGCAAAAAAGTGCATGACGGAGTAAGAATGTTAATTTGCCCTGCTTCAAGAGATATTTATAAACAAGCATTGCAAGAAGGGTTGCTTGAAACATTTATAGATGCAAATGCGACAATTCTGCCTCCTGGGTGTGGTCCTTGTGTCGGAATACACGCTGGAATTTTGGCTGATGATGAAGTTTGTTTAACAACTCAAAACAGAAATTTCCAAGGCAGACTAGGCAACACAAAAGGTTACATTTATTTGGCATCCCCTTATGTTGCAGCGTACACGGCTTTGAATGGGTATATTAGTAATAAGTAATTTATAAATGTCATCCTGAACAGCAGAAGCTAACGCGACTGCGTAGATTCAGGGTCTATCCATTTGATTTTAGTCATGCTGAACTTGTTTCAGCATCTCAAATTTAACATATTAGTCTTATGCCAAATTGGTAATATTTGAGACCCTGAAACAAGTTCAGGGTAACAATTTACCCTCTCCGAGGGACACTAGCCGAACCAACGAGCAGTGCGAGTTGAGTGAGACTGCGTGCCGTATGGCTGAGGGTTAGGGTGAGGGGTTGTCCAGTTTGTCAGGAGGTAGGCTTTACCAAGCCGACAAAAAAAATTAGCATTGATAGATTCTGAATAGGATAAAATCTACGTTGCTACGCAACTTGATTTTTAATCCTTTCAGAATGACATGAATGAAGAGCTGTCATTCCGAACTGGTTTCAGTCTCTAATAAATCACACCGGTCTATGTCATTCTGAACTTTACAAAGCGAACCATTGAGCTAGAGCGAAATGCGTGAGCCTGTATGCGGGCGTAGGCTGAGCTGATTCAGCATCTTTTTATAATCAATATTCAACAAATGTTACTCTTGATAAATTCTGATTATTGAAAAGATTCCGAAACGAGTTCGGAATGACAATTAATTTATTTTATTCATGCAAAATTGCGAATTTGGACTAAAATTTTTCAATTACTTCGTAGTCACAAATTCAGAACAAACATTCTTCGTATTCAATTTATAAATATGTTTCAAACCTTCCAAAGTCAAAATCGGATTTACGCAATCAAACGGACGAGTTAAATAGTTTGCAATCAATCCACAGTAACCGCCTGTCGCAACGATTGTCGCTTTTTCACCAAGTTCAGACTCACATTGAGCAACCAAACCGTCCACCATGCAAGCTGTTCCACGAATTACACCTGACAAAATCGCATCAGTCGTATTGTGTCCGATTGCGTTTTGAGAAATTGAAACATCAATTTTCGGAAGTTTTGATGTTGAGTTTTTCAAACATTTCATCTGGGTATTAATCCCCGGAGCAATAACTCCGCCTAAAAATTCATGCTTAGAATTAATAATATCAAATGACGTTGCCGTACCAAAATCAATTACAATGACCGCACCTTTATATAATACAGACGCTGCCACAGCATTTGCCAATCTGTCGGCGCCGACTTCGCGCGGATTATCGGTACAAACTTTTACTCCCAAAGTTATATCTGAGGCTACAAAAACAGATTTTATACCAAAAACATTATCAACTGCCCTTTTAAATTTAATATTCAATTCCTCAACAACAGATGCTATTACACATCCGTCAATTTTGTAATCCTTAAACAAAGATTTCAACAAAATTTCATATTCTTCACCAGACAAATCTCTATCTGATGCCAAGCGGAATTCGTTCACATATTTGTCATTATTAAATAATCCAAGGGTAATATTTGTATTTCCGATATCTGCTGTTAATAACATAAAAAATAGTCCTCACATATCTGAGGACTATTCTATTACAAACATAGTTTTAATGTAAAGTGTACATTAAAATTAATGGTTTACTGACCATCAGTACGTCCGCATGGAGTATAATTTGTATATTGACTATAATTTGCGAGCATATGGCTCAAAGAACCTTGCCCAACATTATTTTGTTGCTTTTGTTGTTTCTCAAATCTATATTTATTAACAAAGTCAATAGCGTTTGATTTCATATCGCCTGCAACTTTTGTAATTGATAAACCAAAATCTGCCATTGTGACATCCTCCATCGTTCATAATCTTGCTTACTTATATAAAGTATTTTTTAATGAACGGATTGCGCAAATTCAAATAAATCGTTACGTTTCTTAACAAAAAAAGAATATCTTCACAAAAATTTCAATTTGACATTATAATCTTGACAAAAATTTATGAGCTGTTAGAATGAGAATATCGTAGAATACTAAATTTATAGTAGTATATAGTAGACAGTAAAAAAGGAGATTAATCTCATGGCACGTGAAAAGTATGAACGTACGAAACCGCACGTTAACGTAGGTACAATCGGCCACGTTGACCACGGTAAAACTACATTAACAGCAGCTATTACCGGTACATTAGCTGCAGCAGGTCAAGCAGCTGCTAAAAAATTCGATGAAATCGATGCTGCTCCAGAAGAAAAAGCAAGAGGTATTACCATTTCAACAGCTCACGTTGAGTATGAAACAGAAAAAAGACACTATGCTCACGTTGACTGCCCAGGCCACGCTGACTATGTTAAAAACATGATTACAGGTGCAGCTCAAATGGATGGTGCAATCTTGGTTGTTGCAGCTACTGATGGTGCTATGCCTCAAACTCGTGAACACATCTTGTTGGCAAGACAAGTTGGTGTTCCTAACTTGGTTGTATTCTTGAACAAATGCGATATGGTTGATGACCCTGAATTGTTGGAATTGGTTGAAATGGAAGTTAGAGAACTTCTTTCTTCTTACGATTTCGACGGTGACAACATTCCATTCATCCACGGTTCTGCATTGAAAGCTTTAGAAGCAGTTCAAGCTAACCCAAGCATCAAACGTGGTGAAAACGAATGGACAGATAAAATTTGGGAATTGATGGATGCATTGGATTCTTACTTCCCAGACCCAGTTAGAGACTTAGACAAACCATTCTTGATGCCAATCGAAGACATCTTCTCTATCACAGGTCGTGGTACAGTTGCTACAGGCCGTGTAGAACGTGGTATTGTTAAAGTTGGTGACGAAGTTGAATTAGTTGGTATCAAACCTACTAAGAAAACAACTGTTACTGGTGTTGAAATGTTCAGAAAATCTCTTGACCAAGGTCAAGCTGGTGATAACATCGGTGCTTTGCTTCGTGGTGTTGATAAAACTGAAATCGAACGTGGTCAAGTTTTGGCTAAACCTGGTTCAATTCACCCACACACTAAATTCACAGCTAACGTTTACGTATTGACTAAAGATGAAGGTGGACGTCACACTCCATTCTTCCCAGGATACAGACCTCAATTCTACATCAGAACAACTGACGTAACTGGTTCTATCCAATTCGAAGGTCAAATGGTAATGCCTGGTGATAACGTAGTTATGACAGTTGAATTGATTGCTCCTGTTGCTATCGAACAAGGTATGAGATTCGCTATCCGTGAAGGCGGTAGAACTGTTGGTGCTGGTGTTGTTGACACTATCATCGAATAATAATTCGTTATTAACAGTATAAAACCTTGAAAAGACTTGATACAAATTGTATCAAGTCTTTTTTACTTACTTTCTAAAATCTTTCTTACTTTTACCGAGTTAAAATTGTATAAACCAACGAAGTTTCTGAGTGCAAAATTACGCAAGCAATACTTCCAAAATTTTAGCATTTGTTGCGGCCCGACGAGTCCGTAACAAATATTTTTCCACATTTTCTTTAATTGCTTTTGCATCATTATCCAAATATGTGACTTCTTTGTCTAACATGTCAACATATTCTTTCACAGTAATCATTTGATAACTATTTTTCATTTTCCCCATCCGTTCTAATAGATAAAATTTCCCTTACAAAACTTATTTTGCTATCCGAGCAATGCTTCTAAAATTTCAGCATTAGTTGCAGCTTTTTTTCCATTTCTTACTTGGCTTCTATACATATATGTTCTTAATGCTTCACGAATTAACTCTGAACGTGTACGATTCTCTGCATCTGCCACTGAATCAATCTCATCTAAAAATTTTTCGGGCATTGAAATCAAAACTCTTGCCATAAATTTCTCCTTTTGAACTTTTCCTTTATTGTATCCCCTTACTCTTATATAAAGTATTTCAAAACAGAAAAATTGCCTTTTTAGAAATTAAAAAGTATATATTTGTAATATATTGTTACAATACGGAATTAATAAATTAAATCCGCTAAACATAATGCCTAGCGGATTCTTCTTCTCTCTTAATGCTGTTTATAAACTTTTCTTGTATATGTTTCAATGTATGGAGTATCAATCTCAAAAACATGAATTCTTCCAGGCCCCAAGTCTACTGAGATTTCCCCTTGAGATACTTGGAATTTACTTTTCTCACCATAAGAAGGTAACAGGTTATCAAGTTCCTGATTAGCTTTCAATGTTGGAACTTCAACCTTGCAAGCTACACGCCTATTCACATTTTTATTTGCAATAACTAACAAAGTTCTTCCTTGTCTATGTCTTGCAAAAGCGATTACTTGGTCAGCCTTATCTTTTTTCTTATCTAATACGATATAAGAACCACGTTTTATAACATCAGCATATTTATCCCTAAACTCTAAAGCTGAGGTCATAAATTTACCGATTTCAGGCTCTTTCCCTCCAGGTTTTCTTGACAAATTAAAAATATCTAATTTGTTTGGATGGACAGTCATCTCATGGCTATCAGTTGCGGTTTGGGTTGAATACTTATCCATATAGCTGTAATCATATTTATCACCTGATTGAAAACCATCAACAAAGTATGGATTCAACATTGGCAAGGTCGCTTCCAAACCAGATGTCAAATTACAATAAACAGCGCCACCATGGGACATTGGAGAAATATCATCATGGGTAGCAAATGAGCCAATTAATGATTTACCTTTTTCTAATCTGTACGACATATTCAAATTGTCAATTACGTAGTCATTAAGTTCTTTTGCAGTATTCCACTCATTAAAAATATGGTACTGTCCATAATAAGCATCAAAACCTGCACGAAGAGAATCTTCTGGTCTATCATAAGGCATATTTGCTTGAGGGGATGCATCTTCATAAGTATAAGACTCTGCAAGCCAAGCAAATTCTGGATTACGTTTTCTTGAATAAGGAATTATAATATCCCAAAATTCAACAGGTTTAGCTCTAGCAACATCGGCTCTTATACCATCTACACCTGAATCAATCATCAAATCGACAAATTTTCTATGGTATTCCAACAATTCAGGGTTAAGCGTTCTTTTACCTTCATCTTCCCAAGGTTCAAACATCCTGATATCATACCATCCTTGAGGAGTTTTAGCTAAACCGTTACGTTCATGCGCCATCAACTCAGGTTTTGCATTATATAAATCGTAAGAAGCACAACTTGGCATATCAACCATTACCCTCAAGCCTTTTTTATGGCAAGCATCTACAAAAGCCTTGAACTGCTCCTGCGGAGAACGAGGGTCTTTTTTATCAATTAACACAGGGTCAAATTTTAGCATATCTTCAGGAGCATAAACTGAACCTGCTGTCCCCATTGCATTATCTTTGCCTGGAGGATTTATCGGTAATACATGTAAGGTATTAAAACCTTCAGCCTTAACTTCATCTAACCTGTCAATAGCATTCAAAAATGTGCCATTAGTTTCATTTCCATCAATGTATTCATTACCATTTGTATCTTTTGCATTGAAAGTTCTTGGAATAATTGCCAAAATTTTTGCACTATTTGTTGTAAACAATGTTCTCAAATCGTTTTTATACGGTTTTTCAGGAGTGCTATTCACATTTTCCACTTTATTGACAGCTGGTGCATTAATCATAGCAACATTATTCAAATATTGCGAAATTAAATTACTGTCTGAAGTAAAAGTAGGTGTTGACTTATGAGGCACAGGATTATTATTAGCTTGGAATTGCACGTTGCCAAGTTTGTGAGATACAAAATTAGCTGAAATATTCATCATACTACTTAGCCTCCTTTGCCTGTTGCGGTTTCTTCATATAACCAAAGAAGAACTGCGATAACAAGGTTACACCAACTAGTCCGGCTCCTAAAGTTCCAAATATTTTGAACCATTTATTTCCGTTAAAGGTGTTATTAAAATGTCTAAATGCCATATCAGATGGAGCACTACCCATCATCAAGAATTTAGTTTCTGATGAAGATGGAACACGTTTTCCGTCAACCAAGAAATTAGGTTTTGCAAAATAAAAATCTCCACCCAAAATATCAAGCGCTTGAGCTCTATATTTTTTGAAATCGTCAAAGAATACAGAAGATTGTATTTTTTCAACTGTATCGTGGTGCAAATCACCACCAAACATCAATTTCATAACGGCATCAAAGTAATTTCTATCATTAGCAATTTCTACCAATTCAGAAGATTCTTTTGTACCAAAGTATTTATTAATAACCTTTCCTGCAGCAGTTCTAATTTGAGAACAATCAGTTCTATCAGGATTAGGGTCACGTTTTTGCCAAAACTTAACTGCAAAATCTGAATTGTGACCATCTAACAAGGTTTGTTTTGCCAATTCAACAAGCTCTTCTTTAACTGCCCTTGGCATTTGTGGAGTCAATACAGAATCCAAACCTTCAACTGTTGAAATTTTGTGATACATATCTGCCAAATTAAGTAACCTGTAGAATGAAGTTTTTACACCCTTAACTCTATCTGTCACAAAATTCAACATTAAATCTTTCAATGAAGTTTGAGCACTTTCAGGGAAACCAACTAAAGCTTCCGCGGTATTATAAAAACCAGCACCTCTTAAAATTTTTGCCGCATTATCAAATGTTGTTTCAACATTTGACTTATACAAATTTGAAGTCTTTGCTTGTGTCATATCAAGAGATGACATTTTTCCATGCAGATTTGAAAAGGCTTTTTCGACAGATTCAATAAATTTGCCATAGGCTGCTTTATCTGAAGTAATGCTTTCAAGCTTGTTTCTCATTACCTCAGAAGAGATTTCGCCATCCAAACGAGCCATTCTGATTTCTTCCGGCGTGAAATTCATCGCCTTAAATATAGCATTTTCGGTTTCATTCCAAGCATTAGCAAGAGCCGTTTCAGGAGCTTGAGCAACCTTCATATATGCATATTTATCCAAAACAGAGTTACCTGCCTTCATTTTATTAAGAGCAGAAGAAATGCCTTTTAACGTATCTGATAAATTCTCACTCAAAATAGCTGCTGGCTGTAACTTCAAAGCCTTTACTAATGGAGAATTCTCGCCATGTGAAGATGAGTGAATAAATTTTTGCATTAAGAAGTTTAACTTTTTAGCAACTTTAGTATCTGGATTTTCCTCAATAAATTTATTGACATTATCTTCAAATAATTTTTGAATAATCTTTGAATGTTCTGAAAAATCTTTGTACTTACCTTCTAACAAGTTTCTAGAACTCAATGCATGCGAAATTGCATCTTCATCAGGTATAAGTTTTGCCAATTCATCTTGAGATAGTTTTGCCGGAGCTAAAATATCAGACATTGATTTATGAACCGCTTTTAGGGTATCTTCTGATAACTTAAACTTATCATTTGTTGGCAACAATTGAGCCAAATCTTTGCGTACATTTGTTGAAACTACATTATCTAAGCCTTCTGTAATATTTGATGCGATTGATTCGTACAATTCAGGTGTAATTGGTTTATCTTTGTTATCTGCAAGGATTTTTGCCAATTCTGCTTCCGGTTTTGAAAAATCATATTTTTGAATTTCTTGAGGGAAATTCGTCATCAATGATTCGGCGCGTTTATTCATGCGTTGGTCCATATATTTAGAAATAGGTTTTTCCAAAGCATTACACATCAAAGCACTCATCAATGGAGTTGCAAAACCTGCTGTCAACATCCACAAAGTATTGTTTTGAAGAGCAATTTTTCTCATTTTTTCTTGGATAAAATCTCTTCTGTTTGGAATATCTTTTGGAACATGAAGTCTGTCACCAATTTTGTTGATTTCTTTTTCTGAATACAAATCCCAAGGAATGAATTGGTGGTCTTGGTAGAACATTTTCTTTCTACCGTAGTTGTCTTCGTATTCTTGTCTAACATTAACACCATGAATCAATTTTGCAGGTAATTGAATAAACAATTTCGGCCACAAATCCATTGCACCAAAGAATGTTCCAAGACCTACAAATTCAAAAATCTTAGTCATTGGAGTTTGTTTTTTAGTAAATAAATATGATGCAATTGCGAGTCCGCCGATTTTCATACCAACGTCATTCAAACGTCCTAATTCGTGGTCGTTAGCCTCACCTTTAACAGCATGTCCAAAGGCTTTTATATCATATTTAATATCTTTTTTAATTTCAGACGGTACATCAAAAATGCCTGTTTTAACCAAGTGTCCGTTGCTTGGCAATGGTTTTATAAATGTTCTGTTTGATAGTTCCTTATGAACGTCGAAATCTTTTACAACTTTATCTGAATTATATTGTTGCATTGCAGGCGGATTGCTTACGTATGATTGAATTAAATTTGTTGTTCTCATCTAACTCACCACACTTTCTTTATTTTTGTCAAATACACTATCAGGAGACGTATTTGTCGGTTTCTTTGTAATATGTAAAGTATTCAACAAGCCTAAAATTGTTGATAAAGCTGCAATTCCAAGCAAAGCTTTGCCTGAATGTTTTTCAAGTTTTGCCAACAGCCCCGGAGCCACAGAGTTATCAATATCCTTAACCATTGAAATGCTTGAACCTTTGTATAAATCTTTTGCACTTTCTACAAAACTGCTACCCAAAACTTTCAATGAGTGACCGAAATCCTTAGTATTCCAGAATTTTAAAGTTGCAACTTTGAAATATTTTTCCCAAGGTTTTTGGAAGGCCAAAGCAACACCAACACCTGCCCACAAGAAAGATGAAATACTTTTGGCAAGTTTTGATTTAACCAAAACTTCTTTATAGATTGGTTTAACTTCTTGGTCTGAGTCATTTAAGTTTTCGCCAAGTCCGTTTTTCTTTGCGATTCTATCATATCTGAAATTGATTGCTTCGCCCTTTTTAGGGTCGCCATACAATTGGTCCCATCTAGGAAAATCCACACTCTCTCCGACTTTGTGGTATTCAATACTTGTCATGTTGCTGCAGTCATCAGGATTTTCTTGCAATAAATAATTAACTTTTGCATACGGAAGTTCAGTATCTATACCGGTTTTCCATTTTACAGGATAAGTAATTAAAGATTTTGACAAATTTTTAAACAAGCAATAAAGCACAACCCCCATAGCCATCTTGTTGCCGAGTTTATTTGCTGCAACGGCTGCCGAATGTTGGAAATACTTGTTTGTAGAGTTAAAAATAGACATCAATGTGACACTACCGACAACGTACGGCACAGTACCCATTGTTAAAAATTCATAAAAATTTGAATTTTTACTACCTTTTAAGCCTTTTGCAGGATATACGGTGAAAGCTTTTGTAAACTTTTCAAGACCAATACGCGTTTTTGTTGAGAGATTACTTTTTAACAGTGTATCCTCATCATAAGGCATACTGTTATTCTCCTCTTTTTTGTTAGACTTAAATGATAGATTTTTCCCACTATAATTACTTATTGGTAATATCATGACAACTCCGCAATTTTATATCATTAGAATACATGTCAAGATAAAATTTTGTTATCTTGTTTTATTTATATTTACAAATTTTAACAATATTTTTACTTAAAAATATTGAAGAATACCAATGTGAATAACCCCATAATCACACAGTACCATCCGAAAATATTTAATGAAAATTTTGAGATAAATTTCATAAAATATTTTATGCACAGATAACCTACAATTCCTGAAACTACAGTTCCGACAATTATGGCAATCCAGTTGTAAGTAACCGCCTCTTGAACATCAATTTTCACCAAAGGATAAACCATTGACGCTCCGAGAATAATCGGAATACTCAACAAGAACGAATATCTGGCAGAAGTTTCTCTGTCTAAACCTGCAAATAAACCTGTTGCAATCGTACATCCTGAGCGAGACAACCCCGGAAGTACCGCAAAGCCTTGAGCTAAACCGATTAGCAAAGCTTGTTTTAAGGTTATATTGCTGTTTCGAGAACTTCTTTTTGACAAATATTCACTCAAAAATAATATTCCACCTGTGATAATCAGTAAACCACCCACTATGGCAGGATGGAACACCAAATGGTTAGCAACTTCGTTAAACGGAAGGGCTAACGCGATTGTAATAATTGTACCTGCAATTATATACAATCCTAATTTTGACAAATATGAAGAGAAATCTCTTGTTTTTATTGATTCAATCAAAGCATTGCAGATTTCTAAAATATCTTTTCTGAAAAAATACAAAACAGCAATCAATGTCCCTAAATGCAACATTATATCAAGAAAAACTTCCTGATTTGATTGTTCTGTTATCGGTATATTTTTAAAAACTTTGTAAAAATTTGATGTAAATACAAGGTGAGCAGAACTTGAAACAGGCAAAAATTCACTCAAACCTTGAACTATTCCCATAAGTATTGATTGTATTAAAGTCATTTATATTTCTCTCCAAGTGTCTATCTAATAACTATTCAGCCTCAAAATATGAGCAACAAGAAGTTTGAGTTTCCCAAACAGTAACTTGGCTCAATTGAACAATACGTTCTTTTAATTTTGAATAAATATAAGCTGAAATCATTTCACTTGAAGGACTTTCACCTTTAAATGCAGGTAATTCGTTCAAATCTTTGTGGTCCAAAGTATCTAAAACCGCATTCAATTCTTTTTTCAAAATTTTGTAATCAATCAAAATATTACTTTTGTTTAAAGTTTCACCTTGAACAAAAGCCTCCACCATCCAGTTGTGACCATGTTGATTTTCACATTCTCCGTCATAATTCAACAAGTGATGTGCTGCTGCAAAAAATGCTTGTGTTTTAATTTCGTACATATTTATATCCCCTACTTTATATTATTGTTCATTCACGGCATCAAAGATGAAGTCGCACAACTCGCGCACTGCACCTCTTCCGCCATCTCTTTCCGCTTTAAAATTGCAAACTTTTTGAACCCTGCCAACCGCATCATTTGGGCAAGCCGCGATTGCAACTTTTTCCAAAATACAAATATCAGGCTCATCATCGCCCATATAAGCTACTTGAGAAAAATCAAGTTCATATTTTTGCATAATTCCTTCCAAGATAGGTAACTTATTTTTTACCCCTTGATAAACCTCAGTTACGCGCAAATCAGTAGCACGACGGTCAACAGTACCGTTTTTTCGTCCTGTGATTATTGCAGTAATAAAACCGCTTTTAGCCATTTTGGCAAGTCCATGACCATCTTTTGCATTGAATGTTTTATATTCAATTCCGTTTTCATCATAAGTAATGCTGCCATCTGTCATAACGCCATCAACATCAAAGGCTAACAGTTTAATTTTGCTTGCTTTTTCTCTCAAATCCATTATGCCACCCCGGCTCTCAACAAATCGTGAACATGGATTACACCAACAGGAATGTTATTTTCATCAACCACGGCAAGAGCCGTAATTGAGAATTTTTCCATCAAATTCAACGCAGATGCTGCGTAAGCATCTGAAGTTATTCGTTTTGGATTTGAAGTCATAACATCTTTGATTTTCAAGTTAGAAATATCGTGGTATTTGATTACGGTTCTTCTGATATCACCATCTGTCAAAACGCCTGATAGTTTTTTATCAGAATCTACAACCATTGCCATCCCTAATTTGTATTCAGAAATTGTATTAATTACATCTGTAAATGATTCATCATCTGACACAACAGGCATTTTATCACCTGTAATCATCAAATCACGTACCTTATAAGTCAAACCTTTACCCAACTTGCCTGACGGATGATACATCAAAAAGTCTTCTTTTGTAAAACCTTTTTTCTCCATCAAACAAACAGCTAAAGCATCCCCCATTGCAAGCGTTGCAGTTGTGCTTGCTGTCGGAGCTTTGCCAAGCGGACAAGCTTCTCGCTCAACAGAGATATCAAGAGTAACTTCGCTTGTTTTAGCTAATGTTGAATTGAGATTTCCTGTCATACCAATCATTTCACAGCCAAAACGCTTGATTAGCGGTAAAAGGTTCAATAATTCTTGAGTTTCTCCACTGTTTGAAATTGCAATAATAACGTCATTTCTTGTTATTACACCGGAATCACCATGTGTACTTTCAGCAGGATGCAAGAAATACGCAGGAGTACCAGTAGAAGACATGGTGGCAGCAATTTTTTTACCGATAAGTCCTGATTTGCCCATCCCTGTAACAATTACACGCCCTTTACAGTTGTATAAAATATCTACAGCCTTGTCAAAATCATCCCCTATATTGTTTTTCAATCTTAAAATAGCCTTAGCCTCAATATCCAAGACATCTTTCGCCAATTCATTTATACTATTTAAAGTCATAGCTACCATATCCCACCTCTCTTAACTCTTATTAAATTATACAATAAATATCCTACAAATGAAGTATCTTTACAAAACTTTTATGAATTTAGCGGAAATTCTGCCGAAAAAAGTAATAAGGAGCATTATGAGAGAAATTTTTAAAATCACTACACAAAAATTTGACAGCAAAGATATTTTGTCAGATTTAAAATCAAAAAATGCTGATATTATTGATTTGTCAGAACTAAATTTGTTTGAGGCAACTAAAGCAATAATGATGATTTCGACTTACAGCAAATGCAAAAAAAATACTAAAAATTTCCGTTACAAAGTCTCTACCCCAAACCTAAAAAACATTTTGAGCGAAATTCCACTTGGGTGCAGTGTTGAATTTGTTTAATAGATAGAATTGCAATTATGGCAAATTGTGAATATAAAAGTACGAACAACCATCACCATAATCTGTTTTATTGCAACTCCCATCACCTTTCATTAAAGGTATCAATACACCATCTGCAGGTCCCCAACCATCATAATGACCTTTTGCAGGTCTGACGATATAGTTGTCAGTATCAAAGATAGCAAAAAATATATCTTCGCCTCTTTTATTAGGTTTGCTGTAACCATTGACATCAAATAAAATTATATTTGCATCAAGACACATTAAACCTCCACTTAACAAGGATAAACAACTGGCTCCGCCACCCCAGTTTCCTAAATCATTATCTATTTTTCTCCCATCAAACGCATACGTTGGATATGCCTCTGGTGCACAGCCTTCTTCAACATATTTTTTTGAGTGGCATACCGCACTTGTTTTCATGTGTTTAGAAAATAGTGTAGCAAGAGCGTATTCATAATCCTCTTGGCTATTGAAATCGCGCGAACTTGGGATTGGCGTCTCATCTTCTTGCATAAGTTTAAAAGCTTGTGCAATTGTAGCATAAGCTTTTCTCCACTTTAGAGCATTTGAACGCTTTTGATATTTTGCCATAAGAGTCGGAATAGTCATGGCTGCAACAATTCCGATTATCCCTAAAGTAATCAAAACTTCCGAAAGTGTAAATGCATTGCACCTTTTGCGTGAATCATAGAAACGATTTGTTGCTTTAAAGATATTCATCGGATGTCCTTTCTGATTATAATAATAATTTATATATTTACTATAGTAAATATTATATTTATAATAATCTCTTTTGCTCATTCTGTCAATATAATAGAATAACTTCTATGGAAAAGAATTTTGGATATACTTTAGGGGCAAATATTCGAGCAGAAAGGTTAAGAAGGCATTACACTCAGGACAAATTAGCGGAATTGCTTGATATGAGTATAAATTATGTCGGAAAGCTCGAAAGAGGCGTCGTTATCCCCAGTGCACTTGTTATTTTTAAGTTGTCTAAAATTTTAAGAGTTGATATTAATGATTTTTTTAAAGAAATAGAGATTTAGAGTTGTACTTGATATTAGGATGAGATTTACTTATTCTTGTCATCCTAAACTTGATTTTAATAAAACAAAGAATACATTGTCACCCTGAACTTGTTTCAGGGTCTATCCATTTGATTTTAGTCATGCTGAACGTGTTTCAGCATCTCTAATAAAACATATTAGTCTTATGTTAAATTTGTAATATTTGAGACCCTGAAATACCGAGTAGGAACAGAATATTACGTTTCGCTTTAGCTCAACTTATATTCTAGTCAATTCAGGGTGACTTATTTTTCTAATCAACATTGATAGATTCTGAATAGGATAAAATCTAAGCCAAACAAGTTGGCAAGATTTTTAATCCTTTCAGAATGACAATAGTATAATGTCGGCATAGCTATGCCGACATATTTTATAAAAAGACACAGTAATGACAGGATTTTTTAATTTAACCACTTGACATCCTGCCCTCTAGACATCCAATTATTAACTTTTGTAACAAATGAGCCTTTGCCTGAAATAATGACTTTTGAAAATACTTTATTAAAGTATAGAGAAAGCAAAGATGGAGATAGAGCAATGGTTGACGGTATTAATTTTAACAGAATCGGTCATATAGATACTACAAAAGCTAACGGTGTAAATAATATCAAAGCAAATGATACTAAAATCGGTAGCAGTTTCGGTTATGGATTTGCAAATTCTCCAACAGGTTTTGGTGTTGAAAGTGCAAGATTTGAAGGTTTAACTTCAAAATTCAATTTCGACCTGCCTGCTTATGATAAAAATATCGCACAGTTTAATCCTACAGATGATGCGTTTAATAATATGAAACATTTAGACGCAGTTTTGGATAAACCTGAAAATGCGTATTGCGAAGTTTAAAAAGGACGGAAACTAGTAAATAAAAAGAGCCTGACAAAACTTGTCAGACTCTTTTTTAATTGTTTAGAACCAATAGAAAACTATTGAGCAGCGTATACGCTAACTTGTTTTCTATCACGTCTGTGTGGTTCAAATTTAACTGTACCATCAATCAATGCGAATAATGTATCATCAGAACCGATACCTACATTGTTTCCTGGGTGAATTTTTGTTCCTCTTTGACGAACAAGGATGTTACCAGCTTTAACAGCTTCGCCGCCGAATTTCTTAACGCCTAAACGCTTAGCTTCGGAGTCACGGCCGTTACGGGTAGACCCCATACCTTTCTTATGTGCCATTTTTATTTCTCCTTTGTTGTATTACTTACTACGCTTTTCCTGATACAAGTTCAGGAATTATTCAGCAGCTGCTTCTGTTGCAGCAGATTTTTTAGCTGAAGTTCTGATTTTTGAAATCATAACTCTTGTAAAGCCTTGTCTGTGACCTTGTTTTTTTCTGTAACCTTTTTTAGGTCTTTGTTTGTAAACGATAACTTTTTTAGCTTTGTCATGTAACATGATTTTGCCTTCTACTGAAGCACCTGCTACATAAGGTTGACCAACTTTTGATTTTTTGCCGTTTACAATCATAACGATTTTATCAAAAACTACTTTTGAATCTTTTTCGCCTTCAAGTAATTCGATATCAACGTAACGACCTTCTTCTAGTTGATACTGTTTTCCGCCTGTTTCGACTATTGCGTACATGTTTTCTTCCTTTCATTTTGGGTTTCGTAACCTGTTTATAAGGTTTTATAGACGATTGACCCGAGTATTCACGTATACCCATTATCACCCAGTCCTAAATTGTTGTCAAGCAGTTTTAATATTTATTAACGTTGTTGTTCCGCGAATTTGTTTGGGGTATCATTGATTTATGATGTTTAGTAGGGAAGATTTGATAGAGGGAACAGGTGCAACTGTATTAAAATGCACTGATATTGACGATAACGCGTCTTTTAACATTTCAACAGATACAAGAACGATTCAAAAAGGTGATATTTATTTGCCGTTAAAAGGAGAAACTTTTGATGGCGAAAAATTCATTGATAAAGCCATTGAATCAGGCGCTGTCGGATATTTTACAACCGGTGATGAAATTTTTGACGGAGCAAATTTAGCATTAAAAGTTTCAGATACAAAAGAAGGGTACTTGAACCTTGCAAAATTGTATCGAACCAGAATTAATCCGATAACTGTTGCTATTACCGGAAGTTCTGGCAAAACGACAACAAAAGAAATGGTTTATTCTGTTTTGTCACAAAAATTTAAAACGCAAAAAACTTTTTCTAACCACAACAATGAAATCGGATTTTGTCAGACAGTTTTAGGAATGACAAAAGATACTGAGGCATTGATTGTTGAAATGGGGATGAGAGGTTTAGGCGAAATTGAACTTATTTCAACCCATTTAGAACCTGATTATGCAATTATTACAAATTCAGGTTCAGCTCATGTTGGCAGGCTTGGCAGTCTTGATAATATCGCGATTGCAAAATGCGAAATTACATCAGGTTTGAAACAAAATGGCACATTTATCGCTTTAGACCAAGATATTATTAAAAAACACGTAAAATTTGACGGCGAAAAAATTTATTATTCAATAAAAAACGTTAAAATTTTAGATTCTTCAAAATCTTATTCAAAATTTGAATACAAAGGTAACATCTACGAACTTAACGTTGAAGGTGAATATAATATAGAAAATTCACTTTCAGCTATAGAATTAGGCTTAAAAATCGGAATGACACCAAGTGAAATAGCTAAAGGTTTGGTCTCATATCATCCTATAGAAAAACGCTGGGAAGAAGAGATTGTGGGCGGTTTCAGATTTATAAACGACAGCTACAACGCAAACCCTGAATCAATGAAAGCATCCGTTAAGACTTTTGTTGATTTGTACGAAAACCCTGTGGTTGTTTTAGGCAATATGGGTGAACTTGGTGAAAATGAAGTTGAATACCACAAGCAAGTCGGTGAATTTTTAGCAAAACAGAATAAAAAAGTTAAGTATTTAACTGTCGGTAATTTAGCTGAAAAAATTGGCGAAACTCTCTCAAATTACGGATTTGACGTAAAAAGTTTTGATAATAATGAAGATGTTGCTTGTTACATTCTTGAAAATTTGAATAAGAGTAATACAATATTTTTGAAGGCTTCACGTTCAATGAAGTTTGAGCAGATTTTAGAAGAGATTAAAAAGAGGGATATATAAATATGATAATGATTACCATAGCATTTTTGCTCGGAATGGTTTTGTGTATGCTTTTCGGCGTTCCATATATTGATATGCTAAAGAAAAAAATGATTGGTCAATATGTAAAAGAACTTGCGCCTGAAACTCACGCAAAGAAACAAGGCACACCAACAACAGGCGGTGTTTTTATTATTGTTGCAATTATTTTGGCATCCGTAACAACATTGTTATTGGCTCAAAAAATGACAACAACTGCATTGATAACTATTATCACTCTTGCATTTTACACTTTTGCAGGATTTCAAGATGATTATATAAAAATAAAAGGCAAAGGTAATGACGGATTGACTCCTCGCGGCAAGTTGCTAAGACAAATCGCTATCGCATTATTACCTACAATATTTTTAATTACAACTAACCCAAGTGCTTGCACTTTTTCTATCGGAAGTATTGTATTAGATTTGAAGTGGTTTTATCCGCTATTTGCAATATTTATTATCACAGGCGCATCAAATGCTTACAACTTAACCGACGGACTTGACGGTTTGGCTGCAGGTTGCGGTGTTCCTGCATTTGCGGCTTGCGCTTTGATTTCTATGTCACTTGGCGAAACTGAACTTGCGATAATTTCAGCAACTGTAGCCGGTGCATTACTTGGATTTTTGAAATTTAACAAACCTAAAGCCGAAGTATTTATGGGCGACACAGGGTCTTTAGCGATTGGCGGATTGCTTGGAACATTGGCAGTTTTAGGGAAATTTGAATTTTTACTTATCTTTATCGGCGGTGTTTTCGTAATGGAAACTTTGTCCGTAATTATTCAAGTTACAAGTTTCAAAACTACAGGAAAAAGAGTTTTCAAAATGGCTCCGATTCACCATCATTTTGAACTTTTAGGCTGGAAAGAAAAGAAAGTTGTTGTAGTATTTTCAATCGTATCTTTGATTTTATCAATCATTGCGGTTGTTTTGTTTGAATTATTCAGCAAAGGAATTTTATAATGGGAATATTAGGGAAAAAAGTTCTTGTATTAGGATTGTCAAAAAGTGGTATTGCAGCTGCAAAATTTGCTAAAAAACACGGTGCAGTTGTTTATTTGACCGAAGGAAAAGATGTCTCACCTGAGAATTTATATAAAGTTGATGAATTAAAGAACTTGGGCATAAATGTTGAATACGGCGCTCATTCTGACGAATTTATCAACAACGCGGATTTAGTTGTAACAAGTCCGGGGATTCCACCTCATAGTGAAATTATTCAGCGTATCAGAAAACAAAATATTCCTGTAATTTCTGAATTAGAGCTTGCTTATAGAGAATGTGATATTCCATTTATTATTATCACAGGAACTAACGGAAAAACAACGACTACAGCTTTGACAGAGCATATTTTAGCCAGAAAATTGAACGTTAAAGCTTGTGGTAACATAGGTCAACCGCCTTGCAATATTGCAGATGAAAATTTGGACTACTTTGTATGTGAGGCTAGTTCTTTTCAACTTGAAATGAGCACATCTTTAAAACCATTTATTTCAGTTTGGACAAACTTTACACCTGACCATATTGATTGGCACCAAGGGCTTGAAAATTATTTCAGAGCAAAAGCAAGAGTTTTCTTAAAACCTCAAGCACCTAAATACAGTGTGCTAAATGCCAAAGATGAAAGACTTTTGGAATTTTCAAAACAAGCACAGGGCGAAGTCTTTATGTTTGCAGGTAATATTGGAAACAATTGTTGTTACGAAGAAAACGGTGAAATAATATTCAAAAAAGGCGGAATCGAAGAAAAAATTATAAAACTTTCTGAGTGTCCGTTGCTTGGGGAACACAATTACCAAAATATTATGTGCGCAATTATTTGTGCTAAATTAACAGGAATTGATAATGCGACAATTAAGCAAGCAATCATTGATTTTAAAGCTCCTGCACACAGATTAGAAAAAATCACGTCAAAAGACGGGATAACATATTATAACGATTCAAAAGCAACAAATCCTGAGGCTGCTATCGTTGCGATAAATTCATTTAATAATGTTGATGTTGCACTAATTGCAGGCGGAAGAGATAAAAACACAGATTTAACAGAATTTTGCGATTCAGTAAAAAAACATATTAAAACCGTTGTACTAATAGGTGAGGCTACTGAACGTTTTGAAGAAAATTTAAAGAAAAACGGCTTTGATAATATTATCAGAGAAAAAACAATGCAAAGTGCGATAGATAAATGTATTGAACTTCATCCTGATGTGGTGTTGTTATCACCGGCATGTGCAAGTTTTGATATGTTTACAGGTTATGAACAAAGAGGAGATGTTTTCAGAGAATATGTCTTATCGCGAGTATAAATCCCCAAAAAGACAAAGGCGAGAAAGAAAAGAACGCAATAATTCAGGTGTAATTTTGTCTCCTCCTGATAAGACATTGATGATTGTCGTTGCGTTTTTGGTTATAATCGGATTTTTGGCAATTTTTTCAGCAACTGCCCCAAAATGTTTGAGGGAAGGAGCTAATCTTGCAACATTTCTCGTAAAGCAGATGCTTTATGCTGGTGTCGGATTTTTTGCAATGGGATTTTTTGCTCATTTTGATTATAAAAAACTTGAACACTATAATAAAAATTTTATGTGGACAGTTATTGTTCTATTATTCATTTTGCAATTTACTCCGCTTGGCGTAACAATCAACGGTGCAAAAAGATGGATAAACTTAGGCTTTATGCAGTTGCAACCGTCTGAACTTGCAAAACCGTTATTCTGTATGCTCATTGCAACAATGTTTAAAGACAAAATTGACTTAAACACTTTTCTAAAAAACATGACATCAACAATTATTCCTATGGCTGTAATTTTATTGTTGATTTTGAAACAACCAAACTTGAGTATGGCAATCATTCTATGTATGACAACACTTGTGTTGTATATCGCAGGGCGCGGTCCTTGGTTGCCGATTTATGCAGGTGCAGGCGTTATGGGTTTAGGGGTATTAACAATGCTACCTAAACTGTTGCACGGTTATCAGATGGATAGAATTACAGTTTGGTTAAACCCAGGAAGTGATGCACTTGGCAAAGGTTACAACATCATTCAATCATTAATTGCTTTCGCATCAGGCGGACTTAGTGGTGCAGGATATGGCGGTTCAATTCAAAAACTTGCGTATTTACCAGAATGTCACACCGACTTTATTTTTGCAATTATTGCTGAAGAATTTGGATTTTTAGGCTGTTTCTTTATTATCGGCTTATTTGTAGCATTGGTTCACAGAGGTTTGAGAATATCAAAACGTTGCCCTGATATGTATGGAAAACTCTTGGCAATCGGCATAACATTTATTTTCGGATTTCAGGCATTTTTGAATATGTCTGTAGCTAGTTCATTGCTCCCTGTAACAGGTGTTACACTGCCATTTATCAGCTATGGCGGTACATCTATTATCGTATCCCTTGCAATGGTTGGTATTTTATTAAACATTTCAAAACAAAGAATTAAAAGAATAAGGACTGAATTTAATGGATAAAAAGACATATTTTATTACAGGTGGCGGAACAGGTGGGCATATTTATCCTGCCATTGCGGTAGCAGATGAATTGCTAAAATCAGAGAACACTTCAAAAATATTTTATGTCGGAAATCCAAACAATTTGGAATCATCAATTGTGGCTGATAAACCTTATACATTTTTACCAGTAATGTCCTTTGGCATGCCCAGAAAAATCGGTTTTGCTCTTATTAAATGGAGTTTTGTAATGTTTTGCGCTTGGGTAAAATGTTGTTTTTATATTTTAAAATACAAACCTGATGTAATATTTGGAACAGGCGGTTACGTTTCAGCTCCTGCCTTGATTGCAGGTATAACGATGAGAGTTCCTTTTGTTATGCACGATTGTGATGCAAATCCGGGGCTTGTAACTCGCAAACTGTCACCTTATGCAAAAAGTGTTTCAATCGCATTTGAAGAGGCAAAAAGCAAGTTACACAATAAAAACTGCCACATTAACGGCAATCCGATAAGGTCAGAGTTTTCAACATTGACAAAAGAAAAAGCGCGCCAAGAATTAAATTTGGCAAACAAATTGACTCTTTGTGTTATGGGTGGCTCACAAGGTGCTAAAACAATAAATGATGCAACAGTTCAAATAATAAAAGATTTGTCGCAAAAATATGATTTGCAGGTGATTTTTCAAACAGGAAAACGCAATTTTGATGAAGTTTCTAAAGAATTAGAAAAGATTTATCCTGAATATAAATCAGATAAAAATCTAATCGTGCGTCCATATTTTGATAATATGGTAACAGTTTTGAAATCTTGCGATATTGCAGTCTCAAGAGCAGGCTCATTGAGCATCTCAGAACTTTGCGCATCTTCTGCCGCTCCGATTTTTATCCCATATCCTTACGCTGCAGCTGACCACCAAAGAAAAAATGCAAAATGTATGGTCGATGCCGGTGCAGGTTTGTATTTGGAAGATTCTGAAACAAATGCAGAATCTTTATTAGCAAAGATATTAGAACTTGTGAATAATCCTGAAAAGTTGTCAGAAATTCAAAGCGCAACATCTAAACTTGCAAAATTTGACGGAGTTCAAAAAATCGTAGAACAAATCAATTCCTAATTATTTAAAGAATTTAGAAATTCTTTATTTGCATCAAGTGATGCTTGTGTTCCTGTGATTGAATACACAGGTTTTGATTTGAATACATTACGCGCAGTGTTATAAATATCGTCAACTGTAATAGAGTCAAGCATAGCCAAGCTTTCATTTACTCGATTGATGTCATAAATATTTTTGTGAGCATTTTTCAGATATTCATTTTTAGCAGCATTAGATTCAAAAGAATTATACAATTGGTTCTTAATTTCTTTTTTCGCATTTTCTAATTCTTCTTCTGAAACTTTTTCTGTTGTGATTTTTTCAATATTTTCATTGAATCCATCAATTGATTTTTTAATATTATCAAATGATTTTTCACCAGTTTCGTGATTTTCGGTTGTTGTTCCGATTGATAGAACAAATTCACCCATATCATCATAAATATTGTAATCAGAGCAAACTGAATATGCCAAATGTCTTTGTTCTCTCAAGTCTGAGAATAATCTTGATGCAGGAGAGCCACCCAAAATTGCGTTCAACAAATCAAGACAAACATCATCTTTGAGATTGCCATTATGTTGGAAAGTATATGCTTTTACGATATTTGCTTGATTTTTTCTGTTTGGCGCGGTGAACACTTCTGTTTTTTCGATAGGTTTGTAGAATTTTTTAATTGAAGTATCCCAAGGTTTTACCGGAGCAAATGAACTTACACTGTTAAAAATTTCTTGTTTAAGTTCAGGATGTTTGCTAAATGGAGCTGATACGGTAACTTCACCTTGACCGTTTTTGAAAAATTCACTATATAGATTTTTTACATCATCAAGAGTGATAGAATCTAAACTTTCAAGCTTGTCTTGAGGAGTAAATTCACGCGGTGTGCCTTTGTATAACAATTTATTCAACGCATCATAAGGTGAGACTTCATAACCTTTGTAGTCATCTTTCAAGCGCGCAATTGCATTATCAAATTCTTGCTGATTAATGTTTGGATTTTTAATTTGGTCATTGAAATTTTCAAGAGCCTGTTTAGCATTTTGAATAGGGAAATCTGCAGTAAGAGTTATCCCCATATCACCTACACTAACGCCTGATGAAGATATTCCGTATTTATCTTCAAATTTTGAAATGTCTTCAACTGATTTATTTTTTGTTCCGCTATTAAAAACGACTTCTGCCAAAACATCAGCAACAGCAGCTTTTTTAGGAGTCCACTCTTTTTCACCCATTGTAAAACTGTATTCTACATTATCAGAATTTGTTTCGTTTAACTGGATTTCAAAATTGTTAGCAGCTCTATATGTTTTAACTTTGCTGATATCTACAGGGGCAGGTTTTTGAGCGCCTGTGAAACTTACATTGGATTGTTTTACATTGTCATAATTAGTTTCTAAGGCTTTAGAATCAGTGCCATGCGGATGAACAACCGTCAAAGCAACTTTGTTTAAATCCAAATATTTTTTTGCCACATTCACAACATCATCTTTTGTCATGCTGTCAACAATTTGGTCAAACTCGTTCAATCTTTTGATATTGTCGTTTAAATATGCGTTACCGATTGCGCTATTTACTCCGCCGGAATATTCAAAAAGCTGTTCGTTAGACTTTTTCATTTTGTTTTTAATCGCCATAAATTCATCATCTGTTGGCGGAACTTTTGCCAAATTATCAATTACGGAGTACAAATCTTTGATAAATTGTTCTGATTTATTTTCAGGAACAACAGTTTCCACAAGCATCAACGAACGGTCTTGTGGGCGCGAACTCAATCTGTCAGGCGCAAAACTGATTCCAACGCCATAGTTTCTTTCAAGTTTAGAACTTCTTGAATTTTTCAAACCACCTGCAAGATAGCTTAGTGCCTGCAAATGAATTTTATCAACAGAATTGTTATTCTCCGGTCCTGCAAAGCCTAAAAAGACTGAGGTTGAATTACTTTCGGATTTCGGAGAAATGATATCTTGGCGCACAGGATGGTCAATCGGTGTCATTTTTTCAAAATGTCTTTCTCCTGTTGGAACTTTTGTTGAATTGAAATATTTTGAAACAAGTTCCATTGTTTTTTGCGGTTCAACTTCCCCTGTAATTACAGTTGTCATATTTGCAGGGTAATAATTGTTGTTAAAATATTTTACCACATCATCTTGGGTCAACGCGCTGATATTATCAGTGTTTCCTGCGACCAAATCAATTGATGAAGATTTGATGTTAAAAAGATTTTTTACAGTCTGAGAATATCCGATATTTTCATTATCAGACAGACACATATTTATCTCGGAATTAACAATTTTCTTTTCTTTTTCAAGTTTGTCTACCAAAAACTTTGGAGACTGCAACATTCCGGCATGGAGCTGAATTTTGTTTTCTAAGTCACCCTCTTCAAGCAAATTTGATTTAATATAGTAATCGGTAGTGGCAAAAGATGTTGAGGCATTTGTACTTCCGCCCATTTTATGAACTTCGTCAAAAAATACCTTGTCGCCTAAGTCTTCAGAACCATTAAACAAATTGTGCTCAATATAATGGCTTATTCCGCGCAAATTGTCAGGCTCGTTGAATGACCCTGTATTTACATAGGTTTTCACAAAAGTCGGACCATCTTTTGGTACAATTACAACTCTTTGACCGTTAGCCAATTTGTAACAACTTGCAGTCAAGTCGTTTGGCAGTTTTATGTCTTCAATATGTTTAAAACTCATCGGCACTTTGACTTTGTATGTCGGAGTTGTTGCCGGCATGGATGTAACTTGTGAGGATTTATTATGCTCAACTTTTTCAGGTTGTTGTGCCTGAATCGGTTTATTTGCATTTACTGCAACTGTTTGAGATATCGGATAATTAGTTTGAATTGAAGTCATAAAAAATCTACCTATGTATTTATAAAAACACAGGTAGATTTATTTTTGCTTATTATTTTAAGTTTTATTAAGCTTCACGGTAGATTGTTTGTTCTCTATCAGGTCCGACTGAAACAATAGAAATCGGAGTTTCCAAGAGTTCTTCCAAACGTTCTAAATATTTGCGACAATTTTCAGGCAAATCTTCATATTTGCGAATACCTGAAATATCTTGCATCCAACCTTTGTGGGTTTCATAAACAGGTTCCAAATACTTGTGAATAAACACATTTGTCGGATATGAAGTGTAAATTTTGCCATCGCGTTTATCTTTGTAAGCGGTACAAAGTTTGATTTCTTCAAAACCGTCAAATACATCAATTTTTGTTAATGCAATTGAAGTTAAGCCCCCAACAAGACAAGAATATTTCATTGTAACCGCATCGAACCAACCGCAACGACGAGGCCTGCCTGTTGTCACACCGAACTCGCTGCCAATAGTTTGAATTTCTTTTCCGCTTTCGTCTGTTAATTCTGTTACAAACGGACCTTCGCCAACTCTTGTACAATAAGCTTTAGCAACACCGATAACTTCATCAATAACCGTCGGGCCATACCCTGAACCTGTTGCTGCACCGCCACCGATTGGGTTTGAACTTGTAACAAACGGATATGTACCAAAGTCAACGTCAAGCATTACACCCTGTGCACCTTCAAATAAAATAGTTTTACCTTCACGTTTTGCAATTTGAAGAAGCTCTTGCCAATCTGGACAAACATAAGGCGCAAAGATTTTGGCATATTCTTCGCACAATGCCCAAACTTCCTCTTTAGTGTAGGTTTTTAGTCCGTAAACTTCTTTTAATTGCTTATTTTTTAACGGAAGGATGATATCAAGTTTTTCAGACAAAGCCTCTTTTGAATAAAGGTCTTCAATTTTTAGACCGATTCTGTTCATTTTATCGGTATAAGTAGGTCCTATACCTTTTTTAGTTGTGCCGATTTTTCCTTTTTTAGCGTTATCTTCGCTGTAGCCATCAACTTCAGTGTGCCAAGGCATTGTAATTGAGGCAAGCGGACTTACTTTTAATCCTGATAGGTCAATATTTTCAGCTTTTAGACCATCGATTTCTTTTTGGAAATATTCAGGAAGAATAACCGTACCGTTACCAATCAAACAAGTCTTACCTTTGTATAAAATCCCTGACGGAATCAAGTGGAATTTGAAAGTTTTACCGTTTGCAACAACTGTATGCCCTGCATTGCAACCACCTTGATACCTGATAATCAAATCGGCATCTTGAGCTAACAAATCGGTAATTTTAGCTTTTCCTTCATCGCCCCATTGAGCGCCAACAACAACTTTGTTTGACATAATAATATCCCTTCCTTTTATGTACTTTAGCATACCAATTTTAGCACAAAAAAGGGATTAAGTATGTTTGCGAAAAGTATAACCCAAAAAGCTATGTCATGCTGAACTGACTAGAATATGAGTTGAGCTAAGGCGAAACTTAATATTCTGTTCCTACTCGGTGTTTCAGCATCTTTTCCATAATTAATATTTTGCAAATGATATTATTGATAAACATTGATTATTAAAAAGATTCCGAAACTAGTTCGGAATGACATTGACCTATTTGTTTTATTAGCGACCCTGAAACAAGTTCAGGGTGACATTGACTGGGGTGTTCAGTTTACGTAGGTCGGCATTGCTATGCCGACAAAATCAACATTGATAGATTCTGAATAGGATAAAATCTACGTCGCTATGCTCCTTGATTTTTAATCCTTTCAGAATGACAATACAAAAAAAGACATGTCATTACGAGGAGCAAGGTTTTACAAATAAGACAATAATCTATACGTAAGCGACGTAGTAATCCACTGCAAATCCTGTTGAGAATTACCACGTTACTCCGTAAAGACTAATAATGTAATTCAACTACGCCTCGCATTAAACGTGCCTCCGAGCCTGCCAATAAATCCTGCGGATAGCCAATCAAATTGGCAGGCAGCTTCGCACTCTGCTCGGCTTGTCTTTCCTCGTAATGACGGGATTAAAAAAAGGAAGTCTGTAAGGACTTCCTTTTTTCGTTATTTATTCTTAAATCTTACACTTTTCTTTTACGAGCAGCTTCTGATTTGTGTTTTCTTTTAACGCTTGGCTTTTCATATCTTTCGCGTTTTTTAACTTCTGAAAGAATACCAGCTTTTTGGATTTTCTTTTTGAAACGTCTCAAAGCGCTTTCGATGCTTTCGTTTTCGCCAACTTTAACTTCTGCCATTTATATTTTCACCACCTTTATAGCTTGTTTTATATATGTAGTATAATATAAAACCCTGAAAATGGCAACTTTTGCCAGTTTTGTTAAGCTTTGTAAAGTTGCTCACCTTATTTCCAAGGGTAACTTTTATCGATATTCCATCCTGCGCGCTTGATTTTTTCCGCACAGCAATAAGCTCTTTGGTCGCTATCATTGCTACAATCTTTATTGATAAATTCAGAATCTTCCCCTGAACAATCAGGAACAACAACGGCACCTTTAGCTTCACTGTTTTGTCGAACTAAAACAAACACATCTTTTCCGACTTTGTTAGGTTCTTTTGCTCCATTCAAATCTACCAAAATTTCACTCACCATTCCTGAGCCACCTGAGACTCTTATATTATAAAAGATACCATCTGTTGTTATGAATGAAGTTCCGGCTTTTGTTACTATCGTTGGATTTGTTCCGGGGTTAGGAGTCGTGAAATTATTACGTTTATAGCCACAACTTTTATAATCTTTACAGTACATGTGAACTTTTATATAAGGAGCCCAAAACTTTTTAAAATATTCTTCAGCTCCCATTGCAAGAGCCTCTTCTTGTGTTACTTCTCCAACTTCATCATAAGCTAAACGGTATGATTGATTAAGGACTGAAATTGCGCGCTGCAACTTTACAACGGTTTGGCGTTTTTGGTGATTAGTTATCAGTGTCGGAATCGTCATTGCTGCGACTACACCTATTATTCCCAAAGTAATCAAAACTTCCGCAAGAGTAAATGCTCTCAATTTAACCTTAAACATACATCACCTTTCTAACAATTTTAGATACATTACATCTAATTACAAGATACAATACATCATATTATTTGTCAATTCTTAAAATTACATCATTTATATTCATGCAGGATAATTGTATTTTTATAAAAGCGAGGTAATTATGTCAGACTTAAAAAAACTTTTGGGCAGAAGAATACAAGAATTGAGAAAAGCACGTAAAATCAAGCAAGAAGAACTTGCCGAATTGATTGGTATTGCGCCAAGAAATATGAGCAACATCGAAACGGGCAGAAGTTTTCCTTCTCCTGAAAACCTCGAAAAGATTTCAAGTGTGCTGAAATTAAAAATAAAAGACCTATTTGATTTTGACCATCAACAAGATGATGCAGAATTGTATGATGAAATTGTTTCGCGAATAAAACCTGCAACCCGCGAAAGGCTACAGGATTTTTATAAAATTATTCGTTCGCTAACTGACTGATTATCTGCCACGAAAATAGTCACAAATTAACTTTTCCTGACGTGGTAACAAATGTTTGATTCTATTAACCAAAGACCTGCTTTGTAAATCTTCCAATTGTTTTGTCAAAATAGCTTTTTCAATTAACACTTTGTTGTATAAATCCGAACAAACTTCACTTTTGTCAATGTGTTCTCTTAGTTTCGACAGCTGTAATTCTTTTTTTCTTATTGAAGAAATAAGTTCTCGTTTCACCTTAATTAAACCTCTTAAATATCACATGATTAGAATAAACTGTCTGTTCAAATTTAAAATCAACTTTTTAGGTGATTTTAGCATTTTGTGGCTAATAAATCATACTCATAGCCTAGTTTGAAAGCCTCAATATTTTTAGGAATCAAATTTTTTCTATGAGGTGGAATTACGTTATACAAAGCTTTTTCAAGAGTTTCAAGAGAAACAATATCACAAACTTTTGCCAAAGCGCCTAGTGCAATCATATTAGACATTTTGATATTGCCTAATTTTTCTTGAGCCAATTGTGCAATCGGCAAAAATACGTAATTGATATCATCTCTTGTCTTTTTAACTTCTGCCAAAGATGAATTAACAATAATTGTACCGCCTTTTTTAACCCAAGGTGTAAATTTGTCAAAAGATGCCTGATTCAATGTGATAATAAAATCGGCATGAGATTTTTGTACTGCGGTAACTTCTTCATCAGATGCTACAACCGTACAATTAACTGTTCCGCCACGCATTTCTGCACCATAACTTGGGTACCAAGTAACGTTTTTATCATCAAGCATAAATCCGTTAGCCAAAACTTCGCCTGCTAATAGGACACCTTGTCCGCCAAATCCTGCTATTATAAAATCTTTTTCCATTTTTATAAGTCCTTAATTATTTGCTGTAATATCCTTGTAGATTCCCGGTTTGAACACTTGCATCATATCGTTGCGAACTCTGTCATGAGCTTGTTCAGGAGACATTCTCCAGTTTGTAGGACAGCTTGACAAAATTTCGACAAAACCAAAGCCTAAGCCTTTTTCTTGAACTTCAAAAGCTTTTTTGATAGCTTGTTTTGCTTTTTTGATATTTGCAACAGAATCAAGAGAAACTCTTGCGCTGAATGCTGTACCATCGCACATTGCAATATGTTCTGCGATTTTTATCGGATAACCGTAATATTCAACATTTCTACCTGTTGGAGATGTTGTCGTAACTTGTCCGAGCAAAGTTGTTGGTCCGAGTTGTCCGCCTGTCATACCGTAAGTTGTATTGTTTATACAAATTGCAGAAATTTTTTCACCTCTCAATGCTGAGTGCATACTTTCTGCCAAACCGATAGATGCGAAATCGCCATCCCCTGAGTAACTGAATACAAATTTGTCAGGTTTTGCACGTTTTACACCTGTTGCAACCGCCAAAGCTCTGCCGTGAGGTGATTCAATCGCATCAACGTTTAGAAAATCATAAATTGTAACAGAACATCCGATTGATGCTGCAACAATTGTTTTTTCTCTTACGCCCAATTCATCTAAAACTTCTGCCACAAGTCTTACTGCAACACCATGGTCACATCCCGGACAAAATGTATATTTAACATCCTTTTTAAAAGAATCTGCTATTTTAAATACTTGTGTTGCCATTACATCAACCTCTCAATCTGTGCTACTATTTCTTCCGGTTCAGGAGGTGCTCCAACCGGTTTGTGAATCAATTCAACAGGAACAGCACCGTTTACAGCCAATCTTACATCGTTGACCATTTGTCCCATATTAACTTCGACCGTGATAAATTTCTTAACTGTTTTTGATAATTCTTGCAATCTCTTATTAGGGAATGGGAACAATGTAATTGGTCTTAATATTCCGACTTTCAAACCTTTTTGTCTGCAAATTTTAGCAGCGGTTTTAACGTTTCTTGATGTAGAACCGAAACTAATCAATACAACATCTGCATCTTCGGTTCCGATTTCTTCCCATTCGGTTTCGTTTTCTTCGATTTGACGATATTTATCATAAAGTTTTTCCAAGAATACGCATTGATTATCAGCTAATGGAGCATAAGACCTGATAATTCTGCCATCTCTGCCTTTAGCACCGGTTAGTGCCCAAGAAGAATTATCGATTTCTTTATACGGATAATCATAAAATTCTACAGGTTCCATCATTTGACCCAACAAACCGTCAGCAAGCAAAATTGCAGGGTTTCTGTATTTGTGAGCCAAATAGAAAGCTTTATATGTCAAATCAACACATTCTTGAACTGTAGACGGAGCAAGAACGATAGTTTTGTAATCTCCGTTACCTCCGCCGATTGTTGCTTGGAAGTAATCCCCTTGAGATGGGTAAATATTACCTAACCCCGGACCGCCTCTCATTACACTGACCAAAACGACAGGTAATTGGTCTGAAGTTGCATAAGACAAAGCTTCTTGCATCAATGAAACTGCGCAAGATGATGATGAAGACATAGCTTTCACGCCTGTTGAGCATGCTCCGATTACCATATTGATAGCAGCAAGTTCACTTTCTGCTGATACATAAGCTCTGCCAAGTTCTTGCATCTTTCCGCTCATAAATTCTCCGATTTCACTCTGTGGAGTAATCGGATAGCCAAAATAGCACTGACATCCTGCCAAAACTGCGGCTTGTGCTATTGCATAATTACCTTTTATTAAAACTTTTTTACCAGTTACACATTCTGCTACCATATAATTAACCTCTGTATACTTCTGTAATAGCTAAATCAGGACATCTTGTCGCACACATTGCGCATCCCAAACATTCATGCTCAGGGTCACAAAATTCTACGACCTTATTTCCCAATTTGTTAGTTTTTTCACTTACTTTTATCAATTTTTTAGGGCACTCTTTTATGCACAAATAGCAAGCTTTGCACCTATTTTCATCAATAACGATATGACTCATACTATCCCTCTTTCAAAACTATCTAGGTATATTCTAGCACTAATAACTTTTTTTACGCACCAAATCTTAACATTTGTAATAAATAATTGAAATAAAATTTACTAATATTTCTATGCCTGCTAATATTAAAAATGTAGGGATATATATTTAAGGACATAAGAATGGCTCAAGAATTAGAACTAATCGTTGAAATGTTAAGGGAGATAAAGAGAGCTAACAGCACTAATAGTGAAAGCTTTGACAGACTTTTGGCAAGTATTGGAAACAAGCTGGAAGTTATTGATAAAAATTCAGCATCAGCAGATTTGATTAAGGCATATTTAGGTGAAATCGCAAAATCTGTAGATGATAAATATACAACGACCTTGAACAAGTTTTCAGATATAGAAAAAGCTTTGAAAGCAATGTTCCAAGAACAAGAAGAGCATGTTAAAAATAAAAATATTAAAGAGCTTTTTGATATTTTCTCTACAAACATGAATAATTTTTACTCTGAAGCAAGACAGCAAAAAGCCTTGCTTGCAGGTATTGAAAACAGATTGGCAGATATCAGTAACGACAAATCCGACAAAGAAGATGTTCTTAGAACAATTACTCTTTTGAGAAACGATTTTGAAAACTTGAATCATGGCTATAAAAGCACTATTGATAGTGTAAATTCTGACCTTAAAACAATCCTTACAAATTTGATTAAGTCAGACCAAACCGCAATCAACACTCTGATGAAAGAGCAATTGGATGTTATGTACAAAACTGCAACAGACATTGTTAATTATCTGACTTTGATTGACAAAAGAGATTCCAACCTTGAAATTTTACTTTCTAATGTTGCAACTAATGAAAGTTTAAAAATGACTCAAGGCGTTATTGATTCTATTATTCAAAAATCAGAAGAAATTTCAGAAAAGATAAATAATTTGGCTGACAAGTCTGATATTGAAGGTTTGCAAGTTGCAGCAAATATTATGAATAAAAAAATGGATGAGGCTGCAACAAAAGAATTATTTGCTCAAATTTCTGATAAAACCGAGGCGCTTGTTTCGCAAACGGATGAAATTAAGCAAAATTTGGCAAATGTAACAAAAGATATAGAAAAACTTCCAGATACAAGCGTATTGGAAGATTCTTTGCAAAGTTTGTTTAACAAATTAGACAGTTTAGAAAAAGATATTGAAAAAACAGATACAACTGAAAATATTTCTGATATAGACAGCAAGTTGGGCGTTTTGACAGACGAACTTACTATTATTAAAAATATAGTATCTGATATTAATGATGTTGTGACTTCAAAAGTTTTATCTGCAATTAACGATATTTCTTTTGAAGAAGAAAGTTATGATATCAAAAATCATGTTTCAAAAATGCTTGCAATTCTTCCGCAAAAAGAAGATATAGACAAACTTTTAGAAAATGATGAGCTAAACAAAACTGCGGTTGATGAACTTATTCAAAAAGCAGATAAATTGGCTGACAGATTGGATAATTTGCCAACGCATGATGATATGGCAACACTAAACAGCAATCAATTGAGTCTTGTTGAAAACTTGCAAGGGGTTGCAAATAAGGAAGATATTGAGGCTTTGTCTTCAAAATCTGATGATATTGAAAATATGATAGACAAGCTTAATTTTGATGATGAATTTGAACATCTTTATGATAAATCCGCATCAATCGAAAAATGGCTTGCTGATTCTAAAATCAAAGAAAATACGGAAAAACTTGTTGAAGAAACCGAAAATACTGCAAAGCAAGTGAACTTAATGGAAGTTTTGCAAACTGTTCAAAATATTGCATCTGAAATTGACGAGCTTTCTCAAAATATGGATGCAAAAAAAGTTGGCAGAACGGTTGCTGATGTGTACCAAATGATTGAAGACTTAAAGAATGACTTTTTAAGCACTTCTGAAATGCACAATGATTCGGTTATTGTAAGTTTGTCGGAACTTCAAAAAACAGTTTCTGAAATTACGACAGGGGAAGAATTTGCAAAATTCACAGAAGAATTGAGAACTTTTGTTGAAGATTTGACTAAAAATACTGACTCAATTGACAAAAATATTGAACAAATCAAGGTAAATCAAGAAGAATTTAATAATAATATTGAATCAAAACTCGTTTCAATTTCTGATTATCTTGCCGGCATGAAGACTTTAGATAATGATGATTTGAAAAATGCCGTTGGTGAAATTAAAGAAATTATTGAGAATAAAAAATCAAACTTTACTGAAATTGAGGCTGTAAACAAAGATACAACAGCAGAAATCAAAGAATATCTGTTAAGTATAAAAGAAATTCTTGATACAAATGACAAAACTGCTAATGCTGATATTTTGGCAAAAATCGATGAATTGACAGAAAGTTTGCAATCAGTAGAAAAAGTCAACGCTGACACTTTATCAGACGTACTTGAAAAACTCGGATATTTTGAAAGTGTTTTGACTGCGCAAAATCAAAATTCTGATATTCAAAATTCTTTAAACGAAATTTCAGATATAAAATCTCAAATTTCAGCATTGAGTGATTCATTTAAGGCATTGAATTTTGAAAAAGATTCATCAGAAGAAAGTTTGTCTGTATTTGTAGCTGATAAATTGAGTGAACTTGGCGAAAATATCGGTGACCTTTCATTAAACCTTGATGAAAAACTTCAAACAGGTTTTGCTTATAATGCCGAACTTATTGAAGAAAAAACATCATGCCTGCTTGATTTGATAAAAGAATTAAGACATTCAAATACTGAAAATATTGATTTATACGAGCGTTTAACTGTTACAGATAACAAGTTGATGGATGTTAAACAAGAGCTTGAATTAATTAATACAGATGTAATTAGTAGTTTAAATGCTAAAACGGATGCCCTTCTTCAAGAACTTGAACCAATAAAAACAATGATTGCTACAATCATTAGGACAAATACAAAGGCTGAAGAAATTAAGATAAAAGAAAATCTTACAGTAATTCATGATGCGGTTCAAGAAGATTTGAGCGAAAATACAAAATATTCTCCAAGTTCTTATGAAAAACTTGAAGAGTCATACACTGCAATTTCTCGCGCATTGGCTGCGACTGAAAATAATTTGCGAGACTTTATTTTAGGTGATATAGATTCAGTTTTAATTAAAATAGACAATTTGAGAACTGATTTAGAAGACAAATTAAACAGAATTGCTCCTCCAGAAGCTGAAAATATGAAGGAGTTCAAGGAATTTGTTGATAAAATCAATGAGTTTAAAGCTGAACAAAAAGACTTAATTGTTGAAACAGCAAAAGATGTGAAAGAAACTCTTTCTCAACAGATGGAAGTTCAGCACAATGAAATCAAGTCAATGTTGACAGTTGCACTAAATAACGAAGAGATTATTAATGCAATTGAAGATTTGAAAAAATGTTTTCAAACTCGCGCCAAGGATTTGAGCAAACTTCAAAATGAAGAAGACCTTGAAGATATTGAGTTTTTTGAATCTAACCAATATGAAAAAGAATTTGAAACAGATAAAAATGCTCAAATTATTGAAGAGTTAAAACAAGATTTTGACAAATTTTCAGAACTTATCAAAGACTTGTCAGGTGAAAATGCTGAAATTAAAGAAGTTTTAAATGTTATTAAAAACAAGATGGAATCCATTTCGGTAACTAAACCTCAACCGCTTGCAGAAATTGCTCCGACAGACACTGACATTGATATAGATGAAGATATTGATATCGTAGATGAGGATATTGATACTGAATCTGAAACTGAGGAAAATCAAGATACTGAGTCAGAATCTGAAAATGAAGTTGAATCAACTGAAACTGAAAACAATGATGAACCTGAACAAGAAGAAATCATTGTCGGTGAAGGCAATTTTGACTTTGTAAAAGCTCTTAATTTGTTAAAACAAGATATCCAAAATCTTCACAGTGATGTTGAAAAAGTTATTCCAAAAGAAGACCAAAAGAAAGTTTCTTCAACCTTAAAATCAATACCGACATTGGGTAATGATAATTTGTTATTGACTTTGAATAACAAAATCGAGTTGTTAGCACAAACTATCAAACCGCAAGAATGGCTAGAAGAAATCAAAACATACATTGCAGGTGATGAAATCCACACGATGTTAGAAGAAATCAGCGGCAAAATTGATATTTTGACACTTTCAGATAACTCTGAATGGATTGGAGAAATTAAGCAAGCCCTAGAACAACTTAATTCAGGTGATGCTGCAACTAGCACTGACCCACAAACTCAATCAATGCTTGCACTTATCAATGAAAAACTTGATATTTTGGCATCAACCGATGATTATGATTTGATTGAAGAAGTTCGCGATGCGTTAGAACAAATTGACAATTCTGAACAGACAGAAAAAACTCACGATTTGTTAAATTTAATCAGCGACAAAATCGATATCTTGGCTGCTACTGACAATTCAGAAGAACTTGAAGAAATCAGAGAGACTTTAACTTCAATTGAAGAAAAATTTGATGAGGCTTATTCAACTAATAATACGGAAGAAATTTCTGAGTTAAAAGCAACACTTGAAACTGTAGAAAAAGCTGTAAATGAATTATCTTCAACAACAAAGGTTGCAAGTGAAGTTGATGAACTAAAAAATTCTTTGTCCTCAATTGAAAACAAAGTTAATGAAATTGGTCAAAAGGATGAGTTTGACAATTTGAAAAACTCACTATCTTCAATTGAAACAAAAGTTGATATTATCGCTCAAAGTGATGATATAGATGAATTTGAGGATTTGAAAGAAATTCTTGATTCAATAGAAAACAAGATTGATGATATTTCATCATCAGACCAACTTGAAAAAATCAAGGAATACTTAGGCAATTTAGAAAAACGAATTTCTAAAAACAAATCAGAAGATGCTCTATTATTCCTAGATGAAATCAAGGAGATTTTGGATTCCATTGAAAGCAAGATTGATAATGCAGCATCACTTGAAACAAACAATAACATTGAAGATATCAAATATACATTATTAAATGTTGATGAAAAACTTGATTCTGCAAATAAATCAGCAAATGAAAGTATCAAGTCTTTGAAAGATGCTTTATCTACTGTAGATAAAAAAGTTGATAATGTTCAAAAGCTTTCTGAATCTGATGCTAAAATTACTTCGATTTTAGAAACTTTGAATCATAAAATTGATATTATTGCAGAAAGTGACAATGCTTCACATCAAAGAGACTTCCAAGATGTAAAAGATTTGATTATGGCTCAAACCGATTACATTGACAGTCTTGAAAAGAATAACAAAACCGATGCGGTAAAAAAATGTTTGAAAGAATTAACAATTGAAGTTAATAACATTAATTCAAACAACAATACAAAACAGATTCAAAAAACTCTTCGCGAAATGAAAGAATCAATTATGGCTGCGGTTGTAACCATTTTTGAACAAGTTTCATTTATTGAAGAATCAGAAGACATCAAAGATTTTGTTGAAGAAAAAACAGATGAAATCAACCAAAATCTTGCTGCAGTTACAGAACAATTGAAACAAATAACAAGTCCAGATGATGGACCTGATTATACATATTCTATGCAAGATATTGAGTCTGATTTGGCAAAATTGAGATTGGCGTTGAATGAGTTGCAAACAAATGAGCAAGAACACAATGCAACACAATTGGCATCAATCTTAAACAACATTAACCAAATCGGAACATCTGTTGAAGATTTGCAAAACTCTCTAACAAAAGAAGAAGTGTTTGGACTAAGAATTAAATTTGATAGAATAAACACTGATATCAAGAGTTTGCAAGCTCTTACAAATCAACTTGTTGTAAAATCAGGTGAGTCATACAATGCCTTAAACAGTACATTTGAAGACTTTGGCAAAGTTATAACCGACCAATTAACAACAAAAGTTGACAAGGTTACCAAAATGCTTGAAACTTCAAATGCATCTGATAAAGTTATGCGCCAAGCTCTTATCTATATGGGAGAATGGATTGACTCAGCAAGCGAAAGCATGAACAAGATTTCAACAAATTCAGATGAAATAGTTGATGTAAAATCAGCGTTAGAAGGATTGAAAAAAACAGTTCCTGCCCAAACCGAAATTCTAAACTCAATAGAAGAAAAGTTTGATGAGCAGCAAGAGCGCCTTGCTTATTTTGAAAAACAAATCAGCAAACTTGGCGGTCTTGAAGATAAATTTGAAGAACAACAAGAACGTATCGACCGATTAGAAATGGCTTTAGATAAGATTTTATCAGCGGTTGAAGATATTGATGATTCTAAAGTTACAAGAAAAATCGACAAAATCGATAAACAAATTGCGAAATTGAGTACAAATATAGAAAAACTGGCATCTTATGTTGACTAGTAATTTAATAAAAGAATTGAATAATACCCTGCCAAAACAGAACGTCCTGACCGATATTGAAGAACGGTACGTATATTCTGTTGATGCGTCAAATGACCCATATATAAAAACTCAATTGCCTGATGCGGTTGTTTTTGTTGAAAATATTGAACAGGTTCAGCAGGTTGTTCGCTTGGCAAATAAACACCTGACACCAATTATCTGCCGAGGTGCCGGAACAAACACTGTTGGAGCTTGTGTACCAACTCATGGCGGAATAATTTTGAATTTTTCTAAGATGAATAAAATTCTTGAAATTAATCCTGAAAATATGACAGCAAGAGTTCAACCTGGGGTTATTGTCGGAGATTTGCAAAAACAGGTAGAAGAGTTAGGATTATTTTATCCGCCAGACCCTTCAAATTTGAAAGTCTCAACAATTGGCGGAAGTATTGCTCAAAATTCAGCAGGAGCAAGATGTTTTAAATATGGTGCAACAAAAGATTATGTAATAGATATGCTTGTTGTGATGGCTGATGGCAAACTTATCAGAACAGGTTCAAATACAATTAAAAATGCTACAGGGTACAACCTTGGCAGTTTGTTTATCGGTTCAGAGGGAACTTTGGGTATTGTTGTCGAGGCTACATTAAAATTAATCACCAAACCGCAAGCGACCCAAGTTGTTATGGCGTATTTTGACACTGTGGAAGATTCAATTTCTGCGGTGAATAAAATTATTGAAAAACAAATCTGTCCAACAACAATTGATTTTATGGATAAATACGCGCTCCAAACGGTTGAAAAATTCTACCCGACCGGATTGCTTACAGATAAAGAGGCTGCGCTTATTATAGAGTTTGACGGATTTTCTTCAACTATTGATGAACAGCGAGCAACAATTTGCTCAGTATTAAGAGAAAATTCCGCATCAAGTATTCAGTATTCAAAAACAAAGCAAGAGGCTGATAATATTTGGAGTGCAAGACGTTCTTCAATGGCTGCTTGTACAAAGTTACGACCGAATGTTACAACCGATGATGTAATTGTTCCGCGTGAAAATTTGGCAAAACTTGTGAAAGGTATTCAAGAAATCTGTTCTCGATATAACCTCAATATGTGTATGGTCGGACATGTTGGAGATGGCAGTGTTCATCCGCAGATTCCAATTGATTATAACAACAAAGATGAATACAAGCGCTACAAAATTGCAAAATCTGAAATTTATCATCTGACAGTTAAGCTCGGCGGTATAATTTCAGGCGAACACGGTATCGGTTTAGAAAAGAAAGCTTATATTTCAAGAGTGGTCGAAGGTGGTGCGCTTGATTATATGCGTTTAATCAAAAAAACTTTCGACCCTAAAAATATTCTAAATCCATATAAAATATTTTAGCGAGCAATCCTAAGAGCTTATTACTGACTTGAAAACACAATGCCCTTGTGGTATTCTTTGATTGCTAAAAAATTTTAAAGAAAGAAGGCTAAAATGTCAGAAGTTAGAGTTAGAATAGCTCCGTCTCCAAGCGGAAACTTACACATTGGAACCGCTAGAACTGCGCTATTTAATTATTTATTTGCTAAGAAAAATAACGGTAAATTCATTTTAAGAATTGAAGATACTGATGCAGAAAGAACTTCTCAAGAATATATTGATAATATTTTTGACAGTTTGAAAGCATTAGGTTTGAACTGGGATGAAGGTCCTGATGTTGGCGGTCCTTACGGTCCATATACTCAATCAGAAAGATTTGATATTTATCCTAAATATGTTCAAGAATTGTTAGATAAAGGTTTTGCGTACGAATGTTTCTGCACACCTGAAGAACTTGAAAAAGAAAAAGAAGAGGCTGCAGCAGCTAAAAAACCTTATGTTTACACTAAAAAATGCGAAAATCTAACAGAAGAGGAAAAAGCAAAATTGAGAGCAGAAGGCAGAAAACCTGCAATCAGATTTAATATTGCTAAGGCTCAAAAAGCTTTCCATGATTCTTCAATTTTGAAATTTAATGACCTTGTAAAAGGCGAATTACACATGGATACAAACCTAATCGGTGACTTTGTTATCCAAAAATCAAACGGTGCGCCAACTTACAACTTCGCTGTTGTAATTGATGATGCTTTGATGAAAATTACTCACGTAATCCGTGGGGAAGACCATATTTCAAATACTTATAAACAAATCTTGATTTTTGAGGCTTTAGGTCTTAAAGTTCCTAGATTTGGTCACTTAGGTATGATTTTGGCTCCTGATAGAAGTAAATTATCAAAACGTCACGGTGCTACAGCGGTTTCAGATTTCGTTAAACAAGGTTATTTGACAGATGCTTTAATCAACTTTGTAGCATTACTTGGTTGGTCTCCATCAGATGGTGAAGAAATCAAGACAGTTGATGAAATTGCTCAAGACTTTAGAATTGATGAAATTTCATCTTCAAACTCAATCTTTGAATATGACAAATTAAAATGGATGAACAGTCACTACATCAAAATGTTACCTATGGACAAATTGAAAGAAATGTTGAAACCATATTTAACAAAATACAATTTGAATGAATTGACTGACGCTCAATATACAAAAATGGTTGAAATCACAAGAGAACCATTGACATTGTTGTCAGATATTACAGATGCTGTTCCGTATTTCTTCGGCAAAGATGTTGAAATCGACCCTGAAACTCAAACAGGAACACTAGATACAGAAGTATCTCAAAATGTTCTTAAAGACTTTGTTGAAAAAGCAAAAGATTGGGAATGGACAGACGAAAACTTACACCACAAATTGGAAGAATTTAGAGGTGTTTGGAAAGAACAAGGTATCAAACCAAAAGTTACTATGTGGGCAATAAGAGCTGCAATTACAGGCAGAACTCGCGGCGCTGATATGGTTGGAATCCTTGATATCTTAGGTAAGGAAACTTCTTTATATAGAGCAAATAAAGCTATCAAAGCTGCTGTATAATTGAAGTTCTAAATAATTAGAAAAGCTCCGAAAATTCGGAGCTTTTTTGTTGTCCAAATAATTGTAAACAATTGTAAATAAATAATCCAAATTTCTAAAGTTCTCGTAAAAAATAACCGATATATAAAATGTGGTTACGAAAACTGAAAGGGTTTAAAAATGGATTTCAAATTTAACGAAACAAGATTATTTGAACACAAGGATAACGAATTAAACGATAGCAATTCATACTTAATTTTATCAAAAAACGAATCAGTTCCTGAAACTGACTTTGAAAATGTAATTCAAATTATTGATGAATCAGGAATGGAAGTAAATTGTACGTACGACAAATTTGTAGAGATATTTGACAAGGAGGGCTTAGCGGGCTTTATAATGTAAGAGTATGAAAATTGAATAGCAAGTATGAACTAAAAGAGGCGCATCAAGTGCCTCTTTTGGCATTAATGAATAATTCTTTATAAAAACTTTACAGGAGAGTCTTAAATTTTATGCTAGTATAGTTTTATGAAAGAATTTAAGCACTATACAGTAATGAAAAATGAAGCCGTTGATGCATTAAATTGTCAAGACGGACTTATATATGTCGATTGCACCCTTGGTGGAGGCGGTCATAGTGAACTGATTTTAAAAAGGATTCAGCCAAACGGAAGATTAATTTCTTTTGACGTTGACCAAGATGCAATTGATGCGGCTACTGAAAGATTAAAAGATTACAAAAATTTAACAATTGTAAAAAATTCTTATACAAATATAAAACAAGTTTTTAAAGAACTTGGGATAGAAAAAATTACAGGCGGAATTTTATTTGACCTTGGCGCATCATATCACCAGCTAACCAAGCAAGAACGCGGTTTTTCGTTTTCTAAAGAGGCTCCGTTGGATATGAGATTCAATATGGATTCTGTTTTTTCCGCTTACGATGTTGTAAATAATTATAAAGAAGATGAACTTGTAAAAATATTTTCTGAATATGGCGAAGAAAGATTTTCAAAACGTATCGCAAAGGCTATAGTGCAGAAAAGACAAGCAAAACCAATTCAAACAACAACCGAATTGGCAGACATTATTGTCGATGCCACACCAAAGATAAAAAGCTCTATACACCCTGCGACAAGAGTCTTTCAGGCTATTCGTATAGAGGTTAATCATGAGTTACAAAATGTTAAAAATACATTGACGGATGTATTGGACTTATTAGATTTTAATGCTATAATAAGTGTAATAAGTTTCCACTCTCTGGAAGACAGAGTTGTTAAGCAAGTGTTTAAATATTACTCAACACGCTGTCACTGTGAGAAAAATCAAATGATTTGTAATTGTCCTCCACCGATTTTGGAGTTAGTAAATAAAAAACCGATAATGGCAACAGAGCAGGAGATTAAGGAAAACCCACCTTCAAGGAGTGCTAAACTTAGAGTTGCAAGATGCATTAGAAGGTAAGGGATATAAAACGAGTTTATTGGCAGGTAGTTTAATGAGTTTAAATTCAAGAATTTTAATTGAAGAGCAAGAAATAGCATACAATCGCAGTAGCTATATTTCTAATCCTGTAAAGGAAGAAAGTTCAGTAATCACAGGAGATTTTTATCAAGAAAAACCGATGACCATTAGAGAAATGGTTACCAGAAAAATCAACAAATCTCTTTGTTTTTGCTTGGGTATCGCGATTGCTGTAACTTTTGTAAGTTATTATATTGCAATGAACTACGAGGCAAAGTTGAATAATCTTGATAATGAAATTGTGAGATTGAATGCAGAAAATCAAGATTTGCAAGCAGAATTAGATAAATATAAATCTTTTAATAATGTAGATAATAAAATTGGGGAATACAATTTGTTGCAAAAAGCTGAAAAAGTTATTGAAGTAAATGCTTTGAATACAACAAATAAAACCGTTGTTCACCCTGTTAAAACTGCATCAAATACATTCGATTGGGCAGTTGGGTATTAATTTATTTTTGTTGATATTGTTATGGCTCGGTAGACCTGTTGAGTCAAAAAGCAAATAGGTCTATGTCATTCTGAATATAGTCAACTCGGAAGGGCAGGTAGTTTATTTTAGTCATGCTGAACTTGTTTCAGCATCTCTAATTGAACAAATTAGTCTTATGTAAGATTTGTAATATTAGAGACCCTGAAACAAGTTCAGGGTGACCTTGCTCTGTGTGTTAGCTAAATAATCCGCCGACTTTTACAACTTTACTTTTGTTTATGGAATTCATTATAGACTCATATGCATCAAGTTGTCCTTTGTCCCAGTTTAATTTGCTAGATACTCCAAGTCTATCTGCAAGTACCTCTAATATATTTTTGTATTCAGCTTCAGCCTTCTCTCCTGCATTTCTTGCATCTACTTCTATCGGCTGTTTATAGTAGTCATTATAGTTTTTAGAACCTTTTACATAATTTAGGTAATTATTTTTAAATGTTTCTGCAAGTCTCATATCTTCATCTGATAATGTCGAAGCAACTTTAGATACAGGTTTTGCTTTAATAATACCAAGAGATTTCAAAATAGTTTTAAAAACCCCGTCACAATCTTTATTCCCACCTAGTCTGAAAAATTTTTGCTGTAATCTTTCTGTATCACATTTTGAAACTAGCTTCCACTGATATTGATGACGTAGCTCGTGATTTATCGTGTTGATAAGTCTAGCCTTATTCTCTTGTTGTTGTTCTAAATCAACACCAATTTTATTTTGACCGGTATAGCTTCGACCTAGAGTATTCTCTTCAAGCTTTTCATTTACAACTTTTATTCCTAAATCGGAGACATTTTGTTTTTCTTTAGCATAAGGTGTTACAGCTTTTAAAAAATCTTCCTTAGAATAGTTTTTAGAAAATACATAAGGCGTTTGGGCATACTTATCTAACTCCGCTTGTGGCAAAGTGTTACTTTCGATTGCAGTATGCGTGTATTCTCCTGCGGAATTTCTTGATGCGGTTGTTTTTACATAATTGTGAACGCCATGCGGTGCTCGAGATTCAATATATTGAATTTCGTTAGTTGTTTTATTGGGTGAATAATTTATTGTCAAATGTTCCCTGTCAAGTTTGCCTCCTTTGTCAGGAGAATAAACATTTTTGGTAACAGTTTCTTGAGTTAATTTTCCATTTACACTTGTTTTAGAAACTTTACGCCTTTGCGTAGTAACATTTCCCTCGTACTCAGAAAATGTGTGAATATGTCCTTTACTGCCGTTTTTGTCGATAATTCTTTGTACCAACTTTCCTTCTGCATCTTTAAATGATGTGACTGCAGTATGTCCTTTGCCAAATTCTGATGCTATTTCAACGATATCCATTGTGCCATTGTTAGCTGTTGGTATGTTCAATGATTTTGACAGCAAACGATAACCTTTTGAAGAATAAGGTTTCACAACAGTTTTTATTGCAGAAGTAATAATACTCATTTATTTTCCCCTTGTTTAAAAATCCCCATTACTGATATAAAGTATTTTTCGTTTTGGAAAATGCGAATATAGCAATATTTGGCGTAATATTTTGTAACATTGCCACTTACTCTTGCGTTTTCAAACTTTCGTATAAAAAATCCCATACTTTAGTATGAATTTTTCTAATCTTGATTAAAGTTTTTAAATTTTATGCCGTATATAAAAGAGAAGGCATGTATTTAAAGGAAAAATTATGGATAAAGAAGAGAAAAAGCAAGTAGGAGTCTCATTATTTAGTCAGTCTGAATATTTGGCAGGTAGTGACCCTATCGAGGAAATGTTTGCCCTTAACCTTGGCGATTTTATTTCAGAAGAACTTATTTCTGAAGATTTTGCCAAGAAAATCAGTATTAGTGCAAACAAAAAAGAACGACTTCAAAATCAACTTAATGAGTTGATTGATATTTACTCTTCTAAAAATACCTTATGCGTGTTGGATTTTTCAACAGGCGAAGAACAAGCTATTTATACGTCTATTGCAAAATCAATTGTCCAAATGCTTGAAGTTGATGATTGTACAATTTATTTGATAAAAGATGGGCAAATGACAGCTGTCGGCGTTTCTGATGGCGCTCCAAAATCAAATAATATTACGATAGAAGAGCTTTTGCACCAAGAAGTAATTGAGAGCGAACACAACGCATATATCGCAATGCGCAGTTCTACAATGCCTGTCGGAATGATTGAAATCGGATTTGAACAAAAGCCTGAAAAAGATTTTAGAGAACTTGTTATGAGTATTGCAAACCTACTTGGTACAACAATTACTCTACAAAATGAAATCGACCACACTCAAAAATTGATTTCTACACCGGAAACAAGTGAAATTCAACTAAAACAACAAAGAGCAGAATTGACTGCACTAATCGGCGACTTGTGCGATTATCAGCAAAACTTTGTTGAGGCATTAGCTAATGCGGTTGATAGAAAAGGTCAATACACAGTTTCTCATTCTCGAAATACTGCAAAACTTGCAAGAAGTATTTGCAAAAAACTTGGTTTGAACGAAAAAACAACAGACTTAATTTACTATGCAGGTTTGTTACAAAATATCGGAAAAATCACTCTTCCTGAAAAGATTTTTGCCAACAATGGCAAACTTTCAGCAGATGAGTTAAGCAAAATTAAGAACCACACAAATGTTGGGGTTAATTTGTTGATGAACATCAATTTCTTATCAGAAGTTGTACCGTATATCACATATCAAACTGAACGCGTTGATGGTTCAGGAACTCCTGAAGGTTTGAAAGGTCAATCAATACCGCTTGGTTCAAGAATTATTGCTGCTGCCGATGCGTATTCTGCAATGACTTCTGACCGTCCATACAGAAAGGCAATGGCGTCAGAAAAGGCACTTGAAATTATAACATCAGAAGTTGACCACAAATGGGACAAAGATGTTGTAGGTGCTTTGGCTCAAATTGTCAGAGAATAAACTTAAAATGCAGGTCTGCATTGCTATGCCGACCTTTTGTTATTCTGAAAGTAATGACCTGTAAAAGTAGTGTGGGGAAAACGAAGGGTCCCCACAATCGATACTACCCTCGTTCTACTACTTACCCTCGAAAATATTCTTATTCTTGAGTTTTTCTCTCGGTACAACAAGACCGCAATATTTGCAAGCAAACATCGTATTAGAACTATCCAGTGGCAAAAAGAGATGCTCACAATTGTCACTGTCTTCAATCAAGTCTTCATCATTTGTATTCATTGGGTCAAATTTCGGAATTTCAACTCGTTCTTTTTTCTTAAAAGCTTGCGCAATAAGTTCAAAAATATACATTATAATGTAAAGCTTTCAGGAAGAAGGTGAGCCAATGTGTAAACTTTAATTCCATCACCCATTTTTACAATAACGTCAAGTTCTTCATCGTTGTCGCAAAATTCGTGCAATACTTGTCTGCAAGCACCGCATGGTGTGCAATTATCTCTTAATGGTGAATAAATCGCAATAGCTTTTACCTTTCTTTCGCCGTTAGCGATTGCAGTACCGATTGTGTTACGCTCTGCGCAAATTGTCATACCAAGGCTACCGTTTTCAAAATTGCATCCGGTGTAAGTATTACCTGTATCTGTAAGGATACAAGCCCCTACCGGAAATTTTGAATAAGGAACATAAGCGTTTTTTGAAACTTCTTTTGCTTTTTCTAATAATTCTTCGTATGTCATGATAAATCCTCTTTTATTTTTATTATAATTTTATTTTCGATTTTTTAATCACCTACTTGTTGGACTTGAACTATAGCACATAAATTTTATTTTGTAAAATTTTTTAACATTTTTAAAGTTTTTGCAAAAATATTCCGATAATTAAGAAAAACAAGGTCGAACTATGGACGTATCAAGAATAGAAGCTGTATCGCCAAGACAAATTGATTGGCGAAAACTCACAGCAAAAGAAATAATTAAATATGACTCACAAGGCATAGAAGTCCCTGTAGAATATTTGCAGTGGGCAAAACAGTTTCGCGCGGACATTACCTCAAACGACAAAGATGAAACGACCTACGAAATGGCAACAAGTTCTACAAATGTTCAACAAGTTGAAACAGAACAATCTACAACAACCGATAATTCGACAGAAGAACCTCAAACCTCGTCAACTGAAGAAGAAAAAGAACCAACAGCAAAAGAGTTGCGAAAATCTATGGAAGATGAGGGTGCAAGCCTTTTTAAGCTTGGAAAAACCTTTAGAGGTTTGAGCGGAGAAAAAGAAAAAGACTCAAAAGCATCTGACAGCATAAGTTCATCATCTGCTGAAAATGCATCAAATTCTATAGAAGGTTTGGACAATTATATGTCTGAATTGATGTCGCAAATTAGCGAGGTCAAAGCAGAAATCAACTCTGAAAAAGGTAACAAAAACGATTCGCGCATTTCAAGAATAAATCGTCTGAGACAACAATTAAAAATGTATGGCACAGAAGGTCAAACCACAGCAGCAGGCTATAATGCGGATTTGAACAATTTGCAAGCCATCGTTGAAGGGCAATCAGGTACAATTGACTCAGGTTTAGACTATGGTGCTGAAACAACACAAATCGGTAATGAATTGAGACGTTTCTTCTGGTATAGAGGATTTGGCAAACGCGTTATCCGTGCAGGAGATGCGGCAGTTGATGCATCAGAAAACGCAAGAACATCTCAACAAAATGCCCTAAGTTCTATTAAAGGTGATTTAGACACTGTCGTTGGTCACCAAACAAACATCAGTTCGCAAACCGGAGTTGGTGCGATTTCTGAATCTCAAGACAGCAAAGATGCAAACTCTAAAGACGAAAACGGAGATAAAAAATCAGATTCAGAAAAAGCGGTACAAAGTGCACAAAATGACGGCACAGATACCTCCGCAAAATCAACAACTGATTTAGACACCATTCTAAAAGCCAAAATCAGAAGGGGCGAAGAAGTTCAAACCTAAATTTGTTTAAGTGATTTGATTGCCTGTTCGATATTTTCGGATTTATAAATAAAACTACCTGCAACTAAAGAGCGTGCACCAAGTTTTGTGCAAATTTGCGCAGTTTGGTCATTTATTCCGCCATCAACCTGAATGATTAATTTTTTCGGCGAATGTTCTTTTATTGTAGGAATTTTATCCGCACAGTCCTGCATAAATTTCTGACCGCCAAACCCCGGTTCTACAGTCATAACAAGGAGCAAATCAAGTTCCGGCAAAAAATCCAATATCTCATTAGGAGAAGTCTTTGGTTTGATTGACAGACCAGCTTTTTTACCCAAATTTTTAATTTTTCTTATGAGTTCAAAAATCTTTGCAGAGTTTTCCATTGCCTCATAGTGAAAAGTAATGATATCAGCTCCTGCATTTGCAAAATCTTCGACATACTTTTCAGGATTTTCAATCATCAAATGGACATCCAACGGCAAATCAGTCACTTTGCGCAAAGACTTAACTACAGGGATTCCTATTGTAATATTTGGCACAAAATGCCCATCCATAACATCGACATGAATCCAATCAGCACCGGAGGTTTCGACCTTTTTGATATCTCTTTCAAGGTTTGCAAAATCCGCCGACAAAATTGACGGAGAAACAATAATTTTGTCCATTAAATAATCCCCAATTTTTTACAAGCTGAATAAGCGCATTTTTGCTCAGCCTCTTTTTTGCTCAAACCTGTTTCAATCGCCAAAACTTCACCATTATATCTGACTTCAACCTCAAATTCTTTTTTGTGTTGCGGTCCGATTTCGCGAATAACGTTGTATTCAGGGGTGTTTTTAGTTTGACCCTGAGTATATTCTTGCAAAATAGCTTTGGCATTGAATTTTTCAAAATGTTTTTCTACATCTAAAATATAAGGTTTAAACGTAGTTTCAATGTATTTTAAAATTTCATCAAATTTACCATCAAGATAATACGCGCCCAAAATTGCCTCAAATGCGCAAGCACAGATAGAATTAAGATTTCTGCAACCTTGTTTTTCCTCGTGTTTGCTCATTATTATCAAGTCTTGCAACCCATTATGTTTTGCGATATCAGCTAAAGTGTTATCAGAAACGACAACCCCACGGATTTTTGACAACTCGCCTTCACGAGATTCAGGGTACATCTTGAACAACACATCAGAAACGGTCAATTTCAAAACAGCATCTCCCAAAAATTCCAAACGTTCGTAACATTCGGTTTCAGGGAGATTCAATTCTTTTGTATATGATGAATGAGTCAGTGCATGTTTGTAATAATCTGCCGTAACAGTTTCAATACCAAAGATTTCAGCTACTGTTTTAGACATTAGAACAACCCTTTCAAATGACTTGCCAATGTAACCATCCAATCAGTTTGGAAAATGAAACATTTGCAGAAATAATACATAATCGGAATTGTTAAAATAAAACTGTCGGTTCTATCCAAAAATCCACCGTGTCCCGGAAGACTTGAGCCGGAATCTTTTACCCCTGCATCTCTTTTTAGCATAGATTCGCAAAGGTCACCGATTTGAGCAAATACAGTACAAATAACACCTGCAATTGCTGACATATACCAAGGTAAGTCAATGAATAAACCAATTACAACAGCTCCAAGGATTGCAAAAAACATTCCGCCAATAGAGCCTTCAATTGTTTTATTCGGACTGATTACAGGTGCAAGTTTTCGTTTGCCAAGCTTTGTACCAACATAATAGCAGCCAACATCAGTTAATAAGATTGCTGTGAACATCAAGACAACAAATCCGAGTCCGCTGTCGTATTTTGTACAACTTAAATCTCTTAAAAAGATTAAGTGTAATGGGAACCATCCGCAATAAACCATACCGAGTAATGTTGTTGCAACATTTGCGATATATGGTTGTTTACCTCTGAATAATACCCACATAAATGAGCACATTGCACAAATTGTAAGTGTTATTGCCACAAGGTCAAAGCGTTTGAAGTATACGACAGCCGCAAGGATTGCCTCTGTTAAATACATGACTTTTAGGCTTGGATAAAACCCTTTGTGATTCAATATTTTTACATATTCTTTTGAACCGAATCCCAACAGAACAACAAGCATTAACAACAATGCAAAGTCACCATACATAATGCAAAGCATTACAATAGTTCCCATTATAAATCCTGTCAACATTCTAGTCGCGTTTTTATTCAAGCCCAGCTCTATCATTATACTGTCATAACCTCTTTTTCTTTTGCTGCTACTGCTGTATCAATGTTTGCAGTATATTTGTCTGTTAATTTTTGAATTTTTTCTTGATTATCTTTTACCAAATCTTCAGGTAAGTTTTCATTCTTTTCGATTTTTTTCAAATTGTCAGTCATATCACGACGGATATTTCTTACTGCAACTTTTGCCTCTTCACCCAGTTTTTTAACGTCTTTTGAAATTTCACGTCTTCTATCTTCAGTTAGAGGAGGGAAAGTCAATCTGATACAAGTACCGTCACTGTTTGGAGTAATTCCAATTTCAGCCTTGATAATTGCTTTTTCGATTTCCTTCATAATAGATTTATCGTAAGGGGTGATAACAAGTGTAGTACCGTCCTGTACTGAAACTTGAGACATTTGTCTTAATGGAGTTGGTGCTCCATAGTATTCAACAATAACTTTGTCCAAGATTCCCGGATTGGCACGACCTGAACGGATTGAACCAAATTCTTTGTGAAGTTGGGCAATCGCTTTTTCCATTTTTTCTTCTCCGAATAAAAATAATTCTTCTAAAGATTCTGTCATTTTTTACCTCTTTCGTATATTAACTAATGTATGTTCCTATTTTTTGACCATCTAGGATATTTTTTATACCGTTTTCTTTTTTGAAATCAAATACGACAATAGGGATTTTATTTTGCTTACACAAAGCGCAAGCTGCTGTATCCATTACCTTCAAACCGTTTTTAATAATTTCGTCATAATTGATATTTTCTAATTTTTTAGCATCAGGATTTGTCTTAGGGTCATCTGTGTAAACTCCATCAACACCGTTTTTAGCCATAAGCATTGCCTCTGCATTGATTTCAGATGCTCTTAGGGCTGCTGCCGTATCTGTTGTAAAGAACGGATTACCAGTACCTGCCGCAAAAATAACAACTCTGCCTTTTTCAAGATGCCTGATTGCTCTATGACGGATGTATGGTTCAGCTATTTGGTTCATAGCAATAGCTGATTGAACTCTGCATTGTACACCGATTTGAGTCAACGCACTTTGCAAAACTACAGCATTCATAACTGTTGCCAACATTCCGACATAATCGCCTGATGCTTGGTCCATTCCAAGTTCTGCACTGTTTCTCATTCCTCTAAAGATGTTTCCGCCACCAACAACAACAGCAACTTGTGCACCTTCAGATGTTACTTTTTTGATTTCGTTTGCAATCATAGTAACTGGAGTTTTATCAATACCGAATTGTTGATTACCCAACAAAGCTTCTCCGCTCACCTTTAATAAAATTCTTTTATATTTCAACTTAATATCTCCCTTATATTCTCTGCTTTATCCTATCGTAAATACATTCGGTTGTAAAGGTTTTATCTACTCTAAAGTTTCTTGGATTGAAATTGAATCAATTCCTTCCATATTTTGAAAAGCCTTGTATAATTCTTTGATAGGTTTCCTTGTCATAACATCTAAAATACAAGTTATTTTGGCACAATTTTGGTCTGCATTCATTTGTTTTTTAGAAAGTTCTGAAATATCTTGATATTTTTCGATAATAAATTCTTGGATTTTTTCGGCAAATTCATTTTGGCAAACGATGCCGATTTTGATACGTTTTGTGCGTTTTGTACTTGTTGGTAGAACTTTTCTTTCAAATACACGGATAGATACTAAGGTTAATATTGATAACAATGTACCTGCAAATGCGATTTCAAACATGCCTGCCCCACATGCCATACCGATACTTGCTGCTATCCACAAAGTTGCGGCTGTTGTTAAACCAAGAACAATCGGTCCGTTTCTCAAAACCGTACCTGCACCGATAAAACCGATACCTGTAACAATTTGAGCAGCAACCCTTGATGTATCTCTGATACCTGTTGCTTGGTCGACTACAACATTATCCCCAGGAGCAAATGTCGGAAATCCGTAAATAGAAATCAGAGTAAACACGCAAGCACCCAAACACACCAAAATGTGAGTTCTTAAACCGGCATATTTATTGGTAAGTTCTCTTTCTAACCCCAGACAAAAACCAAAAATCACGGCAATGGTGATTCTAAGCATATAATCTAAATTTATTATATTTGTCAGATGGTCCATATTCACATCAAGCATTATTACTTAATCCTTTCATCATTCTTAATTTCAAGCTCTTTTATTTTAACCAGAGTTCGTTTATATTCTTTCTTATTTCCAAGATTTTTTTCGATATTCGCTTTCACCTGCAAGGCTTCAATAGAATGTTGCATTTGTATAAGCGCTTTATCTATATATGTTTTAGCAACTTTGTAATTTCCTTTGCGACTTTCAAGTTCTGCTTTATATAAATAACTTTGCGGTTTTGGAGAATTTTCGGCAAGCATTTTATCTACAACAATTTGAGCATTTTTGTAATCTTTTGTCAGTATATAAATTTTTGCCAAATGTCTTAGATTATTTTCTTTTTTCGCATAATATAGAGCATTCTCAAAATCTCCGTACTGAATATACGCATAAGTTGCCAAGTACGTTGTCGCAGGAGTTTGTGCGTTTAATTCTTCTAATGTTTTATAATATTTTATTGCGGTGCAATAATCTTTTGACAGCACTAAACTCGGTAAAGCTGCCTCAATTGTATAAACTTTTTGCGGATAAAATAGAGAATATTTTACGGCAAGTTTATCCCATTTTGTATTATGGGTGTTCGTTCGCCCCTGTTCAACCATTCCGATATAGACATACAAAAACGGAAGAATCCATAGAAAAATAAAAACACCAAAGGCAATAAGACCTGCAGCTAATGCTGTTGCGATTTTTGAATCTTTACTCATACTCTTTCTATTTTTCCTCCCTTATCTTATTTTACTTTGTGGGTCTAAAATATCTCTTATGGTATCACCTATAAGATTAAATGCCAAAACTGATACAAAAATTAAAAATCCCGGAGCAAGCAGCCAAGGTCTATAGATAATATTTGTAAACTCTTGTGCCTCTTTTAACATATTCCCCCAACTTGCATCAGGTTGTTGAATACCTAACCCCAAAAAGCTCAACCCTGACTCTGATAATATGTAAGACGGTATTGATAGAGTCATCGCAACTATTACAAAACTTGTGGTTTGCGGCAAAATATGTTTTGTAATTATGCGCATTTTTGACGCTCCGATAGATTGCGCAGCTTGAATGTATTCTTGATTTTTTATTGATAAAACCATCCCTCTGACAACACGAGCAAAGCCTGCCCAACCAATCAGGGCAAGTATTATGACAATCAGTAAAAATCTCTGGGTGCTTGTCATGCCGGATGGCAAAATTGACGCTAGAATAATTAGCAAATAAAAACTCGGAATAGACATAACTGCCTCCGCAAATCGCATCATAACAGCATCGACTTTTCCGCCGAAATATCCTGAAATTCCACCATACAATAGCCCTATAGGGAATAAAACAAACAATGCCAAAAAGCCTATGGTCATAGAAATTCGACCACCAAATAACAACCTTGAAAAAACATCTCTACCGTTTATATCCGTACCGAGCAAAAATATTCTGCCGTCTGAATCTGTTGTAAACAGGTGTCTTTTCATCGGAATCAGCCCTAAAAATTTGTAAGGCTCACCTTTTGAAAAGAATTTTATATAATGTTTTTTACTTCGGTCAAAATTATATTCAATTTCAAGGGTTTCTTGATTAAAATTTCTCACATAATTATATGTATAAGGTTTTGAGAGTTTACCATTTTCATCAATTGTAAAAACTTTTGATGGCGGAACATAAGCCATTGTCCTGTCTGAAAAGTCTTTTGTATAAGGTGCGATAAAATCAGCTAAAAATAAGGCAATATAAATTACACCAAGAACAATTAGTGCTGCTCTTGCAAATTTATCTTTCCATAATTGTGTCAAAACTTCGCGTATCATCATGATTTCACCCTAATCCTTGGGTCAGTGATAATTAGGAGAATATCAGCAATTAAATTACCTAAAACAAGCATTATTGCTCCCATCATCAAAGAAGCCATTACAAGATTTATATCAGATTTCAAAACGGCCTCAAGTATCAATCTGCCAAGCCCCGGATATTGAAAGACATACTCTGTCAACGCAGCACCACTCAATAGTCCTGCAAATTCAAATCCAAGCAAAGTTATCATTGGGTTAATCGCATTACGCAATGCGTGCTTATATATTACGGTAAATTCAGGCAAACCCTTTGCCCTTGCAAATTTCACATAATCACTATCAAGTACATCTAACATATTTGCTCTCATTTGTCTTTGCAACCCTGCAAGAGATATTGTAAACAGTACAAATACAGGCAAAACTAAATGATATGACATATCAAGGAACTTATGAAAAATATTCATATCCGCAAAATTTGGACTTGTTAATCCACCGATAGGGAACCAACCTGTCTTGACCGCAAACATCAACAGTAATACTGCAAAGAAAAACGATGGAATTGCCATACCGATACTTGTCAGAACGGTCAAAATTCTATCAAACGGAGTTTTCCATTTGACCGCCGCAATAATCCCTAAAGGTACTCCGACAAGCCAAGTTAGAAAAATTACAATCGTTGTCAAAAGTAAGGTATTTGGTATACGCTCTTTTAATTTTTGACTAACTCTTTCACCTGTTGATGTTACCCCTAAATCGCCTTTGACAAACGAAATTGCCCATTTGCCGTATTGTACGATTATCGGTTTATCCAATCCTAAACGTTGGCGCTCTTTTTCAACTGTGACAGGTGAAATTGACGGATTTAATTTTAATTCCGCAAGAGGGTCAACAGGAGATAATCTGATGATAAAAAAGCTTATAATTGAAACCATCACCAAAAGCGGAATGGTTTGAAGTATTCTTTTTATGATATATTTCAGAGTTTCCATTATTAGTTATCCCCTCCGATATAAATCTCTTCTATATTGTGAGTCAGCCCACCAAGGTTTGACGGATAAATATTTTTGAATTTGTCACGAATTGCCATAATAATAACAGGTGAATATATGTATATCATAGGTTTTTCGTTATAGACAATTTCTTGATATTTGTCATAATATTTTTTGCGGTCTTCAAATTTTGTAGCTAATGCACCTTGAATATACAAATAATCAAGTTCTTTTTCCCACGGAAGTAATTTTGCTTTACCTTCTTCTGGGGTACGCATATTAAACATATGAAGTCGTCCGTCAGATAACCACACATTTTTCCCTCCGTTTGGCTCTAATGGTGAACCTGTAAGCCCCATTATCACCATATCCCAGTCAAATGTACTTACAAGTTTATTAACAAGAGAATTAAATTCGATAGGTTTAAAGTTTACCTTCATCCCTAAATCTTCAAGGTCTTGTTTTACCATAACACCGATTGCCTCACGTTCAGTGTTCCCTGCATTTGTATATAAATCAAATTCTACCCTGTGACCGTCTTTGTCATATAATTTGCCTTTTTTATCCGTGTAAAAACCTGATTTTTTCAAAAGCTCTTTTGATTTATTAATATCTTTGTCATAAGGTTTCAGATTTTTGTTTAAATAAATAGAATTTAAACTTTCAGGTGTAAATAAAGGTGCTCCGATACCGTTTGCAATATTAAACACCATATTTTTTCTGTCAATCGCGTAATCTACAGCCCTTCTAAAATTCAAATCTTGGAACCATTTTTGCTTAATCGGGTCAACATAGAATTTTCCTTTTTGATTGGTTCTGTTATTCAAATTCAGTGACAAATACATAGTCCCTGTAGTTGGTCCAAGATTATACAACTTAAAATCAGAATGAGGCTCAATTGCTTTATATCTGGCAACTTTTGCCCCCTGCAAAGAAATTATATCAAGTTCTTTTGCCTCAAATTTTAGAACTTCATTATTCAAATCTCCGACAATTAAAAATACAAGTCGGTTCAAATACGGTAGTTTTTCACCGTTTTTGTTGATTTCGTAATAATTCGGATTCCTCTCAAATACAACCCTTTGAGCAGGTACATATTCTTTTAACTTAAAAGCTCCTGAAACTACAAAATCAGACGGCTTTGTATTAGTTGATAAAAATGTATCAAAATCTGCACCACCATTTTTAACAGCAGGCATGAAGAAATGCTTTGGCGCAATTGGAGTTGATAACATCCTTATAAATGGTGCAAAAGGTTTCGGTGTCGAAAATGAGACTGTGTAATTATCAATCTTTTTTACTATCGGTAATTTATCATCAATAACAAGAGAATCTCTTGTTGAAGTATCGCCAAGTCCTGCAAAGATAATATCGCGCCAAGTAAATACGACATCATCCGCAGTTATTGGCTTACCATCAGACCATTTTATTCCGTGTCGGAGTTTTATTGTGTAAGTTTTGCCATCAGGGGAGATAGAAAAAGATTTCGCAAGTTTTGGTACTGGTTGACCTGAAATAGGGTCAGAAGTCAATAATCCATCATACATAACACCTGACAATTGAGATGAAATATTATCTTTACAATTAAACGGATTAAATGTTTTTGGACCTTCTCCAATAGTTGATTCTATCATCTCTCCGCCGAATTTTCCTATCGGAGCTTGAGATTCCAAATAATCTACTCCGTTAATTGTCACATTTTTCGGAGTCGGATAATTTATTGCGGTTTCGTTTTTGGTAGAAGTTTTTATAGTGTCTTTAGCTGTAGGAATGTCTTTTACAAGACAAGCTCTACACAATAAAGCCACCAAAATTATAACTAAAAATACCCTAAAACCTCTCCAAATCATGTACCCAATATAGCATAAAAAGACATTAATGTATTCTCTTTTCGGATAATATATTGCATTATTATATTTTATGGGTGTACAATTCTAGTAGAAAAAATGTTTATTTGGGAGGTTTAATATGTCATCTGCTGATAGTCAAATCAATTTATCTGAAAATGCCATAAAAGTTTTAGAAAAAAGATACCTAAAACGTGATAAAAACGGAAATTGTATTGAAACGCCAAAAGATATGTTTCGCCGTGTCGCTGATACCATCGCAAGCGGAGATTTAAAATTTGGCAAAAGTTCAGAAGATGTCAAAAATTTATCAGACAGATTTTATGACGCCATAACTCACAGATATTTTATGCCTAATTCTCCAACCTTGATGAATGCTGGCCGTGATTTAGGTCAATTGGCAGCGTGTTTTGTATTGCCGATAGATGATAGTTTAGCAAGTATTTTTGAAACAATAAAAAATACCGCATTAATACACCAATCAGGCGGAGGTACAGGTTTTTCTTTTTCAAGGCTTAGACCTAAAAATAGTGTAGTTCGCTCAACTATGGGGGTATCGTCAGGTCCTGTTTCATTTATGGAAGTTTTTAACGCCGCAACTGAGGCGATAAAACAAGGCGGAACAAGACGTGGCGCCAATATGGGAATATTAAGAGTTGACCATCCTGATATTATTGAATTTATAAATTGTAAATCCGATAACAACAAATTGAACAATTTTAATATATCTGTTGCAATTACAGACAAATTTATGGAAGCTTGTTTAAATGGAGAAGACTACGACTTAATAAATCCGCAAAATAACGAAGTTGTCGGCAGGATGGACGCAAGAGTTGTTTTTGATTTAATTGTTGATAGCGCGTGGGAAAACGGAGAACCGGGGATTGTATTTATTGATAAAATGAACAAAGATAATCCGACTCCGCAAATCGGTCAAATTGAATCAACAAATCCGTGTGGAGAAGTTCCGCTTTTGCCTTATGAGGCTTGCAATTTAGGCTCAATAAATCTCGGACTTATGGTAAAAGAACAAGGTGAAACATTTGTGGTTGATTGGGATTTGTTAGAAAAAACTGTCCGCACCGCAATGAGATTTTTGGACAACGTAATTGTCGTAAATAATTATCCGCTGCCGCAAATTTCTGAAATGGTTCAAAACAACCGAAAAATCGGACTTGGCGTAATGGGCTGGGCTGATATGCTTATGAAAATGGGAATTGCCTATAATTCAGAAGAGGGAACAACTTTAGCAGCGGAAGTTATGTCTTTTATTGACTACATTTCAAAAAACGAGTCTGTCGAATTAGCAAAAGAAAGAGGTCGATTTAAAAATTTTAAAGGCAGTGTATACGAAGACCCACATTATTTTTCAAAAAAATTTGAAGGAAAAACATCTAACAAAGTCAGTGCTCAAATGTGGGCGCAACTGGATGAAGATGTTCAAAAATACGGACTACGCAATGCCACAACAACTTGTATCGCTCCAACAGGAACAATATCAATGATTGCAGGAGCATCAGGCGGAATTGAACCGCTGTTTGGGCTTGTGTTTTCTCGGCTGATTATGGATGGAACCCAATTGTTAGAGGTTAATCCAGTTTTTGAAAACTACATGACATCTCACAGATTGTACACGGAAGAATTGATGAGCGAAATTGCTCAATGCGGTACTGTGGCACATATTAAGGACTTGCCTGATGAAGTTAAAAATATCTTTGTTACAGCACATGATATTTCACCATACTGGCATGTAAAAATGCAAGCTGCTTTTCAAGAATTTACGGACAATGCGGTATCAAAAACCGTGAATTTTGTTGAATCGGCAACTCGAGAAGATATCAAAGAAACTTATATTTTAGCTTATAAAAATAATTTAAAAGGGATTACGGTATACAGGAATAATTCAAGACAATTTCAGCCGATGAATTTGGAGCAACCGAAAAAAGCAGAAAAAACAATCGAAATTAAACCTGTTGAGCCATCAGCAGAATACAATCCGACAGGGGAAATAAAGACGGTAAAATGTCCTGAGTGCGGTGCGGAAATAAAAATGGCCGAAGGGTGTTTTATTTGTTTGAATTGCGGCTACTCCGGCTGCGCATAATGGATATTACAAATAGTTCTAGGTAATGTTATTATAAAATCATAACTGTCATTCTGAAAGGATTAAAAATCAAGGAGCATAGCGACGTAGATTTTATCCTATTCAGAATCTCAAATTGAACATATTAGTCAAGTGCAAAATTTGTTATATTGGAGACCCTGAAACAAGTTCAGGGTGACAGGATTTACATTATTCCGCTTGCCCTCTCTCCACCCTGTCTTCCAGCCCTCTGACTTACCATGGATAATTCTTTGGAATCTTCCAACCGTTCATCTGAATCATCTTTGTGCAATAACCGCAATTTGTACAACCTTTCACGCAAGCCCATGTGCCTTTCTTGGTCAAACCTTCTTCTGTACCATCCCACCTAAAGGTATAAGGACTTACAAAATCTACACTAGTTCTTGTTGAATCGTATTTTCCATCTCCGAGGTCTTTGCCTGTAGCTTTTGCCAACTGAAATTGAAATTTCTTTCTTGGCAAATTTACTACAGAGTTTCTATCTTGATAGAATAACTCTGCATCTTTTTGATTTGGGTAATATTCAATATCACTACCATTCATATCAACAGAAAACCACATAGCTCCGCCATCCATCAAATATATGCAAACACCGATTTGACCAAGTGTACACTCTTTATAGCCAAGATTTTTCATATATGGGAAAATATATTGTTTCAAAAATTCAACTTGCTCATCATAAGAATAGCCTTTTTCGTCAATCCAACCGTCAGGGTCGCCGTTATCTGCGATAGACATTTTTATGGTTTGGTTTATTCGCGAATAAAAAGCCTTTAATTGCGTTTCGGTTCTTTGCTTTGCAAACACACTCATCAATGTCGGAATTGTCATTGCTGCAACTACGCCAATGATACCAAGAGTAATTAAAACCTCAGCTAGGGTAAACCCAAATCTTGCCTTGGTTGGTAACAAATTTACGTGCGTGGCACCTAGGGTAATCAAAAATCTTTTCAATTTCTTCAACATATAAAAAATCTCCGTTCTAATATTAGCACAACTTGTTCTTAATTTAGCACTAAAATCTAAAACATGCAAGACAACTACGATGCCAATAAAAAATCTTTACAAAAAGCATTGTCACAAATAATCAGCAATCACAGACAACAACAGCACAAATCCATCAGTCTGATTTCTGATGAAATCGGAATGACAAAATCAATGTGGGCTGATTTAGAAAAAGCAATAAAAGACCCTCAATTATCTACTCTTTGGAGAATTTCAGAAGGGCTAAACATCCCATTATCAACCATTATAATAGAATTAGAGAAAAACCTTGGAAAAGATTTTTCTCTAATCGGATAACTTATTTTGTTTTTATTGACTAACCTTTTACTGATTTTGTTTCGATAAACTCTGTATTTGGAGTATATTCAGATTCAGAACTTTGGATATTCAATTTATTAACAATATTTGCACGTTTTTTACGGAATAACATATCAACAAACGCCTCAATACGAGTAACAAAGCCTGCTTCACCTGTTTGTTCATCAATAGTCAAATTCAATAACGGCTTGTTAAATTGTTTTGCACGTCTTGTAATACGTTCAACCATCAATGAATCAGGACCGCAACCGAATGCAGTAATTGTAATTACACCGTCAACTTTGTTGTCTTTCAAGAAGTGCCCTGCTGAACCTGTCATTTCATCTTCGTTTGCCCAGTATTTGTCATTGCCTAAACTTGCAATACCTTCATCCAATTGTTCATCAGACAATTGCAAAGATGTGCAAACTTCAACGTCCATTTTTTCAAGTTTGTCAAAAATCTTCATACAAACTCTTTCGTCATAGATATTGTATCCATGCCCGACAAGAGCAATTGAAATCGGATATTCTTTTGATTTGTTTGCGATTACAACTTTACCTTGCAATGCATAACTCAAAGCCTTTGAATACGGCATACCTGATTTTGTCATAACGTGGAAATTGTTATAACATCTCCAGCCTGCTTTTGACGCCTTTTTAATAAGGTTCATATCAGTGATACCAAAAGGTTTAACTGATTCTGCCAAAAATTCATACAAACCTTGATTTTTTTCAGATTTATCAAGAGTTGCCTCAATCATTGTGAACGGTTGTTTTACAACGTTACGAACCAAATCAGGCAATCCTCTGATTTTTGAGCAGTTATAAATTTTGTGGTCTACAGATTGAATTGACGGAACAAAGATTTTATCAACACCTTTGTTCAACAAGTTCAAAATATGACCGATATAAACTTTGATAGGTAAGCATGTTTCTGTAACAACAAGCCCTGCACCATCTGACATTGTTTGTTTTGTCGTTACATCAGACAATATGATTTTTATACCAAGGTCATTGAAAAATCCGTAATAAAACGGATAGTTGTTGTAAAAAGACATTGCTCTCGGTATACCTATAACTTTTTCTTCATTTTTTGATTGTGTCATGACTAAATCCCTAATAATTTTCTACTATCTATATAATAGCCCAAAAAAATATTTTTTGTCAGCTAAAAATTATATTATTTAACATTTGAATAATCTACATAATGCCTATAGTCGCCTAACTCTTTCAGAGCCATCATATCCGCTACTCTTGATGCTTTTTTCTGAGCTTTTGTTGTGTAGATATCAATACCAATGGCAGGAAGAAGGACTAATGCAAACGGAGTCATCAATTTTGCCATAAGTTTTGGCATAGATTTGGCTGCATTTGGATTTTCCATCATTCTATAAGCCATCAACAGAGAAATACCTGATGCAACAAGCGAACCAAAGGTTTGAACCCCATTTTGAGTAATTTCGCCCATCGCCTCAACACTTTCAGAGTATGCTTGAGATTTTTCATCTACTTTGTTGAATGTTTTAAATATATTCTTTTGCAAGGCTTTTGCATCTTTAATTTGCTCCTCTGACAATTCAAGTTTTTCAATTGCCTTGTGCATTTTTAACTCTTTTTCGCCTTCTGTTTTGACGTAATTTTGATATTCTTTGTTATCTTTATAAAGATTTGCCATAAATTTGAACAAATTTGGCTTTTTGTGTTTTTCAAAAGTTTTCACATCAGATGTTGCGACATCTTTATCATCGACATAAACAAGCTCTGCCGGATTGTTTAGCATTTCTTGTTTGACTTTATATCTGCCGATTCTTGAGGCTTGTTTTTGAAGTTTAGCAGAATAAATACCTGCAGTAAGCGGTAATGTTGCACCAACAACCCAAGGAATAGCTTTTCCGATAGCGCCGCCACCTTTTATTTTTAAGCCTTTCATGACTTTATTGGAAAGCCAACCGGCTAAACCGCCTGTACCAAGTGCAAGTGTTGTAATTGTATTTGTTGCAAGTTCAGTATTTTCTGCATAATCTTGAGATGCGACATCAATTCTTCTTACCATATCTGATAAAATTTGTTGGTCGCGTTTTGCATCACGAATTTGTTTTTCTGATACTTGAGTACCGAATTTACTTTCATCATGTTCTAAAGATTTGTCAAATTCGGCTTTTCGCGCTTGATATTCGCTATCATTTTTATAATATTTTTTCAAAGTTGAAATTGATTCTAAAGGATTAAGGTTCAAACCTTGTTTTTTATTTAATCTTTTCTTATCTTTATCATCAAGTTTAATATCTTTGGCTATTTCTTCGGCTTTTTTCTTTTGTTCAGGAGTTAAAACAGCAAATGCTGCAGGATTTTTCAAATCTTTTGACATTGCCTCAAAACGTCCTTTTCTGGAGGCTGAAACCTGAGCTTTTGTAGACCATACAACAGCAGGAAAACTGGCTGCCATACCGACAAGCATACCAATAAGAGATGGAACAACTGATGCCAAAATTTCAAGTTTTTGATTGCCTCTGGTGATTTTTGCCATCATCTTTTGAACAGGTTTTGTCATTGTCAAAAGGGTTCCGCCAATAGTTCCGACCATAGTTACAATACCTACAACCTGACTCGTTGCAAAATCTGTTGCGGTTTCCATATCTTCAGCGTTAGACTGCGAATACTCATCCATAACATCTATTGAACGCAATAAAATTTTTCCGCGCTGAATATCTTCTTCATTCATTTTTTCAGGATGTTTTTTAAGATAATCCAAGCGCTTTGCTCTGTTCAAATCTTGTTCATCACGCCAATTTGCGTAATCCGGTAAATACTGTTTGTAACTTTTATAATTGTTTACTATATCCATATCTTTCATTGTAAATAAAGTGAATATTGAAAATTGCCATCATGTTAAGTTTTGTAAATATAAATATCTCAAAAAAGGCAATTTTGAAAACGCAAAATACTTTATTAAAATATAAGGAATATCTAGGATATATTTTTTACAGGAACAGGATATCAAAAAATCAATAGGGAGGACTTCGCATGGGCGTAGGCGCAGATGATTACATCGACAAGATGTTAGTACAAAAATATCAAGAAGAAAAAGTTGACAATCACGATAACATGGAATCAATGGTTGACCCAAATAAAATGATGGAAGCTATGAATGATTATGCTGCAACATTGCGTAATATGATGGAGCTTCGTCAAAGACTAAACATTGCATGTTATGCGATTAACGCTAGAACTGCTAGATATCAAAGATCAATGGGACAGCGTTAGAAAAAGTTTGTGTTGATTTGTACCTGATTTTGATATAAAAATAGGGAAACAAGGAGACACGCAATGGGAAAAATTATCCTAGGCTCTTCTTCTCCCAGAAGAGCAGATATTCTGAAAAAGCTAAAATTGGATTTTGTAATTATTCCGTCTTCTTATGTGGAACCACATGACCAGACGGATTTCTCTTATGATTATGTAGAAAATCTTGCATACAACAAGGCTCTATGTGTTGCAAAAAAAACTTCTGAAAAAGCTCTTGTAATCGGTGCAGATACAATTGTTGTTATTGATAACAAAATCTTAGGCAAGCCAAAAGACAAAAATGAGGCATACAAAATGTTAAAAATGCTTTCAGGCAAAACTCATTTTGTTGTAACCGCAGTTGCCGTAATAGATTCAGAAACTTTAAAATCTAAAGTTGAATCAACAACAACTTATGTAACTTTTGAAGACTTAACAGATGAACAAATTCATTACTACATAGAAAACTTTAAGCCTTTTGACAAAGCAGGTTCTTATGGAATCCAAGAACTGCCAAACGGCTATATTAAAGCTGTAGATGGGGAATTAGACAACGTTATAGGTTTGCCATCCAAAACTTTGTTAAAATTAATGGGCGAATTTTAATATTAAATTTCGTTATAATATTAAGTTTATCAATTGACAAATCTCAAAATCAATAAAATAATATATAAAGGAAGTACGTTTTCAGGATATTAAAAATGAACAAAATTTTTGGGTTTTCCCTTGCGGAAGTTTTAATCACACTTGGTATTATTGGTATAGTTGCAGCAATGACAATACCTACATTGATTTCGTATACCAACGGTGCAAAATTCCGTTCTCAATTTAAAAAGACTGTTTCTACATTGAACCAAGCTAGTTTGATGGCAAAAGCTAAATACGGCTACGATTTTGCAGGAACAGACAAAGCTTGTTCTCCTGACCCAACAAAAGGCGGAAACGAAAGTCCTGAAGAACTTATGACATTTTGTTCTATCTTAAACGGAACACTAAAAGGTTATACCTACTACGGAAAAGTCACAAATCTTTACCGAGTAGACAGAGGTAACAACCAAGTTCCATACAGACTGGAAACAAGAGATACAATTCCTGATAATTATACAGAATACCTTGCATATTCTTTAAATGACGGTATCATCATTGCATTCCATCCGGAGGCTAAAGAATGTGAACTGCCTATCGGCAGAAGACCTGTACAAGATATTTTTTCAGGACCTGTTAATGGTGCGGATTTGTCAAAATGTGTCGGATTTATTGACGTAAACGGTGTAAGTTTGCCAAACCGTGAAGTAAACTGTTCTGCAGGTGTTAATAAAGTGGATGCAGGTTCAAATTGTATTGTAGATAATACCGCAAGCCACATGCTTGATGTATTTCCGATTGTATACCACGACACAACGGTAGAACCGGCATCAGGCGCAGCATTATTTGTATTAGGTACAGCAAAATTATAATAAGAAAAAGGAAAAACAAGATTTACTCTCATTTTTCCTTCCCTTTGGGTTGTTGTATCTATATGTATTGAATATTTATACCATACCTTCTTTTACGGCTTTTACTGCAGCTTGAACTCTATCATTTACGCACATTTTTTGTAAGATTGAACAAACATGAGCTTTTGCAGTATGAACGCTTACAATTAATTCTTTCGCGATTTCGGTATTACTTTTACCTGCAACTAAGTGTTTTAAAACCTCAAATTCGCGCTCTGTTAATGGTACTCTTGTTTGGTCAGAAACTTGATGACCCAACAATCCCACATTATCGACTTTTGGAATAGATTTTAGTGCTAAATTAGCGACCACAGAATCTATCCAACATACACCTTTTGAAACATCGCGAATAACATCGGCAAGTTTTGATGGGTCAATATCTTTCAGACAATATGCGTTAGCACCTGAACTCAATGCTGCAACAACTTCTTCCTCTCTATCGTGAGATGTTAATGCAATGATTTTGACATCTGAAGAAAATTCACGAATTTTAACCATTGCCTCAATACCGTTCATTGTCGGCAAACCTAAATCCATCAACACAATATCAGGGTTAAGTTCTTTAATTTTCTTGATACCGTCAATCGCATCTTCACATTCTGCTACGACATTCAAATCAGGATTAGAATTTAGTGCACATCTTAGCCCTACTCTTGTTAGCTTAAAATCTTCGACTATAACGATTGAAATTTGTTTGTTTTCTGTAACCATATTTTTCTCCATATAATAAATTTTTATGTACTCAAATGGGCTAAGAAGCTCTTGAACACTTTCAATTTATATCTTCAACAGGACAAAACCATTAGCCGACTAGGCAATATTAAAAAGTTGCAAAATAAAAATTTTCTTATGATATAATTTTTACATATAGGGAGATATTTATGTTTGAATTTTTATTTAAGAAAAGAGAGCACGAAACTGCAAAAGACGTAGAACTAAACAAAGTCTACGAGGAGTTAAAAAAAGCTTATCCTAGCGACAATATTCCTGAACTAAGGAAAAAATATTTGTCTATGCACATTCAAAAATACGGTTATTTGACTTATCCGTTCCAAAAGGCATTAGACGAATTAACTAATGAAGAAACCCTTTTCGCATTAGAAGAAAAGTGGAAACAAAACAACGTATTTAAAGACGGCAAATTCCACTTCAAAAACAATCAAATCAGCCCACTATCAAGACATCAGGAAAAAACTTCCGACTGGTTCAAACGCGAAGGGCATGACATCAAACTTCTAAACCTTGCAGCTTTAGGAAATGGAAATAAATCTAAAGAAACCGGAAAATTCTTTGACTGGTTGAAACAGTTGCTTATCTTACCTACAGGAAACATGGAAAACGGTATTTATAATACGACAATTTACCTTATTCCGTTCCACCCTAGAGAATTTGGCTGTGCATACCTTCCAAAAAGCAGTGAAGTAAGTTCTAAACTAAAAGACGACAAAATCGAAGAACTTACAGGCATGAATGCAAAACAACAAGTTCAAACATTTATCGAAATGGCCCAACTTGCAGGTCACCCTGTGATTTATGATATTTTGCCTCAAACAGGATGTTTCTCAAAATTCGTATTGGCAAATCCGCAAGTGGCGCGCTGGTACGACATCAACGAACTTCAAAAACAACTGATTGCAAAAGTTGAAGAAGTTGCAGAATTTTTATCAAAAGACCATGACCAAGACGATATCCAAATCGCAAAAGATGTCTACATCCAAAGATTGCAAGGCAGTTCAGGCGATTTAAGCCCAGCTTTCCAAGAATTGTATAACAATTTTGACGGAATTATGGCAGAACACAAAAAGACTTTCTCAAACTCAATGCTTGAAAAAAGTTATCAGATAAAAATTCAAAAACGAGTTCGCGAAATCGTGGCAAAAGTTCACGACTTCAAAAACGATAAGAAAAAACTTGAAGAAAGCGATATTACAAAACAAATCGATACAATTCAAGCACTTATGAACGAAGGCTTGTGGCCTGCTCCTGGGGGAGCTTGGTGCTCAGCAGGCGTTCCTGTATACGATGGAATGAGCGAATGTGGCGGATATCCGACATTCAAACACTACGACTATAAAGGGGATGACGTAACAGCATTTGCAAACCTTGATTGTCAAACGCCTTACTACTTTGTGAACCTTGAAAACGGCAAATTCAACGAAGACGTTATTGAATTGTTTATCAGTGCAATGAAACAACTTCAAAAAGACTACAATTTTGACGGATTCAGAGTTGACCACATTGACCATATCGTAGATGAGGTTTCAGAACGCAACGGCGTGCCTATCAGCTACCGCGCACCACGCTATGTGTTGAACAAACTAAACACAACTATGAAGAAAAAAATCCCATATTTCGCAACTTTGGCAGAATATATGCTTTGGGATAACTTCTTGAAAGAATACCACCAAGATATGAAATTTGACTTGCTTTGGGGCAACGACATAATTTCTCAGTTTGACAAAACTCCTGAAAAAATTTCAGAAGACAACCAAAACTTGGCAAACTACAATACAAAATTCAAAAAAGGTAATATGCTTTCAATTTTGAAAACATATAACAACCAAGACGGCGAATTTCATTGTATCGACCAATACCCTGCACAATTAGGAGAAAACGGCGCATTGTACAAATGGTTCAAATACAAATTCTTACCTGGAGGCAAATACGCACAACGCCCAATGCTGTACGTTGACGGCGATGAAAGCTTCACACAAGGCGGGACAGAATACACTATCGGCGAAGAAGTTGCAATGAAACGTGCAGATAACGAAAACTTCTACACAAAATTTGATGCAATCGACAGATTTGTAAAAAATAACAATATTATTAATAGTGGCGAGGCTCAAATCATTGTCGATGATGAAGACGGATTTAGCGCGTGGTTGATTACTAAAGAACCGATGAAAACCGCGTATTTGATAGTTTCAAACCACAAATATCCGACAGAAAAAGTTATGAAAACGGCTGCAACAGGCGAAAGTTACAAAGAATTGGTTGAAGGTTACCCTGTATTTGATAAGGAAATCTATATTCCAAGCGATTACGACTTAAAAAACGAATACGTTTTGAAGGAAAAGGACTACGAACCACAACCGATGGAGAATATGGATAGTATTCATTTTGAAAAACTTGACCCAAGCGAGTTCCGCATCTACGAACTAATCCGAGGGTAAACTGATTGTCACCCTGAACTTGATTCAGGGTCTATCCATTTGATTGAAAACTGTTCACTATGGTCAATTTTAAAATCAACATTGATAGATTCTGAATAGCTAGAAAATTATATGCTCATTCTTCGCACAAATTTTCTAAGCTTTCAGAATGACAATGACCGAGGTGAATGACAAAGAGTTCCCTCGCCCCTTGTGGGACACTAGCCGAACCAACGAGCTATGCGAGTTGTGTGAGACTGCGTGCCGTATGGCTGAGGGTTAGGGAGAGGGGGTCAAAACCATCCACCTCAGTCAACATGTCCGTCAAAACATGTCATTACGAGGGACCAAGCCGAACAGATGCACAATAGCATACACAGAGTGACGTCGTAATCCCCATCACTCAGGTCAACATGTCCGCCCCTCGAGGGCGGACCGAAATCTTTGATTTCGAGGTGGGGGAACAGGTCATTATGAAAGGACTATATTGTCATTCCGAACTTGTTTCGGAATCTCTAATTGAGCACTTAGGTCATCCCCCCACACTTGCAACAACAAACAAAAATAAGTATAATAAAACTATGCAAATAAGAAGATTAACGTGCTTTGACTACCATAAATTGAAACGCCTTGTATCATACTTGTGCAACGACGAAAACGACAAATTGGCAAAAACAATCATGGAAGAACCGATTGGACTTCTGAATACCATATTGCCGCTGCAGTTAAAATTCAAATCCGAATCATTTATCTTGGTCGAAAACCACGAAATCTTGGGCCTAATCACAACAGCAAGAACCGCAGGAAACCCTTATAAAATCAATATCACAAGATTGATTTTCAAAGAGAACCTGTATGACGCAGGCAAACAACTTGTGGAGTTTGTCATCCAAAAATTTGGCGCAATGGGCGCAACTTCGTTTGCTGTCACTATTGACGAATGTCACGACGAATTGTTCAATTTGTTTATTAATGGCTGCGGTTTCAGACAGTGCGCATCCGAAACCTTGTGGAAAATTGAACACCCAACACCTGTAAAATCGGATTTTCATTGGCGATATGCCCAAAACTCCGACGCCAAGGCGATTGCAGAACTTTATAATTCAGAATTGATAAATATTTATAAACCTTCAATGACACGCCACCCAAAAGAGTTTCAGGAACCGTTTTTTGCAGGTCTCAATGACTTTTATAAAATCAGATATGTCATTGAAGAGGATAAGAAAATCCTTGGATATTTTTCGATTACAACAAGCGATAACTTGAATTACATCTTCGATATCACAACTAGTAGCGGTTATGACTTTGACTATAGCCAAATTATTAATGTAATGCTTTGCGAAGTTGCAAGAAAAAAACACGCATTTTACCCAATCGTTAAACAGAAAAAATATACAAAAAAATCAGAATCTTTGGGCGAATTTTTGAATAATCAACAGTATTTGCCAATCCAAACCCAACAAATTTTGGTAAAGGACTATTATAAACCGATAGCCCAAGAGTCCAAAAATTGGAATGTCTTCCTCCTCGGCGAAAACCAAGTAGGATAAGGTGGACATGTCATTCTGAAAGGATTAAAAATCAAGGAGCATCGCGACGTAGCTTTTATCCTGTTCAGAATCTCTAATTTGACAAATTAGTTTATGTCATTCCGAACTGCGGATTTTGGCAAGTGCGCCGTGTGAACGAAGGGAACCCAGCACGTCTTGGCGAGAGCTGCGTTGAGCCGGTCGAGCCGCCAATAATCCAAGACTGTTTCGGAATCCTCTCAATAATCAAGGTTTAGCAAAAATAACATTTGCTTAATCCTAAAATGGAAAAGATTCTGAAAAATATTGTCACCCTGAACTTGATTCAGGGTCTATCCATTTGTATTTTGTCCTGCTGAACTTGTTTCAGCCTCTCTACTATAACGTATTAGTCTCATGTGAAATTTGAAATATTAGAGACCCTGAAATAAATTCAGGGTGACTAAAAATTTTCTAAGCTTTCAGAATGACAATGACCGAGGTGAATGACAGTGAGTACCCTCGCCCCTTGAGGGAGAGGGCTAGGGAGAGGGGGTCAAAACTCAACACGCAGGTCAACATGTCCGCCCTCGCGGGCGGACCGAAATCTCCGATTTCGAGGTGGGGGACACATCATGTCAAAACAAAACCCTCACCCAAAAGAATTACCATTTATTACAAAACCGTTACAATCCCACACAAACCCAAAAACTTTTTACAATATTTAACAATCCCCACAACCCACTAAAATCAACAACTTTCCACTCTGCAAAATCAAAAATCTAATCCAAAAGTATTAATTTTAAAAGATTAATGTTATCGGATTAGAAAAAATGGGTTTAATAAATTTGTACGAGAATGAGGATATGTATTTGAAAAGAAAAAACATATATAATACTGAATAAGATTTTGAAAATTTAATGGCAACCTCAAACATCTCTTCCTTCAGTTATTATGTGTGGACATCGACATTTAGTAACGGGGCTCTTCCCTCTCTTGTTAGAGGGAGGTGGAGAGATGATGACGGAGACGAACCCTGACCCTAACCCTCAGGGAAACGCTTGTCTCTCCGGATGGGAGAGACCGAAATTGTTTTTGAGAGGTACTCGAAAAACTACAATTTCGAGTGAGGGTACTGACCTAAAAGATATAAATCTCGTCATTGCGAGGAACAACAAGCCTAAGTAGAGGTGCGATAGCCTACACAGAGTGACGTGGCAACCCACTACAAAGAGGTCTGAGGACAAACCCTCACCCTAGCCCTCAGCCATACGGCACGCAGTCTCACAACAACTCGCGTAGCTCGTTTGTTCGGCTAGTGTCCCTCGGAGAGGGAAGAACAACACCAACTCGGCAGAGCCGATTCTGCCACTATATTTTCAAAAATCATTCAAATGGTTGACAGACTTTGAAAAAAATAGTAATATAATCGGTATGTAAAGCGTATGTTATAGTTCATTTATTTAAAAGAAAGGTGAAAAGATTATGACAAAAAGATTCGGTTTTACTTTGGCAGAAGTATTGATTACTTTGGGTATCATTGGTGTAGTTGCTGCTATGACTATTCCTACATTGATTGCGAACACAAACGGTGCAAAATTCCGTTCACAATTCAAAAAATCAATTTCAACATTGAACCAAGCAGGTTTGATGGCACAAGCTCAATATGACTTTGACTATGCAGGTACATCTACAACTTGTTCAGGTACTGTTGCTACAGCAGCTTCAGAACACCCAGATACAACAATGTCAATGTGTGCTATTTTGAATGGTACTTTGACTGGTCAAACTTATTTAGGACCTGTTAAAGATGGTGTAAAACGTAACAATAATGGTGCATCTGCTGCCTATGAAATTGTAAACGAAGATGATGGTGTTTTGAAAGATTTGACATATAAAGATTTCTTAGCTTATGCCTTAGCTGATGGTTCAATCGTAGCTTTTAATGCTGGTGCTGAAGGTTGCGAATTACCTGTTGGTAAACAACTTAATGCTACAGTTTTAGGTACAGATGCTCCAGGTACAGCTGATGCTCCTGGTTTGAAAACTTGTATCGGTTTCATTGACGTAAATGGTGCAACATTACCTAACAAAGAAGTTACATGTTCAGCAGCTACAACAAATGGCAAAAATACAGCTGACAAATCTTCTTTAAATGTAGATGCTCCATGTACAGTTAAAAATGATGCTAAACACATGACAGATGTATTCCCAATCGTATTCCACGATGCAACTGTTGAACCAGCATCAGATGCTGCAAAATATATCTTGACAACTTCTAAATAGTAATTGAAGTTTGAGCACAGCTCAAACCGAAAGACTAAGAGTTGAAAAGCTTTTTTCCGCAGGCGGAAGGTATACACCTTCCGCCTCTGGGTTATTAATAATTTAACAAATGTTATAATTGATAAATATTGATTATTGAAAAGATTCTGAATCAAGTTCAGAATGACAATAATAAAAATACGTCATTACGAGAAACCTTGATTGGCAATTGGAGCAATGGTTTAGACAGAGTGACGTGGTAATCCTCAACATATCGGTCATATTCCCCACCTCGAAATCAAAGATTTCACTAACCTCTCACAAAACAATTCACTGGATTGTTTTGTTCGGCAGAGTCTCAAGGGGAGGACATACTGTTTCATTTGCAGGGGATTACGACGTCGCGCTGTATAGGCTATTGTTTTATTTGAAAGTCATTTCTCCTCGTAATGACATGATTGTACAAAATGGTAACTGTCACCCTGAACAGCAGGAGCAGAGTGCGAAACGAAGTGGAGGCACGTTTTATGCGACTGCGTAGATTCAGGGTCTATCCATTTGATTGAAAACTGTTCACTATGGTCAATTTTAAAATCAACATTGATAGATTCTGAATAGGATAAAATCTAAGCCAATCAAGTTGGCAAGATTTTTAATCCTTTCAGAATGACAATAATAAAAATACGTCATTACGAGGAAAGTTGATTGGCAATTGGAGCAATGGTTTAGACGGAGTGCCGTGGTAATCCACAGCAAAGATTGCAAGTCTTTGCCCCCTCTCCCTTCCCCTCCCCCACGTAGGTGGGAGGGAACCTGTGTGTCACCCTGAACTTGATTCAGGGTCTATCCATTTGATTGAAAACTGTTCACTATGGTCAATTTTCACAATCAACATTGATAGATTCTGAATAGGATAAAATCTAAGCCAAGCTAGTTGGCAAGATTTTTAATCCTTTCAGAATGACAATAACCTAAGTACTAAAATTACATAAAGTCCAACACTACTCACTCAGCAATTCGTACAGGCTCGGAGCCTCTTGGACAGAAACATTCCCCGTCGGAACCTTCAAAACCTTTGCCTTTAAAGTTCTATTCGCGTATTCAATCGAAATAATATCGTTTTCTTTGATTTGTTTTGCAGGTTTTGCCTGAGTTCCGTTGACAGAAATTCTCCCCATATCCGAAACTTCATTTGCCACAGTTCTGCGTTTTATCAATCTTGAAACTTTTAAAAATTTATCTAATCTCATGCCACTATCTTATCACATATTTTGATTTTATGATATAATTTGCTCAAGGGAGATTGTGAAGTTCTATGAAAAAGTTATTACTACTATTGTTTGGTTTATTTCTCACATTTGCGCTCAGCACAAAAGTTTTTGCCGAAAACATAAAGTTTGTCCAAGTTGCAGACGCACACCTATCAGTCGATTCTGATTTTTCGCAGAAAGTTTTGAAAAGTGTTGTTGAAGATATTAACAACCAACAAGGAATTTCTTTTGTTATCTTCACAGGCGACAACATCAACAATCCAAAAGAAGAAAATCTCAAAGCCTTCCTAAAAATCGCCGACAAATTGAATGTTCCGTACTATTTAGCACTCGGCAACCACGATGTCTACAAATCAGGCGGGCTTTCAAAAGCCAAGTATTTTGAAATCGTAAAAGAAAACAACATCTTTTTCCCTCAACGCAAGCCAAACTACGCGTTCAAGAAAAACGGATTTTTATTCCTAATCGTTGATGGAGCAAAAGAAGTCATCCCTAGTTCTGTCGGCTACTACCGAGAAAACACTCTATCTTGGCTCGACAAGCAATTAACAAAAAACGAAAAAACAGATGCAATCATAATGCAGCATTTTCCGATTCTCGCAGCAGACGGCTCTATTGGCACATCACAAAACTGCAAGACCTACAAAGTTGAAGAATATCAAGCTATTTTAGAAAAGCACAAAAATGTTCTAGCTATTGTTTCAGGGCACCTGCACACAAACGCGGAAAACATGAAAGACGGAGTTTATCACATCATGTCACCGTCAATTCTTTCAATGCCGCAAACCTACAAAATCATCGACATAGTTACAACAAAAGAGTTTTCGCCGATAATTTACACTCAACTTAGAGAGTTTGAGGTTAAAGACTAAGTTTTCGTAAACAAGCCCTTTAATCTGCTCCAAAGGTTTTTACGGAAAGCCACAATACCTGCCAAGAGACCTGCGCCGATTAAAATTTTCAGCACCATAGGGAATTTGCCCTTGCTCGGCTTTTTCGTATGTTTTTGTGTTTGGTAAATATCATACTGCATTTCGTTATAAATTCGCTCCGCCTCCTTATTTGAATACAGAACGCGTTTTGGCAAGCTATTAGGCGCAGAAATTGTGCCCACAGGGACTTTATCGCCATAGTGCATATTTCGATTTGCAGGATTGTCAATTTGTTCTACTACCATATATTAATAAAAACACAAACCCTCAAAAAAATGCGCGGATTTTGTAAATAAATATTACCAAAACTCAACAAATCTTTTCCACCGCTTGCATTTTTATTATGTTTATTCTATCTTAAAGACATAGCCGCAGACAATTAGCGGGGTGCAACCCAAGGGGGCAAGGTAGGGGGCGATGGCGCCGAGACTACGAAATTCCTAAAGGTTCAAGACTCCTTAATAAATCAGCTAATCGAGGTTACACAAAAGTACAAGGCAAGATGAAAATTCTTGAATAGTATAAAAGCCGAATATATATAATATAACGACTTGAGTGTAAGATTTTGCGGTAACCGAAAAAGCAAAATCTTTTTTGGTATTTGACAGGTCGATAAAAACAAAAGATTGAATAATCAATCACAGAAAAATTACTAAAGGAGCTAAAAATGGCAACAAAAGCATTCAAATCAGAAAAAATAGATGCTATTAAATCAAAAATCGAAAAAGCTCAAGTAGCTATCGTTACTGAATACCAAGGTTTCACTGTTGAAGATATCACTAAATTGAGACGTGAAATCCAAAAAGGTGGCGGTGACTATATGGTTACTAAAAACACATTGGCTAAAATTGCTGTTAAAGGTACTGAATACGAACAATTAACAGACAAATTGACTGGTCCAATCGCTATCGCTTTCGGTTTTGAAGACCCAGTAAGCCCTGCAAAAGCCGTTGCTAAATTCATCAAAGAATCTAAAAAAGGTACTATCGTTGGTGCTGTTTTAGATGGCAACTGGTTGACAGAAGCAGAAACAAAAGCTTTGGCAGAACTTCCTTCAAAAGAAGAACTTTTTGCAAAAATGCTTGGGTCTATCAATTCACCGGCATCTGGTATCGCAAACTCTATCAATGCAGTTATGTCTCAACTTACAAGAGCTATGGCAGCAGTTCGCGACCAAAAAGCTGCATAGTTTTGCAGCTCAAATCTTTAAGCCTCTGTGCTTAACACTAAGTTAGAAAACAAAACAAAAAACAATAAAGGAGAAAAACAATGAGTGTAGAATCAATTTTAGAATCAATTGAAAAATTAACATTATTAGAAGCAGCTGAATTAGTTAAAGCTATGGAAGAAAAATTCGGCGTATCTGCAGCAGCTCCTGTTGCAGTAGCAGCAGCTCCAGTAGCAGCTGCAGCAGCTGACGATGCTGATGCTGAAGTATCAGTTGTATTGGCTTCAGTTCCAGCTGATAAGAAAATCGCTGTATTGAAAGAAGTTAGAACTTTGACAGGTTTAGGCTTGAAAGAAGCTAAAGACTTAGTTGAAGCAGCTCCTAAAGCAGTTAAAGAAAACATCAAAAAAGACGAAGCTGAATCAATCAAGAAAACTCTTGAAGCAGCTGGTGCTGTTGTTGAAATCAAGTAGTTTGATTTTCAATAAAGATTACCAAAAGGCGGTCGCTACGCGACCGCCTTTTGGTGTTTTATGAGGGGGACAGTCATTCTGAATAGCAAGAAAAATTTAGGTTCAAGACTCTCGCCTGATTTTTCTAAGCTTTCAGAACGACACTTTATTTTATCGGCATTGCTAAGCCAACAGACATCAGAATTTTTATTCTGCCTGACATCTTGCCTTCTTGCCCTCTGTGGCGATATTTTCACTCATATTAAACTTCTACACCAAATTACTCCAGTTTGATTTTTAGACTGTAATATGTTATTATGTGCAGGTAAATTTAATTTCTAATTAAAGGAGCTTTATATATGGATATGACATATTTTTATGCAGCAATCGCGTTTATGTTAATTATAATTGTTAGAGAATTTCTAAAAAAGAAATACAACTTTGACATCGACAAAATCAATGTAAGGCACCTTAAATCAGGAATAAAAAAAGAATTTAGCAAGCACGATGCACATATAATCAAGAAAAACACCGGAGAAAAATCGCTAATTCTTGTTGATGCCGGAGCAAATAAAGCAACAGTTATGGCGACATTGCGCCAACTTACAGGATTTGACTACAATACAGCAAAAAATGTTGTTGAAACAGCTCCATCAAAATTTATGGTTAATATTTCTGAAAAAGAAGCAGATATGAACAAAAAAGCCCTTGAATTTGTTGGTGCGAAAGTCGAAATTAAATAATTTACCTTGCGTAAATCGTGTTTTTATCAACATCTAATATTTCAGGCTCATAATTTTGCAAATAAGATACCGCATCTTTTGGAGTTTTCGCTACGTAATAAATTTTGCACATATTTGTGTTGGCAAATTTCTGCTCAATGATAACCTCGAAAAACTCTATCAATTTGTCATAAAAACCGTTTGTATTCAAAATAATAATAGGCTTTTTGTTATAACCCAACTGCTTTTGGACAATCATTTCAGATAATTCTTCAAGAGTTCCAAACCCGCCTGCCAGCGCAATAACAGCATCTGAAACCTCATCAAGTTTTGCCTTGCGCTCTCTCATACCTTTTGTCACGACAAATTCATCACAACCTTCTGTGAATACACCCATATTATGGAGTTTTTCAGGCATTATACCTGTAATTTTTCCGCCATTATTTTTAACTTCTCCGGCGCAAGCCCACATCAAACCAAGATTACTTCCGCCATAAACAACGTCATAACCATTTTTGCCAAGCAATTCACCCAAAAGTTTTGCATCTTCATAATAAACTTCATCCAAAAAGTTAGAAGATGATGCAAATACGCAAACTTTTTTGATATCGTTATTCATTGAAATCTCCGCCTATTCTGTAGTAATGAGAGCAAGAAACACCTGTTCCTGATTCAGAGCAATCTTTTTTCAAGTCTTCTAAATCCCAACCGGAACCAATTGGTGTGATATTACCGTCAACAAAAATATTGATACCGAAAATATCTTTTCCCCACGTATTTGGAGCTTTTAACCCATTCATATCAAACATCATAATAAATGCAGGGTGAAAAACATCATCATCTTTGATATCTTTTATCCCAACAATTTTATTTTTTGATGTCAAATACAGGTTATCAAAATAAAATTCGTCACCGGATTTTACCTTTGAACCTTTCAAGTAATATGGACTATACTTTTTAGTCAACTCATCTTGTTCACTAATTCGCAAGTATGGTTTAACTAAATTCATCATCAATTGTTCGCGCTCCTCATTTGATTTTGCGTGTTTGAAACTCTTGATGATATCAGCATCAGCCTGTGCATTCATTGCAGTAAAAATATAATCCATTTTGTTAAATGTTTCATTCCACTGCGAAATATATGTAGCTTCTTTTGATGCCATAAATTTTGACGGAATCAAAAGCAATACAATTGCAAATATCACAAATATAGTTATCGAATATTCAATTTTCCAAAAACGTTTTCTCATACAATCTCCGATAAATTATGCCATATCAATACGTTTTTTCTCTTCAATAAGTTTTTCGTAAACCCATTCAGGGACAAAATTCTTACCCAAGATAATTTGACCGTTCATGATATTTGGAGTGTGGAAATCAGAACCGCCTGTCACAATCAAACCAAGTTCTTCCGCCATTGATGAAAAATATTCAACACAAGCAGGAGAATGTTTGCGGTGATAAGCCTCAATTCCTCTCAAACCGTAATTCATAAGTTCTTTGATTAAAGGTTCTGCGATATCAATATCATGAGGGTGCGCAATTACAGGAATTCCGCCTGCATCATAGATAATTTCAACGGCATCAAACGGAGTTACGGTCTTTCTTTGAACATATACAGGAGAATCATCATGGATGTATTTTGCATAAGCATCCATAATATTATTTGTTCCGCCTGCATTTGTAATAGCTTTTGCTATGTGCGGACGACCGATACTACCGCCTTCAGCTACTTGTTTTTTGATATCTTCAAATTTAATTCTGATACCTTCTTTTTTAGCAAGTAGAGCCAAGATTTCCTTAGTTTGTTTAACTCTGGCTTGCTGTTGAGCCTTTATCAAGTCAAGAAAATCTTTGTTTTTCGTATCCATGAAGTACCCCAAAATATGGACTTCATAGTTTTTATACAAAGTATTAACCTCAATACCGCGAATAACTTCAATTTTATCTTGCAAGCCCTTTTCTTTGATGTGTTTTTGGGCGACATCATAGGCTAAGATATTGTCGTGGTCTGTGATAGCTATAGCTTCAAGACCGACATCTACAGCGGTATCCACTATCTTTTCAGGAGAAAAAACTCCATCCGAGTAGTAAGTGTGGATATGTAAATCAGCTTTCCTCTTCACTTTCCTTTTCCTCTTCTATTTTATTCTTTCTACAAAAAATTCTTTTAATAGAAGTTGCTTTGCCTGTTTTTACATCAATATCGACTTCTACCGCATTAACTTGGGTAGAAGTTCCGGCTGCAACTTCATAACGTTCTGGTATACCTGTTAAAAATCTAGTTATGGATGTTGAATATTCCATCCCTATAACCCCATCAGATGCTCCGCAAAATCCTGCATCTGTAAGGTATGCCATCCCATCAACAATACTTTCATCGGCAGTTTGCACATGCGTATGAGTGCCGAAAAATGCACTCATACCAAGTTCTGAACAATACCTGCCAAAACAAATTTTTTCTGCCGTTGCCTCTGCATGAAAATCAATAATCACAATTGGAGTGATTTCTTTTAAGCGTTTGATTTCTTGAGCAACAACATCCCATTGAGAATCCAAAGGATTCATAAACACTCTGCCTAATGCATTCATCACGCCAATTTTAATATCTCCGACTTCAAAAATCTTGCTGCCTTCCCCTTTTGTACCTTTTGGATAATTGATAGGGCGAATTAGACAATCTGATGAATCGATGTAGTTATATATATCTTTTTTATCCCAAATATGGTTACCGCACGTCATACAATTGATTCCATATTCTTTGAAATCTTTGTAATTTTTTTCGGTTAAACCAAAACCATGTGATGCATTTTCGACATTCGCAATAATAAAATCATATTTTTTGAAGTTATCATTTTCAGCCAAAAAATCTCTTACAGCAAACCTTCCAGGTTTTCCGACAATATCTCCAAAAAATATAATTTTTATTATGTCTTTCATAAAATAAATTACCCTTATTATGTTATAAGCGAGGCTCTGCCGCATTTATATGCTTTAGAGCCTCAATCAAATTTTATTTTGCAATTTCCGTTGTTCTAAACTCTCTAACAACCGTTACCCTAATTTGTCCAGGATAATCAAGTTCATTTTCGATTCTCTTCGCAACATCTCTTGCAAGTTTACCTGATGCCAAATCATCAAACATTTCCGCTTGAACAATGATTCTAACCTCACGTCCTGCCTGAACGGCAAATGACTGTTTGATACCTTCGTAACTGTTTACGATTTCCTCAATTTTTTGAAGACGTTTGATATAAATTTCTAAGGTATCACGTCTTGCCCCCGGTCTGCCTGCTGAAATCGCATCGGCAACTTTTACCAAGACAGCCTCAATTGTATTTGCTACAACATCATCGTGGTGAGCCTCAATTGCGTGAATAACTTCAGGTCTTTCACCATATCTTGATGCAAGTTCAACACCAAGTTGAATGTGAGTACCTTCTTGAGTTTGGTCAACAGCCTTTCCGATATCGTGAAGTAAGCCTGCTCGTTTTGCAATTTTTTCATTTGCACCGAGTTCTGCAGCAAGCATGCCTGCAATATGACCAACTTCAAGTGAGTGTTTCAAAACATTTTGACCATAACTTGTTCTGTAGTATAAACGACCTAAAGTTTTGATAAGTTCTTTATTTAAGCCCATAACACCCATTTCAAGAGCGGCATTTTCACCTTCTGACCAAATCTTTTTATCAATTTCTTCTCTTGCTTTTTCAACCATTTCTTCAATTCTTACTGGGTGGATACGTCCATCAACAATAAGTTTTTCTAAAGCAAGTTTTGCAATTTCTCGTCTGACAGGGTCAAAACTTGATAATACAACAGCCTCCGGAGTATCATCAATAATGAGGTCAACTCCTGTTAAAGTTTCTAAAGCTCTGATATTACGACCTTCACGACCGATAATACGACCTTTCATCTCATCATTAGGTAAGCCGACAACGGAAACGGTTGTTTCAACAACTTGTTCAATCATACAGCGTTGCATTGTTGTTGATAGAATTTCTTTTGATTTTTCTAATGAAATTTCTTTTATTTTTGCCTCATTTTCACGAACAAGTTGCATTTGTTCTTGAGCCAAATCATTTTTTAATTGTTCTAATAAAGTTCTTTTTGCATCTTCACAAGACATACCTGAAATTCGTTCAAGTTCTTCAGTTTGCTTTTGAACAAGTTCAGCCAAATAGTCTTCTTTTTCCAAAAGTTGGTCCATTTTTCTTTGAGTTTGGATTTCTTTTTCTGTATACTCTTGAATTTTATCCTCAAGCATGTCTTCTCTTTTAGCTAACTTTTGTTCTTGTCTTGCAATCTCTTGTCTGCGTTCTCTTTCTTCTTCATTTAATTGTTCTCTGTCTTCTTGAAGTTCTTCTACCGCTTTAATTTTAGCCTCTTTGTAGAGAATTTTCTCTTTTTCTTCCAGTGCTTTTTTATCTTTTTCAACAGATTCAATAGCACTTTTGACTTTGTTTTTTTGAATAATTAGCATTGCAACTAAGACCATTACCGCAATAGTCGCAATAACTAAAAACAAGGTTGTTGCCATAAAGTAATACCTTATCCTTTTCTATTTTTTTATAATATAGGCAATGTCGGGTACATGTATCCTACCCGAGCGTTTTTGACTATTTGATTATAATAAACTTCATTGCATATATATTAAAAAATATTTCCTACTACATCTGTATATATGATACCATGCAAATCCGATTTTGTATAGTAGAAATTGTCATCTTGTTGTTGTATTTTTATGACAAATTATTTCAACCCCGGGTCTGAATATGAACCCGTTGTAAGCTTGATAAACTTATATGTTGCAGCAGGCAAAACTCCGGCAAGTAAGAAACTTGAAATTCCGACATTAGCCAAAATATTAGCACATTTTACATATTTAGCTTTTCTTGCAAAATTTTCGATATTTTTTGACGCTCTAGCTGAGTCAATAAAACTTTCAAATTCTGTTTTAAAGTTGCTCAAATCTTTCATATCAACAAACTTTCTTGGGTCTCTTATACCTGATTCCAAATATGAAACTTTTTTCATTTTTTGAGCAAATTTTGAGAACAATCTATCTGGTTTTGAATCAATAAATTCCATCAAATCTTTTGGACTATTTGATTTTGGAAGTTCGATTTTATTTTCTTTTATTGCAGAAATAAATTCCTCGTTATCCAAAATCAATGGGTCAAGATTGACATTGATTTTGAACAATTTATTTGCAAGTTTATCTAAACCTTTTGCGATATAAACAGGTGTTACAAAGTTCAAAATCATAGAACCAATCATTCTAAAAGCATTAGCATAACCTTCTTCTTTATTTCTTGAAGTTGAAACTCTGCCAACAGTCAAACCACCATCAGAAATAGCCATTTTATCAACCGTTCTGAGACCTGCTATAGTTGAAGTCAAACTACCACCTGTAAAAGCTACATCTTTATTTTGTTTTTCATAAAAATCAGAAAATTTTGTACGATTTAAAGAGGTAAAACTTTTTGTCGGAAGATTCAATGAAGGTGGTGTATTTCTGTTTTCTTTAACTTTTTTGGTTAAGGCAAAATTAAGTTTTGGCAAAACAAATCCCATAATCAATGTCGGAATAATAGTTGCAGCCGCAAATTTCTTTGTCAAAAGTTTTTCGTAAGCCGCTTTGTTATCACGAACTTTGATTAAATCTGCAACCGCATCTTGAACATCTTTATTTTTATATTGGCTAAACTTTTTGATATTATATTCAATGCCTTGAACTAAAGATGCACCTTCTTTTTTACCTTCACCAAAAAGTTTGATATTTACATTTGGATTGAATCCTTTTTTAGAGATATATTTATCTGCCAAATTTTCAACGGCAGGAATACCACCAAGCCATATTGCTGATGTTGCGTATTCATCAATGATTTTTTCTCTTGTTGCATCGTTTGCTTTTGTTTGAGATTCTTTAGAATTTTCACGTCTTGCAATCAAAATTTTTGAAGGCGCCTCAATACAGCAATCTCGAACAAGTAGGGGGTAAATGCTGCTATTATTACCAATAGCGGATATTATATTTGTTATTGTCATTATTATTTCCTCAATTCTTAAACTAAAAACAACTTCTTCGCTTAAATATCCTGAAGAAGTTGTTCATAAGAATTGAATTATTTTTACAAGCGCATCACCAATTCTACAACCTCTTCAGGTTGATATGTACGTGATGATGATATTTTTGTAAAATTATTTGAGTCATTATATTTCCTTTTGAAATTTATTATATTAATAATAAAAAATAAAGTCAAGCTAAGCATTAGTATTTATATGTTCAGCCTGTTCATCGGCTTTTTGTGCATTGGCTTTGTTTTTAGCATCATCTGCACTTTTACCGATAAAATAACCAAAAACAGTATCTAACGCAAAACCTGCTGCAACGATGAATGGCGCATATTTTTTGACATCAAGCTTCGCAAAGGTCCCAAGGGTTGCTAAAACTCCTTGAGTTGAAAATAGTTTTAATGCTCCCATCTTTTTTGGGAAAATATAAGGCAAGGCGTCAAAACCGACAAAAGATGCAATACTTACAGTTTTTGCAAGATTTGTCTTTTTATATTTATTGCCATTATCCGTTCTAGCCTCATATCCGATTGGGTTTAAATGTGAAATTTGCATTAAGAGTTCTCCTTTTTGACTTCAAAACCCGAGAATAATTATTTTTGCTAAATATCAAATGCTTTGTAAAGATTATTTACCTTATCCTCATCCAAAGTTTTAAACAGGATAGTTTTTTCTTTTGAAGTTTCCCCTTTCAAAATTTTAATTGAAGTTTTTGGAATTTTGAAGTTTTTAGAAAGATATTCAACAAGTGCTTTATTAGCTTTTCCATCAATCGGCAAAGCTGTTATTTTAACCTTTATAATTTCTCCATCTTTTATTATTTCATTTTTCTTCGCGTTTGGAGAAATCCTCAGATTTACGACAATTCCTTCATTTGTTTTCCTAATCATAGGTCGAGTATAGCATGAAAATATCCACTCAACCTTTTATATGAAATTTTTCAATTCCGCTTGCTAATTAAGATTATAATATATATCATTATTCTATTATGTCAGACATAGAAACATTTAAAGAAATCAAAGAAATTTTAATCTCTCAAAAGTATGCGCAAGAAGACATTGCGCTGATTGAAAAAGCATACAGATTTGCTAAAAAATTGCACGATGGACAATTCAGAGTATCAGGGGAACCTTATATCATTCACCCTTGTGAAGTTGCAAAAATTCTTGTAGGGTTAGAAGTTGACACACATACCTTAATTGCAGCATTTTTGCACGATATTTTAGAAGATACGGATACTAAACCTGAAACCATTGAAGAACTTTTTGGAACAGATGTACTAAATCTTGTTCAAGGGGTTACAAAGCTTGGGAAACTGCAATTCAAATCAAAAGAAGAACGTCAGGCTGAAAACTTCAGACGATTATTTATCGCAATGGCAAATGATATTCGTGTAATTTTCTTAAAATTAGCCGACAGGCTTCACAATATGCGAACTCTTAATTTTATGGAAGATGCTAAACAGAAAAAAATTGCAGGAGAAACTTTAGAAATCTTTGCTCCACTTGCTAACCGTTTAGGTATCTACAAAATTAAGGCTGAACTTGAAGATTTGTCACTTAAATACCTAGAACCTGACAAATACTATGAAATCGCACAACTTGTTGCCCAAACAAAAGCAGACAGAGAAGAAACCGTTAATCTTCTTATTGATAAGATTTCACAAGACGTTAAAAAAAGCGGCATAAATGCTCAAATTACAGGACGAGCTAAACACTATTACAGTATTTACGCCAAAATGAAACGCCAAAATATTACATTCAATGACTTGTATGATATCACGGCAGTCCGTGTAATTGTTGATACGGTTAGAGAATGTTATGAGGTTTTGGGTTTAATCCACTCTCAATTTAAACCGATTCCTGGGAGATTTAAAGATTACATTGCAATGCCAAAAGGCAATATGTATCAATCTTTGCACACATCTGTAATCGGACCTCGTTCAAAACCTTTGGAAGTTCAAATCAGAACTTGGAAGATGCACCAAATTGCTGAATATGGTGTTGCGGCGCACTGGAGATACAAAGAAAAAGGCTCTCAAAAGGCTGATAACGCATCAGATTTAAAATTCTCTTGGATGCACAAACTTGTTGAATACGACAAAGAAATGAAGAATGCCGAAGACTACGTAAAGAGTGTAAAACTTGACCTATTCTCTGACCAAGTATTTGCATTCACCCCCGGAGGCGATGTTTTGGATTTACCAAAAGATGCCACACCTGTGGACTTTTCATACCGTATTCACTCAGATGTCGGACACAAAACTGTTGGCGCTTTGGTAAACGGCAGAATCGTTCCACTGAATACAAAACTTAAAAACGGAGATATTGTTGAAATTTTGACCTCAAAAACACCATCTCCACGTCTTGATTGGTTGACATTTGTCGTTACAAAACAAGCGTCTCAAAAAATCAAACAGTGGTTTAAGAAAAATAACAGAGAAGAACACGTTAAACTCGGCAAAACTAACCTTGAACACGAATTGACCAAAGCTGTATTTGATGAATATATCAAAAACGGAGAGTTTGACAAAGTTGCAAAACAAATGAACTACCAATCAGCAGAAGACTTGTTCGCTGCTGTCGGGTATGGTGAAACCACAGGGAACAAAGTTTTAAACAAACTAAAAAGACCTGTTGAGAAAAAACCGGAAGATGCATTCCATTCTTCAACCAGAAAAGGTTCTAAAAAAGATATTGAAGGGTTAGAAGATTTGATGTACTCATTTGCAATGTGTTGTTCACCAATTCCGGGGGAACCTATTGTCGGTGTTGTAACACGTTCTAAAGGTGTTTCTGTTCACCGTGCAGACTGCAAAACCCTTGAAACAATTCCACCTGAACGCTTGATGCAAATCAAATGGGCAGGAGTAAATACAAACAAAACTTACAACACAACAATAAGAATTGAAACAGCCGAAAAATTAGGATTGTTAAAAGACGTAATTTCTGCAGTTTCCGATAACAATACAAATATTGTAAACGCAAACATTAAAACCAAAAATCACGTCGGCATAATTGAAATCGGCTTGGAATTGGATAATATTGATACATTAAAAAAAGTTATTGCATGTATTCAATCTTTACCTGATGTGTATAGCGTGAAACGTATTCAAACATCATCTAGTATGTTGAAGAAAAATTCACCGCAAAAAACCGGCAAGGGTTTCAGACAGAAACGTCACGATAATAACAAAAATAAAGAGAAATAAAGGAGAGCTTTAATATGGTAATTCCGACAATTACGGCAGAAAACGCGTGGAAAATATATTATTATATCGCGATATTTTCAACAATATTATTCGTTTTGAAATTACTTTTATTTTCAATTGTCGGAGGAGACAGCGAAGTTTCAGCCGATTTTAACACTGAAACAGACACTGATTGCTCATTCAATTTTCTATCAATTCAATCAATAATTGCATTTTTTATGGGCTTTGGTTGGATGGGCTATGCAGGATTGCAACAATTTGCTTTTCACCATTTAGTAAATGCTTTAAGTGCTATTGGCGTTGGCTTGATTTTTATGTTCACGACAGCATTTTTAATGTTCCTAACAAAAAAATTAGAAAAAAATATTAAAAAAGACAAAACAAAAGCCATCAATCACACAGGTAAAGCATACACAAGTTTTGCACCACATTCTAACGGTCAAATCGAAATCGAAATAAACGGACAACTTTCTATAGAAAACGCGTTTAACGATTCTGATGAAGAAATTAAGGCTTTTGAAATTGTAAAAGTTACAAAAGTCGCAGATGATTTGTTATATATAAGTAAACAGTAGCAGATAAAAGGAGAAAAACATGTTTGGATTAATGATTGCAGGCGCTTTAGTCTTGATTTCAATATTTGTTTTTATTGCAAATCAATACAAAAGATGTCCTTCTAACAAAATTATCGTAGTTTACGGTAAAACAGACGGAGAAAAGACAGCAAAATGTGTTCACGGCGGTGGTACATTTGTTATTCCGTTGATTCAGGATTACGGAGTATTATCACTTGAACCGATGACAACAGATATCGATTTGAGAGGAGCACTTTCAAAAGGTAATATCCGTGTTGCAGTACCTTCAACATTTACATTTGGTATTTCTACCGACCCTAAAATTATGATTAACGCTGCAGAACGTTTGTTAGGTTTAACTAAAAACGACGTAATTACACAAGCTAGCGACATCATCCTTGGTCAATTACGTTTGGCAATCGCAACTTTGACAATCGAAGAAATTAACCAAGACAGAGAAAAATTCTTGGAACAAATTAACGCAAACGTAAACACTGAGCTTAACAAAATCGGTCTTGAAATTATCAACGTAAACATCAAAGATATCACAGATGAATCAGGATATATCGATGCTATCGGTAAAAAAGCAGCTGCTGAGGCTATCAACAAAGCTAAAGTTGAAGTTGCGCAACAAGAAAAACTTGGTGCTGTCGGTGAGGCATCAGCGAACAAAGAAAAAGAAGTTCAAGTTGCAGAACAATCTGCTCAAACTCAAATCGGTAAAACTAACGCAGAAAAAGAACAACGTATCAAAACTGCTGAACTTGAGGCTCAAGCAGTTGAAGGTGAAAACATTTCAAAAGCAAATATTGCAGAATACAACGCTACATTATCAGTTAAACAGGCTGATGCGTATAGAGAAGGTGAAGTTGCAAAAGCAAACGCACAAAGAGATGTATTGTTAGCTCAAAAAGAACAAGAAGAGGCTAAATTAAAGAAAGAAGAACTGGCAAGACAAGAAGTTGAAAAACTTAAAATTCAAGTTCAAGCAGATGCTGAGGCTGAAAAAGCAAGACGTATCGCACTTGGTGAAGCTGATGCAATTAAAGCTAAATATTTTGCAGAGGCAGAAGGTGTTAAAGCTGTCTTGGAAGCAAAAGCAAAAGGTTATCAAGACCTTGTTAAAATTTCTAACAACAGACCTGAAATCGCTACAAGTTTCTTGATGATTGAAAAAATCGAAAAAATCGTTGAAAAACAAGTTGATGCAATCAAAAATATCAAATTTGACAAAATCACTGTTTGGGATGGCGGAACAGGTTCTGCTAACGGTTCAACTACCGCAAACTTCATGAAAGATTTAATCAAAGCATTACCTGCAATGCACGATTTGGCAGGTCAAGCAGGAATCGAACTTCCTCAAATTTTAGGAAAAGTTGAAGGTGCTGAAACTCCAAAGCCTGTAGCTCCAAAAGCCGAAGAGGCAGAATAAAGAAAGGTTTTGATAGATTTTTAATGGCGCCGTTTTCAATATTGAAAACGGCGCCATTTGTTTTTGGTCAATGTCATTCTGAATTTATTTCAGAATCTTCTCAATATTAAGATTTATCAATAATATTATTTGCTAAATAGTAATTATGGAAAAGATTCCGACAATAGCCAAAAGTGAACAATCAAACAAAACGAGTAAATGACAAAAGCCGAATTTGTTTGAGGAACGAAGTGACGAGTTATTCGGCTATAATACGAGTTTTTAGTTTGATGTGAATGTTGGCGTGTCGGTGGTTTTGCGGCGCTTTTGCCACCAAAAGCACCCCTGCACGGAGTGCATGAAAAAAGAATAACTTGAAAAGCTTTGACCCCCTCTCCTCACTCCTCTCCCACAAGGGGCGAGGATGTTTTTTAGGAACCCCTCACACAACCATTAGCCATACGGCACACAGTCTCACTCAACTCGCATAGCTCGTTGGTTCGGCTAGGTGTCCCTAGGAGAGGGTATACCGTCACCCTGAACTTGATTCAGGGTCTATCCATTTGATTTTAGTCATGCTGAACTTGTTTCAGCATCTCTAATTGAACAAATTAATCAAAAGTAAAACTTGTAATATTAGAGACCCTGAAATAAATTCAGGGTGACAATTGGAGTAAAAATCAACATTGATAGATTCTCTACCAAAAAATTCCCCCATAAAAACTCTAGCCAAAATCAAGGATTTGTTGTATAATTTCTGTAAGATTTTATATAAGGAGAGAACCATGGGATATAAAATTTTATCAAAAAAAGAAATTTGTCCTAACCAATACGAAATTACCGTTGATGCGCCTTTTGTCGTGAGGAACGCTCAAGCCGGACAATTTATTATATTTAGAGTTGAAGAAGAAGGCGAAAGAGTACCTTTGACTATCGCTGATGTCGACAAAGAAAAAGGAGAATTAACCCTTGTATTTATGGCAGTCGGCTATACAACTAAAAAATTAGCACAGCTAAATGTAGGTGATGAATTGGTTGACATTGTAGGACCTCTTGGCAAACCTACAGATATCAAAAACTATGGTACTGCAGTATGCGTAGCAGGTGGTTACGGTGCAGCTCCTTGTTATTTAATTTCAAAAGCATTGAAAAATGCAGGAAACAAAGTTTACATGATTGCAGGCGCTAGAACAAAAGATTTGCTGTTCTGGGAAGATAAAATGAAAGATGCCTGCACTGAATTATTCTTGACAACAGATGACGGTTCTTATGGTATCAAAGGCTTTGGTACTACAGTATTAAAAGACATTATGGATAGAGAAAAAGTTGATTATGTAATCGCTGTTGGTCCAATGCCAATGATGAGAGCGGTTGCAAACTTGACTAAAGAAAAAGGTATCTACACAGAGGCTAGCATGAACCCTATTATGGTTGATGGTACTGGTATGTGTGGAGCTTGCCGTGTTACTGTTGGCGGAGAAACAAAATTTGCCTGCGTAGACGGTCCTGATTTTGATGCTCACCAAATCGATTTTGATGAGGTTATCAACAGAACTAAAATCTACAAAGACCAAGAACGCAAAAGATGCGAAGAATGTAATTTGTTAAAACAAGCAGACAAGATATAGGAGAATTGTGAAAAATGGGAAGAAATGATATTCCGGTATGTCCGTTAGTAAGTATCGGTTCTGGTATTGATATGGTATGCAGCCAAACTAAATGTGCTTGGTATGTTCCAAATGTTCAAAAATGCGCTATGTATTTAATTGCATACAATGCATTGCTTGATGCTAACCAAAAACAACGTGCAGCAAAACAACACCAACAATAATAACAGATTATGAAAATAGCCTTATGCGTAAAACAGGTTCCTGATACTACAGCTATCAAGTGGACCGAGAATAATACAATGCAAAGAGAAGGCGTAGAAAGTATCATCAATCCGTTTGATGTATACGCAACAGAACTTGCATTGAAAATCAAATCAGATGTCCCAAATAGTACAGTAACCGTTTTCACTATGGGTCCAAATCAGGCTGAAAAAATGTTACGCAAAATTTTAGCTCTGGGTTGTGATGATGCGGGTTTAATATCTGATAAAAAATTTGCAGGTGCAGATACTTATGCAACAGGCTTGACTATTTCACGCGCAATTCGCACAATGTTACCAGACTTTGATTTAATCATTTGCGGTCAATTTGCCGTAGATGGCGATACAGCTCAAACAGGTCCAAGCATTGCAAATTTCTTAGATATTGCACAAGTTACTTATGTAAAAGATTTTGTAAGTTTTACTGATAAAAAACTCACCTTAACAAGAGAGGCTGATGATGGAATTGAGACAGTCAGAACAGTTTTGCCTGCTTTAATCTGCGTAATGAAACAAGATTTTGAACCTTCAAGACCGCTAATTGAAGGAATAATTTCCGCATCAAAAAAACAAATAAAAACCTGCACAATGACAGACATCGGACTAACACCTGACAAAGTCGGAATAAAAGGTTCTCCAACTTATGTAAGCAAAGCTTTTCGCAACATCTCAACTCACAACGCGCAAAAATTCAAAATGAATGTTGATGATAACGTAAATTTGTTATCTGAAAAGTTATTATCTCTAGGAGTTCAAAGAAATGACCGATAAAAAAGAAACAGGTATATTAATTTATGCTCAATTAACACGCGACAATTACATTCATCCTGTGTTTTTTGAATTGCTTTCTAAGGCTCAGGATTTGTCAAAAAAACTCAACAATTGCGAAGTTAATGCGGTGATATTTACAACCCCTAATCAAATTGACTCATTCAAAGAGTCTTTTCAAAATATGGGAGTGGATAAGGTTTATTACTTTGAAAACGAAGTATTCAAAGATTATTCGACTGATTACTATTCAAAACTGATTGTTGATTTGGTAGGTACAATAAAGCCGGAAATTCTGCTTATTGGAGCAACAAATCAAGGCAGAGATTTAGCACCAAGAGTTTCTGGAGCACTCAATACCGGGCTGACTGCAGATTGTACTGAACTTGATATAAACGAAAAAGGACAACTTGCAGCTACACGTCCGACATTTGGCGGTCAATTGATGGCAACAATTTTATGCAAAAATTATCCGCAAATGGCAACCGTTCGCCCAAATGTTTTAAAAATCACTCAACCTGAAACACCTAAAAATACAGAAATCATATCTTGCCCAGCAAATATTGAATATTTAAAAAACAGGGTCGAACTTTTGAATTTCTGCAAAACAAATAATTTAGGGATAAATGAACTTGATTCAGCTGAAATAATTGTTGCCGGCGGAAAAGGTTTAAAAAACGAAAAAGGCTTTGAATTATTAAAACAATTTGCCACTAGTATTGGTGCAACGATTGCTGCAACTCGCGGAGCAGTAGAAATGGGGTTAGCACCTGTTTCGATCCAAGTCGGACAAACTGGAAAGACTGTTCATCCAAAAGTTTATATAGCCTGTGCGATATCAGGTGCAATACAACACACTGTAGGGATGACAGGTTCGGATTATATTATTGCAATAAACAATGATGAGACCGCGCCGATTTTTGAAATTGCAGATTGCGGCATAGTTGGTGATGTGTTTGAAATTTTACCAAGTTTTATAGCTAAGAAGGACTGATTTTGTCGGCTTAGTAAAGCCGAACTACAGACTACTTATTCTTTTTCATGCACTCCGTGCAGGGGTGCTTTTGGTGGCAAAAGCACCGAAAAACCACCGACACGCCAATGCTCACATCAAACTAAAAACTCGTATCATAGCCGAATAACTCGTCACTTCGTTCCTCAAACAAATTCGGCTTTTGTCGTTTACTCGTTTTGTTTGAATTGCTCACTTTTGGCTATTGTCGGATTGTGACCTAGGTATAATGTCACCCTGAACTTGATTCAGGGTCTATCCATTTGATTAGAAAGCAATGCACAAAGGTCAAATTTCAAAATCAACATTGATAGATTCTGAATAGGATAAAATCTAAGCCAAACAAGTTGGCAAGATTTTTAATCCTTTCAGAATGACAATGACTTTTTTGATTGGTTAAAATTTACGTAGGTCGGTTTTACCAAGCCGACAACAAAATCACTTATTCACAAATTTCCACTATTTACTTTCGTTTTTTGTGATAGAATGAAACCATTAGGGAAATGAGAGGTGTTTTATGGAAGATTTAAAAATCTATCTTGATAAAGATATTAATCAAGATTTAATCAAGTCTAAAAAAATTGCAGTTATCGGATTTGGTTCTCAAGGTTACGGACAATCTATGAACCTGAAAGACTCAGGCTGTGACGTCGTTCTAGGGCTTAGACTTGGCGGAAATTCTGATAAAAAAGCAAAATGCTACGGTTTTAATGTTATGACTATCGAAGAAGCCGTAAAATGGGCTGACATCGTACAAATTTTGATTCCGGATGAATTACAAGCCGAAGTTTACGAAAAACAAATCAAGCCTAATATGCACGCAGGACAATATTTGATGTTCTCTCACGGATTCAATATCCACTACAAAAAAATTGTTCCGCCTGCTGATATTAACGTAATTATGGTTGCACCAAAAGGTCCGGGACACACCGTAAGAAGTCAATATGAAGAAGGTAAAGGCGTTCCATCTCTTATTGCGATTTATCAAGACCCATCAGGGGATTCAAAAGAAGTTTCACTATCTTACGCATCTGCAATCGGAGCAGGGCGTGCAGGAATCATTGAAACTACATTTAGGGAAGAAACTGAAACCGACTTGTTTGGTGAACAAGCAGTAATTTGCGGTGGTGTTTCAGCATTGATGAAAGCAGGATTTGAAGTTCTTGTTGAGGCAGGATATTCTCGCCACATGGCATATTTTGAAGTTCTGCACGAAATGAAATTAATTATCGATTTGGTAAACCAAGGCGGTTTGGCTGATATGAGATATTCAATTTCTAATACTGCAGAATACGGCGATATGACTCGCGGTCCTAAAGTTATCGGTGAAGAATCTAAAAATGCAATGCGCCTAATTCTAAAAGATATTCAATCAGGCGAATTTGCGGAAGAATTCACCAAAGAAATGGCTACAGGCTGCAAAAACTTCAAAAGATTAAGAGAAGAAAATGCCAACCACTTAATCGAAAAAACAGGGGAAGAAATTCGTTCTTCTTTCGTTTGGGGACAAGAAAAAATTATCAACAGAGACAAGAATTAATAAAGGAAAAATAATGTTTAGCACAGAAGATATTTATGAAGTAGTAGTTTTTTCTATCGGAGACACAAAAGCAGGCTCAAAGATGGGAAAACTCCAATTAAAAAATACAAAAGATGATTCGCTTTTGAATTGTATTTTATGGGAAGAAACTCTGAACAGATTTGACAGCAAGATTTTTAGAACAGGTAACCTTGTCCAAATCGTTTCAGCAAGTTTCAATGAAAAATACAACAATTGCCTGATTTCAGCTCTTGCATTGGTAAAAGAGGCAAAACTCGGACTTGAACCAAATGAAATAGAAAAATATTGGACAAAACTTCAATATTATATTGAAAAAATCAAAGATGAAAAATTAAAAAGCTTTGTATCAAACTTGTTTGATACCCACAAAGAAACTTTTAAAATTATGCCGGCGGCAAAACTTATGCACCACAACTACATTGGCGGACTTTTGGTTCACACTGTAGAATGTGCGGAATTTGCAGAATTAAATATGGCTAAATTTACATACAAAACAAACGAAGACGAAATTTATGCAGCTTGTTTGTTGCACGATTTTGGCAAAATTTTTGAATACACAATTGACACCGAAACAGGTTTAATTGATTATGCTCAAGGATTTAGAGAAGAGTGGATTTCTCACTCACAATACGGATTTTGTATTTGTATGAATGCAGGATTTAAAAAAGTTGCAAAAATGATTGCCGCACACCACGGAAGAGCCGAATGGGGCGCAATTATTGACCTTGACCAAAAAGATTTGGAACCTGAATTATACCTAATCCACTTTATTGATAATTTATCGGCAAAATTTGGCAAAATTAGCACCAGATTGCTTGAAAATGCATAAAATCAATAACTTTTGTAAAAAAGTTTACAAATATCAAAAAAATTTACGTTGTGAAACATTTTGAGTCATGGAGCATGGTTTATGCTAAATTAAAATTTGTAAACGGATATATTTAAGAATAGTTTTTAGTAAGGAGATAATGAATGTCTGAATACTTGAGCAAGGAAGAGATTAAACAATGGAGAAGCTCATTAGAAAAGATTACATTAGAGGAGTTCGCTGCCAGATTAGGGAAAAAGGTAGAAGAAAAGAAAGAAACTAATGACCTTATTGATATCGTCTTACACGGCAAACCTGTTGTTTCTGATGAACCGGAATGGACAGGTAACAAAGTTGAAAGACTTAGTGCTATTGCAGATAGAGCTTATGAAAAGGAAAAAGAACTTTACGTTTCACCATTCTCAGCTCAAAGCTTGAAAATGGACGACGTAAAACCTGCTAAAGAACATAAACATACTTCTAAAACAGAAGCTAAAAAAGTTGTTGAAAAAGAAAAAGTTGAAAAAGTTAAAAAGGTTGCACCAAAAGCTAAAGCTAAAAAAGCAGAAAAGACTTTGGAAACTGCTAAAAAAGCTATTGAAAATACAAAAACAGGTGATTCTTTAAGAGATGAAATCAGAGTTGTATTCAAAAAAGCTTTAACAGATAGAGAACAAAAGGTATTTGATTACTTTGCTGCTCACAGAAATAAAATCGTTTATGCTAAAGATTTGGCTACATTGTTAGATTTGCCAAGAGATTATGTTTATAAATACATCAAAAATCTAAGAGCAAAAATCGACGGTGAAGCACTTAAAAACGCAGATAAAGGCGGATTTGTTCTTAATATCTAGTAACAAAGGAAACAATATAAATAAAAAAGCGGTTGAAATTTTGACCGCTTTTTATTTTGCCAAAAATATTCTACAAAATTTTTATATAATGTTACAGAAATTTACTGCAACATTTGGTCATTTGTGGTAAAATTAAGGCAAATAAGGAGATTGTACAAATATGGACCAAGAATTAAGAGACAAGTACGAAGTCGTAATCGGCTTGGAAGTACACGCACAATTAAAAACAAAATCAAAAATATTTGCACCGGATAAAAACGAATTTGGTCAAGAACCAAACTCTCTAACCAGCCCTATTACATTAGGTATGCCTGGGGTTTTGCCGGTATTAAATAAAGAATGTGTTAATATGGGTATTTTGACAGGTTTGGCATTGAACTGTGAAATTCCTTCAAGATGCAAATTTGACAGAAAACAGTATTTCTATCCTGATTTACCAAAAGGTTATCAAATTTCTCAATACGATGAACCTATTTGCGTAAACGGATATTTGGATATCAACGGAAAAAGAATCGGTATCACTCGTGCTCACTTGGAAGAAGATGCAGGTAAACTTGTTCACGCAGGTGCTGACGGACTTGCAGGTTCAAGCTACTCATTAGTTGACCTTAACAGAGCAGGAACTCCGCTACTTGAAATCGTATCAGAACCTGATATGAGAAGTTCTGAAGAAGCTCGTAACTATATGGAAGAACTTCGTGATATCGTTAGATATATCGGCGTTTGCGACGGTAACCTTGAAGAAGGTTCTATGAGATGTGATGCTAACATTTCAATTATGCCAAAGGGTTCTAAAGAGTTTGGTACTCGTGCCGAAATCAAAAACGTAAACTCTTTCTCAGCCTTGCAAAGAGCTATTGAATACGAAATTGAAAGACAAATTGAAATCGTTGAAGAAGGCGGTCAAGTTGTTCAAGAAACAAGATTATGGGACGACAACTCTCGTGAAACTCGTTCTATGAGAGGAAAAGAAGATGCTCACGATTACAGATATTTCCCTGAACCTGATTTGATGCCACTAGAAATTTCAAGAGAATGGGTTCAAAGAATTAAAGACTCTATGCCTGAACTTCCTGCTCAAAAACGTGCAAGATATCAAGGTTTAGGTTTGAGCGAATATGATGCAAACGTAATCGTTGAACAAATGGGCTTGGCTTTATTCTTTGATAAAGTCCTAGAACTTGGTGCAACTCCAAAAATCGCCGTAAACTTCATTATGGGCGAAATTGCAGCATATTTAAAAGAAGACCACATTGAAATTACCGATACAAAATTGACTCCTGAAAATCTTGCTGAATTGATTGCATTGATTGAAAAAGGAACAATTTCAAACAACATCGGTAAACAAATTATCATCGAAATGATGAAAGACGGTACAAAAGCCTCTGCAATCGTTGAAAAGAAAGGTTTGAGCCAAATCACTGATGAAGGCGCAATTAAAGAAATCGTTCAAAAAATTGTAGATGCTAACCCTGCTCAAGTTCAAGCTTACAAAAACGGTAAAACTAACTTGTTAGGATTCTTTGTCGGTCAAGTTATGAAAGAAACTAAAGGCAGAGCAAACCCTAAAACCGTTAATGAATTATTGAGAGGAATCATCGGTTAATAATTATAATAAAAGGGCGCAAAGACTGTATTTGTGCCCTTTTATAAATTTATGAGGAATAAATAATGTTTAATTTAACAAAGAAAAAAAGAACTAGTATGGAGGCTGAAATCCTTGTGCAAAGCAAAATTTCAGAAATAATTTTAGATGCATATTTAGATAAAAATGGCGAAATAAACATTGATGTTCCTCAAGATATAAACCGTATTATCATTGTTGCCAGTGGTTCGTCTTACCATTGCGCAAGATACGCTGCTGAACTTTTCGGTTCAATTTCCAAAATCGAGGCTAGAGCAGTTTATTCAAGTGAATTTTTGTTGGAAGAAACTATCGCACACCAAGATGGGATTTTGTACATATTTATAACCCAATCTGGTGAAACAACTGACACAAATAGCGCACTGGAAAAAGCCAAAGAATTTGGCGTAAAAACTCTATGCATCACAAACAAAGAAAATTCTACAATTTGGAATGCCTCTGATTATAAAGTTGCCTGCCATGCAGGAGAAGAAAAAAGTATTGCGGCAACAAAATCTTTTTCTTCCCAGCTTTTATGCTCAACTTTGTTGGCATTAAAATTTGCGCAAAATAAAGGAATTGATGTCTATGACTACATTTTAGACTTAAAATCTATTCCATCATTTATTTCTGAGACATACAAATTGCAACCAAAAATCAAACAACTTGCGAAATTTTTATCAAAATATAAAAATATCGTAATTACTGCAGACGGTCAGTCTTATGCACTAGCAAAAGAGGCTGCGCTAAAAATCAAAGAGACATCTTATCTGAATGCGACTTCTGCAATTCTAGGTGAATTTATGCACGGACATGTTGCGGTTCTAAATAACAAAAACACAGTTTTGATATATGTTTTGAACGACAATTTGACATATACGGCAATTAAAAATCTTGATAAAATCAAAGAAAACTACAATCCTCCGATTTTCATTATCGGAAACCGTACAAATCAAGTAAAATCTACTTACAACCTAAATATTGAGTGCGAAAAACCACTTGTAAAAACATTTTGTATCGCTGTGATGATTCAATTGTTGGCACTAAACACAGCCCTTCGCCTCCACCGCAACGTCGACAAACCACATGGATTGAATAAGGTTGTAAAATAAGGACAGTGCCCAGTGGTCGTCACCCTGAAATTTTTCAGGGTCTCCAATTGAACAAAAAGGTCTATGTCATTCTGAAAGCTTAGAAAAGTTGCGAGAGCTTTGTGAACGCATAATTTCCTTGCTATTCAGAATCTATCAATGTTGATTTTAAAATTTGACCTTTGTGTATTACTTATCAATCAAATAAATAGACCCTGAATCTACGCAGTCGCATAAAAAGTGACTCCACTTTGTTTCGCACTCTGCTCCTGCTGTTCAGGGGGATAAAAAATAAACTGTCATTCTGAACTTGTTTCAGAATCCTTTCCTTAAACAAAATTTATCAATTACAACATTTGCCAAATATTAATTATGGAAAAGATTCCGAAATAAATTCGGAATGACAATACTTAAAGTGTTTGGTTAGAGATTAAATACCGGAGGTCAAGGCAAATGCCTTGACCTCCGGTAAATTTCCAAATTATAAAATCAATTATAATTTTTCAGCAACCATCAATGTAGTTTCAGCTAATCTTGTAGAATAACCACATTCGTTATCATACCAAGAAATAACTTTAACCATGTTGTCGCCCATAACTCTTGTTAATAATGAGTCAACAGTTGAAGATTGGTGAGAACCGATGTAGTCAGTTGAAACTAATGGTTCATCTGAGTAGCACAATACGTGACCATCAGCAGCTTCTTTCAAAGCAGCGTTTACTTCTTCAACAGTAACTTTCTTTTCAGTTTCAAATACAACGTCAACCAATGAAACGTCTGGAGTAGGAACTCTCATAGCGAAACCATCTAATTTTCCTTTCAGTTCAGGAAGAACTAATGCAACAGCTTTAGCTGCACCTGTTTTTGTAGGAACGATGTTCAAAGCGCCAGCTCTAGCTCTACGAGGGTCTTTGTGACCAGCATCCAAGATTCTTTGGTCGCCAGTGTATGAGTGAACTGTTGTCATCAAACCTTTAACGATACCGAATTTTTCGTTGATAGCTTTTGCAACTGGAGCTAAGCAGTTAGTTGTACAAGAAGCCATTGAAATAACGTTGTGTTTAGCTGGGTCATATTCTTTTTCGTTTACACCCAAAACGATTGTTTTGTCTTCGTTAGAAGCAGGAGCTGAGATGATAACTTTTTTAGCACCAGCATCGATGTGAGCGTGAGCTTTAGTTGCATCTGTGAAGAAACCAGTTGATTCAACAACAACTTCAACACCTAAATCTTTCCAAGGCAATTGAGATGGGTCTTTTTCAGCGAAGAATTTGATTTTTTTACCGTTTACGATAATACCTTCTTCATAAGCTTCAACAGTACCATCGAATTTACCCATAACTGAATCATATTTGAAGATTCTAGCAGCATCTTCAGGTTTTAGACCTGGGTCGTTGATTGCTACATAATTAATTTTGTCGAAAATACCTTCTTTGATAGCGGCTCTTAAAGTGTTACGGCCGATTCTACCAAAACCGTTAATTGCTACGTTTACCATAAGTTTTTACTCCTTCTTTATGTGTAACATTTTCTACTACTATAACATGTCGATGTTAGCATTAACAAAAAAACTAATCAAGTATCATAGCCAATCGAATAATTAAGAAATAGTTAAGGTTTGTAAAATAAATTAAAAAAATAGCAAATTATACCATTCAGGGATTTTATATCGGAAACAAGCAAAAAAGGCAGGTATAACAAAATGACACTAAAACTTACTGGAATTACCCCTAATGGGAACAAAGTTTATCAAGCTGTAGAAAACGGAGTTCGCACAATTTTAACAAAAACGGCTGACGAACAACCGCTGCAAAGAATCCAAATAAGAAAAGCACATGATGGTTTCAAAGGTTCATTTGTAGATGTCAAAAACCTTGAAACAGGTATCACACATTCTCTTGGCGATGTCACTGATTTAGAATCCGACAAACTTTATAGAACAATTACCAAAAGTACAACTGATGCAAAAGGGAATAAAAAAGAAATTTCAATAACAAGAAGTGCAGCAGGTGATAGTTTTGAAGTTTGCCACATGCAAAGCAGACCTAATGGTGAAGAATTTTGCCACATCCAAAACCAAACAAAAACACCAAATGGTCTTCATTCAGTTGAAGAGTTTGATACAATGGGCTGGACAAAACAAAACGGCGAAGAAATTTTCGGTCACTACCAAAAAGACACAATGCAAGAAAATGGCAACACCTTTGTGCAAATCACAGGCGATATTAACGAAATTCCAAACATTAAAGAATTATAATTAATATATAAATAGAAAAAGCGGACATCTAACAGCTGTTCGCTTTTTTATTGCAAAATTTTGAATTTAAAAATTTAGTATTAAAAAATTGGGCAAAAAAAAACCCTTTCTTTAAGAAAGAGTTTGGAATCTTTTTCAATTCCTCGTGTGTAGAAGGTTAGTGTGTAGTAGGTAGTGTATAATTTATGTCTCGTGTTTATTTAATCTTTTTTATTGCTTGCTTATCGCTTACATATTAATAAAGTATTTCAGGAGTATATAATTGCCATATACGTTTTATTTTGTTACAAAAGTTAATATATTATTAGCAGGAATAATAAAATCACGTCATTACGAGGAAAGTTTACTTGCAAATGTTGTATTGGTATTGACGGAGTGACGTGGTAATCCACAACACACAGGTCAAAATCCGACAATAGCCAAAAGTGAACAATCAAACAAAACGAGTAAACAACAAAAGCCGAATTTGTTTGAGGAACGAAGTGACTAGTTATTCGGCTATGATTCGAGTTTTTAGTTTGATGTGAAAGTTGGCGTGTCGGTGGTTTTGCGGTGCTTTTGCCACCAAAAGCACCCCTGCACGGAGTGCATGAAAAAGATTAGAAGAACCCTCACCCTAGCCCTCTCCCTAGGAGAGGGTAAAAGTATATAATCACAAGACTTTGCCCCAATTGCCAATCTAGGCTCCTCGTAATGACATATTTTTATTATTGTCATTCTGAAAGGATTAAAAATCAAGGAGCATAGCGACGTAGATTTTATCCTATTCAGAATCTATCAATGCTGATTTAAAAATTGAGCATCGCGACCAGTTTTTAATCAAATGGATAGACCCTGAATCAAGTTCAGGGTGACGTAAAAATTTAACAAATTTAGCAAATATTACTATTGATAAAATCTGATTATTGACCCTACTCTTCAATTTTCTCAAACTTCAAATCATAACCCAAGACTTTAGCAAAAAACTTCATTTCATCATACTTGATGGAATTTCGAGCAAGCTTTTGAGAAATTCCAAAAACTGTATACTTTTTGCCTGACTGTTCACTCGCAAGCCTTGCAAATTCAGTAATAGTCAATTTCTCTTTTATAAGCAAAATTCTAAAGTCTTCATTCACACTCATAAATAAATTATATATTTTCTGAAACATATTGACATCTTTTGATTTATATGAAAGTATTCTTATTAAATATTTATGAATTGCAATTTATTTTTAGTAATATTACTTTACAAATAGGAGAATTGTATGTGCAAAAATAAAAGGTTTGCGCTATAGAGCTCAACTAAAAAAAGCTCTTTCTTCAATGAACCAAGCTGTAAAAATGAATGTCGCACACCATGATTATAATTGGAATGATGCAAGCGTAGAATGTGACAACAAAACTTCAGGACAAAATCCAGCTGAAGTAGCATCAAAATGCGCAATTATGATGGGCAACATGACCGGAATTACAGCTTATGGCAGATTGCAAAACATTATTGACGGAAGGACGCAACAAGCTTATTACCAAGGAATAACAAGTGCAGGAGACGAACCCAATTTTATAGATTCTTACTTTGCCTCATTTTCACTTGCAGATGGAACAATTGTAGCATTTCACTATGGAATACCTGATGGTAATGTCAATAAACCAAGTAATGGTTTTTGCACAAGAAAAAACAGTACAAAAGTTGACGCTGATTTCGTAAACGAACACCAAATGTGTATAGGATTCATTGATGTTAATGGAACAACTTTGCCAAATAAAGAAATAAATTGTGACGACGGCGACCGTTTCAGTGAAAATTGCATTGTTTCTACAAAAAATCTAACAGATATTTACCCAATAATCTTGTTAGATGACCACGTTGAACCTGCAACTGCAGCAGCACAATTTGTATTTTCCACTACAAAATAACCATATTTTATGTACATTTACCCCCATTTGTAGTAGAATAAGGGTATGGAAAAGAAATGTTTATTTAGCGGAAAAAGTGTGAAAATCGGTCCTGATTCAGGATACGATAATTATATTATGGCTATTGAATCAAGCTGTGATGAAACGGCTTGCGCAATCGTAAAAAACGGTCGCGAAGTAATTTCAAATATCGTCGCATCTCAGATTAAAACTCACGAAAAATTCGGAGGGGTTATTCCTGAAATTGCAGCACGTGAGCACTTGGATTCAATAAATATCGTTGTTCAAGAGGCTTTTGAACAATCAGGAATGAAACCTGAGCAAATCACTGCATTTGCAGGAACCGTTGGTCCCGGATTGGTTGGTTGCCTGCTTGTTGGTTTAAACGCAACAAAAACCTTGGCACTTGTTCATGACAAGCCATTTATCGGTGTAAACCATCTAAACGCACACCTTTGCGCTAATTATCTTGATACAGATTTAAAACCGCCATTTATGGCACTTTTAGTCAGCGGTGGGCACACTCAAATCATTGATGTTGAATCTTATTCAAAACAAACGATTTTAGGGGAAACCATAGATGATGCCGTAGGTGAGGCTTATGACAAAGTTGCAAGGCTTATCGGTTTACCATATCCGGGAGGTCCAAGACTTGATAAACTTGCTCAACAAGGCAATCCACACGCTTATGAACTACCAGAAGGAAAAGTTGATGGTTACAATTTCAGTTTTAGCGGACTAAAAACTGCAGTTTTGAGATTGGTTAAAAATCTAAAAAAAGAATACTGCACAGAAGAAAATCAAGAATTACCTGAAAATGTTGTAAAAGACATTTGTGCAAGTTTTCAAGAAGATGTTTCATCTACTTTAGTTAAAAAGCTTAGAAAAGCCGCTAACCAAAGAGGTTACAAACAAATCGTAATCGCCGGTGGGGTTGCCGCAAATTCTGAAATCCGCAAAAAAGTTTTCGATTTAGAAAAAGAAGGTTTCAGAGTAAACGCGCCTGCAATGAAATATTGTACGGATAATGCCTCTATGGTAGCATCTTGCGCTTATTTTAACACTAACACTTTTGATGATGTTGATGTTGAAGTATTTTCTCGAGTAAAATAGTTAGCAAAAATTTTTATTTACGAACTTATTATGTTTATGCAAATAAGCAATAATACCTACACTCCGAATTTTAAAGGAGTTTTCGTAAAATATAATAGTTTTGACGAGATTAACACCGTTGCACGCATGCTAAAATACAACGGCTACACCAGACTTGGTTACAAAGATTGCTATGTCCCAAACGGCAAACATTTTTATATGCAAGAAAAAGCTCGCAAGTTAAGAAAAATTGGTCTAAAGGGTTTTGAAAATGAATTTGGCGTGTTGAATTTTCCTTGGTTAAAGCAGGCATGTTTTATTGCGCCGCATAAAATTGAGCCTGACATGTGCAAAATGATTCAACGAATTTTGCCTGATGCGAAACTTGATATGTTTGCGTAAATGAGCTTTTGTCAGCAAAATTTTGATGTCATACTGAAAGGATTTACAGGTGGGCTGGTGAGCCCACCCTACAGACTTGCGGGGGATTACTACGTCGCGTTGTTAAGTCTATTATTTTATTTGTAAAATATCGCTCCTCGTAATGACATGACTCTTTTATTATGTCATTCTGAAAGCTTAGAAAATTTGTATGAGCTCTGCGAATACATAATTTTCTTGCTATTCAGAATCTATCAATGTTGATTAACATCTAAACCATATATCACCTGTGATAAAGTAGGGTGGGCTCACTAGCCCACCTTAAACAAAAAACCAGAGTCGATAAAATTATCGACTCTGGTTCAATTTTTGATTTTTATTCAACTACTTAATGTTTGAGAATGTCCAAGCATCAAATGTAGGAGCTTCTGTAATCTTCATTTCTTGCTTATCTTCACCAGTACATTCATCATCATGAGCGATTGGTTTGTACAATCTGTTGTAGTATTCAATAACCATACGGTCTGAATTGAAGTAAGCCTCAGATGTTCTGATAGCTTGACGCATCAATCTTGCCCATTCCATTTTGTTATCGTAGTATGTTGGAATGATTTGGTCTTCAATAATGCTCATTAAGCACTTGTGGTCTTTCCAATGTCTTTCTTCCCAAGACATTTCATCATTGATTTCAGGGTATTCAATAGCATAACCGTTGATACCTGAGAAAGTACCTTCAACAGTCCAACCATCAAAGATTGACAAGTGGATTGCACCGTTAGCGTTAGCTGACATACCTGAAGTACCTGATGCCTCAAATGGTCTCAATGGAGTGTTCAACCATACATCAGTACCACGTTTCAACATGCCTGACAATTGAAGTTCATATCCCGGAAGAACAACAACATTTTTCAATGAGTGAGAACGATTCAACAATTTGTTGAACATTTCTTTACCCATAACATCATCAGGGTGGAATTTACCGGCAAAGATAATTTGAACTTTGTTTTCATCTAACAATTTGCCGATTCTGTCTTTATCCATCAAGATTAACCAAGCACGTTTGTAATCAGCAAATCTTCTTGCCCAAGTGATTGTCAACACATCAGGGTCAAATCTCTTACCTGCAACGTTTGCAATATATTTGAACAATTCTGATTTCATTTCACGTTTTACATCTAACAATTTTTGAGGGTCATTTTGAGCCTCTTTAACTCTCTTATCTTGCCAGTATTGAAGATTTACAGCGTTAGTGATAGCTCTGATTGGGCATCTGCCATCAACCCATTCCCACATCTTGTTAGCTACAAGACCGTGTAATTGAGATACTGCATTTGCAATTCTTGACATTCTCAATGCAGCAACTGTCAATGAGAAGTTTTCTCCACCCAAAGCTACAGCTGTTTCACGAGATGCACCAGCAAAGAAACCGCCTTCTAACAATGTATCAACCCAGTGAACTTCGTTACCTGCAGCAACAGGTGTGTGAGTTGTAAATACTGTACGTTTTTTAACTTCGTTCAAGTCGCCGTTGAATTGTCTCAACAATTCAAAAGCAGCAGGAAGAGCATGACCTTCGTTCATGTGGATTACATCAAAGTTGTAACCAACTTTTTGAAGGATTCTAACACCTGCAATACCCAAAACTGTTTCTTGAGCAACTCTGATTTTTTCGTTACCGTCATACAATTTGTATGAAATGCTCTTAGCCCAGTCACTGTTGCCATCAATATCAGTAGTCAACAAGTAAACAGGACAAGTTCCAAACAATTCAGGTTTAACTAAATAAGCTTTAACTTTAACTTTTTCACCAAAAACCTCAACTTCTGTTTCAGCATTGCAATCAGTTAGAAAATCATAATATTTTCTAATGTATGCAACTTCAACATTTCCTGAATGGTCGATACGTTGGTCATAATAACCGTAAGACCATAACATTGTAACCCCAACCATAGGCATTTGCAGGTAACCTGCAGATAACATGTGTGAACCTGCCAAAAATCCTAAACCACCTGAATAAGTGCTTAGTGATTGGTCCATAGCTATTTCCATAGAAAAATACGCTACATTTGGTAATGCCATAATTTTTACCTCACTTCTTCTTATAACTTCTATACACTAAATTTTTCATGTACACATTTATATGTGCCCTGACATTGTAACATACAAAAAACAAATTGAACAGTACCCAAGCGATAGGCATAATTTCATACGCACGTAAGTTTTTAGGTAGGTTATAAAACTTTACAAAAAAGTCATTCTAACAAATTATATTCGATGTCACCCTGAACTTGTTTCAGGGTCTCCAATATTACAAATTTTATATATGACTAATATGTTTTATTTGAGATGCTGAAACAAGTTCAGCATGACTAAAAAACAATGGATAGACCCTGAATCCGTCTTGGATTATTGGCGGCTTGACCGGCTCAACGCAGCTCTCGCCAAGACGTGCTGGGTTTGCTACGCTCACACGGCGAACTTGCCAAAATCCGCAGTTCAGGGTGACTTAGAACTACGTGCTTAATTTGAGATTCCGAAACGAGTTCAGAATGACAATAGCACAGACAAGTTTCCTCAGAGAAAAAACTCAATCACCTATTCAAATTTCTTTTTCTGACCTTTGGTGTCGTAGTATGTTCCATCTTTATTCATCTGTTTAACATCCGGCAATGGTACATAGGTATGCGTTTTTTCATTCCATCTATAGTGCATTTTTTTCGATTCGCTATAGTAAACATTGCCATTATATGTTTTTCTCAATCCTAATTTTTTCGCAGCATATTCTTTATTCAAGTAGGCTTTTCCTTCAGAATTTCGAGCCTGAATACCTGTTTCATTGCCATCTTTATCTGTAGTTTGAGAAATTATTGAACCGTCAGCGACTTTTGTTTCATATCGCCTTGAACCGTCTTTGCCAACATATTTTAAGTGTGGAACTTCTTCAAATTCGCCGGTTTCTTCGTTATACGCCATGTGAACTTTTTTCTTTTCATCATAATAGATACCGTCGCCCCAAGTATTGCGATAACCTGCATCTTTGGCTTTTTTATCTACATTTGAACCTTGGGATTCTTCCGCCTGCGCGCCTGTTGTTTGAGTCGAACCTCCAGTTTTTGCAGCTGCACCTTTACCGTATTTTGCAGCCCAAGCATCTATTTGTTCTTGCGAATTGTTTTTATTTTCCAATTCACCTTCGAGTTTTACTTCTGCACCGACAAGCAAAAATTCAACACCGTTTTTTGCAGTTTTTACTGTGTCAGGGTTATTTTCCTTAAATTTATCTTTTGCCTCTTGGATTTGTTCGGCAGTCGGATTTTCTATCCCTTTAGCCTGCAATGAACGCTTGATAATCCCAGTGAAACTTTCATCCATTTGGACAGTATATGTAAATGTTTTATTTTCATCATCAGCAGGTTTGTCATCTTTTACGACATCAGCAACCGCAACTTTTTCAGTGTCGCTGTTTCCAAGTTCTATGACATGAGAATAGAAGGACTTCAAATCCTCTGCTTTAACCTTAGAATTTTCATCGGCACCTTTATTCAAATCTGTTGCCAATGCCTCAAACTCTTTATCGGAAATTTCTTTATTACCGTCAGAATCGTATTTTTTCACATTTGCAAGCATTTGTGCCAACTCTTTTGAATCAAGTTTATCATCTTTGGTTGTGTTGTATTTGTCAAAGATGAGGTTCATAGCCTTGTTATCTTCAATAGATTTATCTTTTTTTACTCCGTTTTTGGAAACTTGAGAAAAATCAAAGCTTTTGCCATTAATTTTAAAATCTTCACTCATAAAAAATCCTCAATTAGCATAAAGCACACATTGCTTACATATTAATTAAGGATTTTTAGTATATAAAATTGATATATTTTTTATTTATTTGTTACATTTGTTTACACTAGTTTTTAGAATTAATTTTGTCTAAGAATTTAGTAAGAGCGATTTTAACATGCGAATAATTCAAACCACCCTGCATATACGCAACATAAGGAGCCCTCATTGGACCATCTGCGGAAAGTTCAATCGTAGAACCCTCAATAAATGTTCCGCCTGCCATAATAACCTGGTCCTCATATCCGGGGATATATTCGGGAATCGGCGTTACATACCCATTAATCGGAGACAAGGATTGAATTGTTTTGCAAAATTCTTCTAAAGGTTCAGGAGCACCAAACGTAATATTTTGGATAATATCAGTACGTTTCTCGTTATATTTTGGAGAAGAATCATAACCGATTTCATCAAAAATTTTTGATGCTAAGATTGCGCCTTTCACAGCATCTGCAACAACAGACGGCGCCATAAACAAACCTTGGAACATCAAACGGTGTTGATTAAACATTGCACCGCCTTCACTACCTATTCCAGGAGCAGTCAATCTTGTTGCGGCACGTTCAACCAACAGTTCTTTACCTGCGATATAACCGCCTGCCTCAACAATTCCACCCCCAGGGTTTTTAATCAAAGAACCTGCCATCAAGTCAGCTCCGACTTCTGTCGGTTCTTTTGAATCAACAAATTCTCCATAACAATTGTCAACAAAACATATACAATTTGGATTTTTCGCTTTCACAACCTTGCAAATCTTTTCAATAGTTTCAATTGTCAAAGATTTACGTGTTGAATACCCTTTTGAACGTTGAATCAAGACCATTGTAGTTTTATCGTCAACCATTTTTTCCAAAGTTTCAAAATCGATATCCGTTTCATTTAATAATGGAACTTCGTCATACAAAACCCCATTCCCAATAAGAGAAGAGCGTCTTGTTTCTTCATCTCCCATTGTTCCGATAACTTCTTGCATCGTATCGTAAGGAGTGCCTGCAACTGATAACAATTTGTCACCGTATTTCAAATTTCCAAACAAAGCACAAGCCAATGTATGAGTGCCTGATGCAAAATGTATTCTAACCAAAGCTTTTTCTGTTTTGAAAACCTGAGCGAAAACTTTATCTAACACTTCACGACCCAAGTCGTCATGCCCATAGCCTGAAACAGTATAAAAATGTTCAGGAGCGACTCTGTTATCAATGAAAGCCTGCAAAACTTTTTCCTGATTCTCATCTCTGATTTCGTCAATTATTTCAAATTGTTCTCTTAAATCTTTTTCCGCTTGTTTTATAATTTCTCTATTTGTAGCCATTTTTCAATCCTTTTCCTTATATTTCAATGATATTACAAGCAGAATTAAATATAAAGTTTAAAATTTAAACAACAAAACCGCCAATATGTATAATTAAAATTCACATTAAATATATTTAAACTTCTTGTATGAAAAAAGTTTTACTTAGCGCTTTTATATTGGGATTACTATGTTTGCCGACAATTTCATCCCAATACGGTCTGCACACTCCACAAGAATTTAAAAACAATTTTGAATCCGAACAGGGTGAGCGAATTTTGTTCATCCTCGACTTTTCAAACAGTATGACAGAGCCACTTGAAGGTTCGCGGAAAGTCGATTTGATGATTGACACAATGAAAGAAATTTTGCCAAAAATTAACACAAACGCTTGGGTCGGATTAAGAATATATGGGCACAGGATGGGATTTACCCCAATGGAAGCTTGCAGAGCATCCACCCTAGTCAGTCCAATTTTGAAAAATAACGCACCTTATATTGCACAAACTCTGCAACGAGCAAAACCACGCGGAATGACTCCCATCACATATTCTTTAAAACAAGCCATAAAATATGATTTTATGGGATTTTCAGGCAAAAAACATATAATTTTACTGACTGATGGTGGTGAAAATTGTGACGAAAGCCCTTGCACCTTTGTGATGAATTTAATTAAAATCAGACGAGATGTTTCTATTGATGTAATCGCCTTCAATGTACAAAATGATGAGGATTTGGAACAATTAAAATGTACCGCACTTGTGACAAGCGGAAAATTTTACAACGCCCAAACCGCTGCCGAATTATTAAACGGATTTAACAACTCAATTGATAGAGTCAAAAATGTAGAGGCAAAAATTCTCATTCCAAAAGACTAAAATTGCCCACATGGCGAATAGAAACAAGGGCTAAGCCATGTTTCCATATACGTGATTAGGAAAGGGGTAAAAATATGAAAAGATTTTTTGCATTATCAATTTTAGCACTTGCTATCAGCACAGGTATCAGCTATGTTGCAGTATCTCAAAACGTAATACCGCAAACGGTAGAAAGAAGCGGTTGTTGCTCACATCACGGCGGAGTTGCCTATTGTGGTAAAAGCGGATATTATATTTGCCGAGACGGCAGCCAAAGCCCAAGCTGCCGATGCAGGTAATTTACAAATTTTACAAAAGAGTAATATGTTCTATTTGAGATTCCGAAACAAGTTCGGAATGACTGAAAAAAATGTCATTCTGAAAGCCTAGAAAATTTGTGTGAGCTTTACGAACACATAATTTTCTTGCTATTCAGAATCTATCAATACTGATTTTGAAAAGTTGACTTCTGTGCACTATATTCCAATCAAATGGATAGACCCTGAATCAGCTCAGCCTGCGCCCGCATACAGGCTCACTCATTTCGCTCTAGTTCAATGGTTCGCTTTGTAAAGTTCAGGGTGACATAGTAATAAAGTTGGGTGGGCTAAGCCCACCTTAAAAATTCTACGTTCCACACTTCAACGTGACTGAAACATCTCTCTACATACCCAAATCTTTATCAAATTTCATGAAATCAATAATTTCCAAAATCGAATTGATTTGTTTGTATATAGTATAATATTGTTCCGAGTCAAATAAAGTTCTTTTTGTATCAATCTCAAAGAAATCCTTATTATTTGGAACGAACAAATAAACAAACCCACCAACAAACGCAGCAGCAACAGTATCGTCCTTGGCATCCCCAATTGTATAATCAGCAAGAGACAATGCTGAAGTTACTTGATTTGTAGAGTCAAGTCCTCCGCCCATTGTTGCTGCATATTTAAAATTATCACCAAGTTTGCACAATCTATCCATAAAACCTGCTGTCAATAAATACCTTGCTTCAATTTGGTCTGTTGAATAGACTTTGCGATTATGCATAAACGCGATTGATTCTAATAACACCTCTTGAAACAGATTGTTCGGTTTTCTGCATTTGCCAGAGATTCCGACAATAGTTTGACAAGTAAATGCTTTTTTCATTTGAATTTTTATAATCAAACCGCTAAAATCATAAACTCGTTTTAAGTGAGTTTTACCAGTACAATACGACCTGCGAGCTTCCATGTGATATAAACCACATTCGTTTATTAGGAAATTACAACCTTTATATAATCCAATAATTACATCATCATCAGTTTTACCTTCTGCAGCCGGATATAGCCCCCAATCTTGGATATCACCATAAGGAATTGCGTTTTTCTTATCTGAAAAATACAAATTTCCAAAGAGCAACAAAATTTTTGAAGTTATTTCTTTTTTAAAAGTTTTTTTAAACTGCACATCCAAAGACCAAACATAAAGAGCCGGAATAAAGGCTATAACAACAAAAATCACCCCAAGCAGATTATCTTGAACCAGCAAATATCCGCCAATAAGCAAAAATAAAATTCCGAACACAACCGAAACATACCTTTGAAACGCAATACTTGCACGTTTCTTTTCAAACGGAGTGATAATCGGTTTTATTTTTTGTTCATAAAAATCATTAAATTCTTGTTGTTGTAACTTTACCATAATAACCCTCTAAAATTTCAATAGCTCATAAGGCTCAACACCTAGCGCTTTCGCAATCAATCTAATCCTTGAAAGCGGAATATCTCGATGAGCATTTTCGATATTTGCGATATAAGAATTATCGGCTAAAATTTCCAAACTCAATTGTTCCTGCGTCATACCTTTAGCCTTTCGGAGCTCTCGGACACGCTTTCCAAACTTTTTATGGAAAACTTTACTCATCTTTTTTACCATACCAGTTGATATAACAAAAATTTGCAAGATAAAACATTGCTATTTTGGAGATTTTATGCTTACATGTCATGTTGTTAGGACATTTTATATGGTTAAAATATTTTGTATTGAGCAAAATTTGAAAAACAATCAATGAAGATAATGTCATTCTAAAAACTTAGAAAATTTGTATGAGCTTGGCGAATACATAATTTTCTTGCTATTCAGAATCTATCAATTCTGATTTATTTTTGCAAGTCTTTGACCCCTCACCCTTCCCCTCTCCCACAAGGGGCGAGGGAACATGTGTCACCCTGAACCGCAGGAGCAGAGTGCGAAACGAAGTGGAGTCACGTTTTATGCGACTGCAATGTTTCAGGGTCTCAAATATTACAAAATTCATATATGACTAATATGTCTTATTAGAGATTCCGAAATAAATTCGGAATGACATAGACCTGTGCGGTTTACATAAAATCATGTCATTACGAGGAAAGTTTATTTGCAAATGTTACATTGTTTTTTACAAAGTGACGTGGTAATCCACAACATATCAGTCATATCCCCCACCTCGAAATCAAAGATTTCGGTCCGCCCCCCCAAGGGCGGACAGCCTCACTTACTAGTGGGTGATTACTACGTCGCGTTGTAATGTCTATTATATTATTTGTAAAATATCGCTCCTCGTAATGACATGACTTTTGTTTTAGTCGGCTTAGTAAAGCAGACCTACATTTTAGTCCGCAATCCTGACCTCTTGTCCTGCCCTCTAATACAGCTAATCAACTGAGAAAATTTCTCTAATATCGTCCATAGTAAGCGATTTTGTAATATTTCTGTCAACGGAAATTACGCTATCAACAAGGTTACGCTTGATTGTTTTAAGTTTTTGAATCTTTTCTTCAACCGTGTTTTTAGTAATAAGTCTATAAACAAATACCTTCTTAGTTTGTCCGATACGATAAGCACGGTCTGTAGCTTGGTCTTCAACAGCAGGGTTCCACCAAGGGTCATAGTGAATTACATAATCCGCACCGGTCAAGTTCAAACCTGTACCGCCGGCTTTCAAACTGATTAAGAAAATCGGTATTGTCGGGTCAGAATTAAATCTTTCAACTGCACCTTGACGGTCTTTTGTTTTACCTGTCAAGTATTCATACTTAATACCTGATTTTTCAAGCCAAACTTTGATAATATCCAACATATCCACAAATTGGCTGAACAACAAGATTCTATGTTTTTCTGCAATAATTTCTTCCAACATTGATTTAAGTTTTTCAAACTTACCTGATGAAATAACGTTTTTAACATTATTCTTATCATACAATCTTGGGTGACAGCAGATTTGACGCATTCTAAGAAGTGCTGAGAAAATAGACAATCTGCTCTTTTCAAGTCCGTTTTGCTCAATAGATTTGAACAATTCTTCTTTTGTACTGTCAAGAACTTGTAAGTAGAAATCTCTTTGGTCATCTGTTAATTCACAGTATGCAATGTTTTCAACCTTGTCAGGCAAATCTTTTGCAACATCTCGTTTCATACGGCGTAAGATAAACGGATAAATCTGCAATTTCAAACGTTTTTCAACGATTTTGTCCTGACGTTCCATAATCGGATTAACATATCTTGAATTGAAATCCGCCATTGTAAACAAGAATCCCGGCATCAAGAAATCAAACACAGACCACAATTCTTCAAGTTTATTTTCAATCGGAGTACCTGAAAGTGCCAATTTGTGTTGAGAGTTCAATTGTTTAACCGCTTGTGCTGTTTGAGATGTAGCGTTTTTGATATTTTGCGATTCATCCAAAATTATATAGCGGAAATTAACATCTTTTAATTTTGCAATATCACGTCTAACCAAAGCATAACTTGTAATTACAACATCATACTCAGGAATTTTCTTAAAGAATTGCTTTCTTTCTCCGCCTTGCAACTTCAAACAAGATAGAGTCGGTGCAAATTTTTGAATTTCAGATTCCCAGTTAAATACAACCGTTGTCGGTGCAATAACAAGGGTTGGCATTGGACCGTCTTCTTCTTTAGCCTTTTGCAAAACCGTCAAAGCCTGCAAAGTTTTACCAAGCCCCATATCATCAGCCAAAATACCGTTCAAACCGTATTTGTACATGAACCACAACCAGCCGAAACCTTTCATCTGGTATTCACGGAACTCAGCATTTATACCTTTTGGCAAAGTAAGTTCTTCAACGGTAGAAAACGTTGACATTTGTTCCCAGAAAGTTTTAAATCTGTCACTTAAAATAAGCTCTGCACCAAGGTTTTTCAACTCGTTGATTAAACCTGCGCGGTATGTTTTTACGGTAAATCTGTTATCAGGATTTCTATAAACATCAAATGAGTTGAACGACCTCATCATTGAATAAATATTCTGAGCAGGATATTCTACAAACCCTAAACTTCTAATACGTGCGTATTTTTCACCACTTTGAATAGTTTCATAAATTTCATCAAAGTTGATAATTTCATCCCCTGCTTGACCGTAAATATTTATATCAAAACTGTCAGGTTGTTCATCAGAAAAGTCAATTTTTGCACACAATTTGAAAGGTTCGTCCATCAATTTGAAAAACGACATATCATCCTTTTCTTCAAATCTCCAGCCTTCGCCTGCTTGTTTCAAATAATAATTGTAAAAATCGATTGCATTTTCTTTTTCCAATGCCAAATTATTTGTCTGCATAGGAACGAATTTACAAGCCAAAAGCATGGCATAGGCTTCATTTTCGTGTTTAGGATTTCTCTTTACCCAATAAATCAAATCTTCATCAGGCTTTTTCACCGTAATATACTGTGTTTTATCGGTATTAGATTTTGAATAAGGAACACGCACCCCATCATACTCAAAATCCAAAGATGCTTTCAAACTTTGGTCATAATCAATTCCCATAGTCACAACATTTACTGGAGGACGTTGTTCTAACATCAATTTTGAAATTTTTTCATCGACTACAACATCCATAACTGCTTGCAACTTTGGCAAATCTTCATAAATAAATTTACCACCTTCTGAATCTTTCAAATCTGTAAATGAAGATTTTATAATATTTTGCGGAATATTTTGTATTGCAACATTTGTCGGGAAAATAATATTTTTGTACCTTCCCCATTTCAAATGTCTAGAAAAATATCTAACTTCTTCAAACGGATAAACATCATCTTTATCAGGTCTTTGCCATTCCAATGACAACAACAAAGTTCCTGCGGTATTAGATGTATTTACATAAAGAACTAGCTTCCATTCTTTATCCGTAAATTTTAAACGTTCTTTTGTTTTTTCATCCAAAACTTCATCTGCTCGAGATAACAAAGTAAACATAGGACCAAACTTTGAAATAGGAATGTCATACCATCCAGCTTTTTTATCCTGCCTTGAAATCTTCAAAAGCTGTTGAAATATCATAATTTCAACTTTTTGAGAATCATTTAGTTCAAAACTTGCATCCTGCTTTTGAGCCTCAATTACTGCACGCAAAATCGGCTCAATTTGCCTTACAATTTTGCCTGTTTCTCTTGAACGAACCAAAACTGAGAAGAAATTAGCCTTTCTTTTAGGATTAAAGTGAAAAATATAACTTCCAGTTGGTTCTGTAGTTAAGGCGGTATTCTCATCAGGGAAATCAAATTCCATGCCAAATTTTGTTTCCAACCAATCTTCATAAGCATGCTCATCTATTGCTTTTAATGCCACAGCAACAGCATGTTTACACCACTCTTCTTTTAAAGGGCAGTTGCACCTTGCCTCAACTTTGTTCTTTTTAAAAATCAAATCTGTATTATAATGGTCCTGAAAATTACCTTTTACTTTTCCCATATAAAAATTCTTTTCAGGATAATTATCAAACACCATATCTTTTGTATGGTACTCATAACCTCTGCGCCAGCTACCTGCACTTGCATTATCTTTTATATACTTGTAATTAAATTCCGTTGGACTCATCTAAAGGAGTTAATCTCTTTCTTTTATCAAGGGAACAACATCCATTACGAAAAACTATTCGTAAACCCTTAATCTACAAAAAAATTATACATGACAAAAAATAAAAAGGCAAGAGTATTTTTATAACAAAATAACAAGATACTACTCATATTAAAGGATTGTGCTCATTTTTAATTCACAAAACTTTACAATAAAGCAAAAAAGTCCAATAAAAATACTTTTATATAATAGGTAGAATTTAGGGAAGTTACGTACGATGCAAGTCTCAAATCAAAACAACATTCAACCACAGAAGAATATAAGTGCAGGAGTTTCAACTAATCCAATAAACACTCAAACTCAACAAGCTCCGGTACAAGTTCAACAACCAACGGTTACGCAAACACAGTATCCGCAAGGATATTTGCCACCTCAAAATGTATATTATCCACAATACCCACAAGCTCAAGCTACACCACCAACAGCATCAGCGGTTAATATTCAAATTATGAACCCAACAGTAGGTGGAGCAGGTGGAATGAATGGAAATGCATTCCCTCAACCAAACGGCTGTAATTGTGGCATACCTTGTTACCCGTCAGGATATTATACCGGAACAGTAGGTGCTGATGGCAAACTTTATCCAAACTACAACCCTAATGCTGTAGCAGGGCAACAACCTCAACAGGCAGGTGGCGGAAGCAATGTAAATAATGGCGAACAAAACGGAAACGTAAACAACGGAACCAATAACGGGACAATTGGAAACAATAACAACAATACAACGACCACCAACAACACAACAACAAATAACAATAATACAACAACAAACGGTGAAAACAAAGCCGAAAACGGAGATAAAGTAAATTCCACAAATAATGACGACGACAAAAAGAAAACCGAAAAAAGAAAGATTGTCGAATTAACTGACGATTATATCAGAAATCTTGAAAATTACTTGAACAGTCAAGAAAAAGAAGTCCGATTAAACGCAGCTAAAGAAGTTTATGCACGATTAGCAGAAGATGACTCAAGACATGATGATAAAGCGCTAACCGCTTTAATCAACAAAATGTTGCAAGACCCATCAGAAGAAATCAGATTGATTGCACTTTCAGCATTGGAAGGAAGAATCGTGACAGGTGATGATTATACCGTAGGAGTTCTTCAAAAAATGCAACAAAAATCTGACGGATACGGACAAGATGCAGTAGATGCAAGTAATATATTATTAAAAATGTCAGGAAAACAAGTTGAAAAAGAATTTGAAGTAAAAGATAACAAAAAACAACAAGAACCACCTAAAAAAGCAGAAGAAAAACAAGCAGACGAAAGTAAAAAGGTATAATTATGACAATAATATCATCAATAACAAGCCCATTTAGAAGTCCACTAAAGCTAATCACCAAAGGTTTGGGAATTGGAGCATTAGCTGCTGTTGGATATGAGTCACATTATGTGGGTAAACTTCAAGCTGACCTCTATGCAAGTGAAAAAGATGCAAATGCCGCAGCATATTACCTAAATAATGATATGTACTTAACTGATATGAGCAAAATTTCAGAAGGCATAAAAGATAAAGCCTATGAAATGGAACTTGACCAAGGTTGGAGAAGATTTTTCAACCTAGGAATAGGCTACATAAAAGGATTTACGTCAAAACTTGTTGATGATGTTGTACCACTAGGCTTGGGACTTGGTGCATTATTTGCTAAAGGAATGCCTGCAAAAGCATGCGCAGGTGGTCTTGGAGTTTATGCAATAGCAAAAATCGTCAAAAATTTCTTTGGTTTGGGAGTCCCAGGAGGCCCAATAAAGTCATAACGATTTGTTAAATCATTTTACTTTAGCTTTCCAAACATCATCCGGAATTACCCACCCATTATCTTTCACTTTTTTCATGCAATAGTAACCCGCGGTGCTTCCACCTGCTGACATACTACAATTTTTATCTACTAACTCTTTTGAAACATCCTTTCCTGCTGGAACAAGACCTTCATCTGGAGTCCATACAAAAATAAAAATGTCCTTTCCAACAGTATTTGGTAAACTATCCCCATTGACATCTATATACATAATTAAAGAAGACGAAGGAACATCTACCCCAAAAATACTCTTTAAATGCGTTGGGCTTGTCCACCCATCAATACATAAATTAGACCCATTTAGCAACCTTATTGTAATAAGTCCTTGACCAATACCAATAGCATTATTATCTGCATATGCAATAGCACCTGTTAAAGCCTTCGCATGTCCTTTATTTTGCCAACAACCAGCTTTATTGTAGCATATAGCACCATATTTTAAATGAGGCTTCATAAAAGTTTCAAACCATAATTTCATTCCTTCTGTACTGTCAGGAATAGCCAAATCCAACGACACATCATCATATTCAGTAAATTTAACAACCTGCTGTAATATAGAGTAATCTTCTTTTAATACCGCCTCCATTTTTCTTTTTTGCTGATTTTGAATCAAATTTGGAATAGTCATTGCTGCAACAACACCAATTATGCCTAAAGTAATTAACACCTCAGCCAAAGTAAATCCACAACTTAACTTTTTCATATCACTCATCCTCTTTTTGCCATAATTTTTATTAATTATAGATTTAAAACTCAATATGTCAAGATTAATATTGAGTTTTACTCAATTATATAAAAATAGACATTGAACGATAATAGAAATATATGGATATCAAAAAATTACTTGGAAAGAAAATACAAAAAATCAGAAAAACTAGAGGGATAACTCAAGAAAAATTAGCTGAACTAGTAGAACTAGACACTTCTAGTATCAGCCATATTGAAAATGGGAAATATTACCCTTCTGCTGAAAATCTCGAAAAACTCCTAAAAGTCCTTAATGTTACTCCAAGTGAATTATTTATGATGGAATCAAATGCACCAACCAAAGACCTTATCGAAGAGATGAATACAGCAATGCAAGCTAATGATGACCTAACCCGTTTGATGTACAAATTTTACAAAAGCGTAAAATACTAATTACTTATTTTCATTCCATTTTTTATACAAATCAGGACGGCGCAATTTTGTACGCTCAATTTGCTGAGTATGACGGAATTCGTTTATGTCTTTATGATTGCCATTTAACAAAACTTCTGGAACTTTATATCCTCTAAAATCCCTAGGTTTGGTATATTGGGGATATTCTAAAAGTCCATTTGAAAAGCTATCATCTTCTGCTGATTGAATTTTGCCCAATGTACCATTTAATTTTCGACTTACAGAATCCAACAAACAAAGTGCAGGCAACTCTCCACCTGTTAAAACAAAATCACCTAATGAAATTTCTCTAGGTTTAATGATTTCTCTAATTCGTTCATCAAAGCCTTCATAATGACCACAAAGCATTATAATTTGGTCATATTGCGCCAACTCCAAAACCAAATTTTCATTCAAAGGTTCTCCTTGAGGTGATAGCATAACAGTGATTGAATTTTCTAGCTTTTCGACATTGGCATAAGCATCAATATAAGGTTGAGGCATCAAAACCATTCCTGCCCCACCACCATAAGGAGTATCATCAACTTTGTTGTGCTTATCTAACGTATAATCTCGAGGATTTATAGTATTTAGAGAAAAAACATCACCATCTTTAGCACGTTTCATAATACTCACGCTACAATAAGATTCAATAATCTCTGGAAAAAGAGTTAAAACATCAAACCTCATTCCAAAAGTCCCTCAAGATTGTTAATCATAATTTTCTTATTCTTTATATCCACAATAGGAACTATAGCTTTTACAAACGGCACTAGAGAAATCTTTTTTGAATTAGTCTTGATAGAAATCAAATCACTTGCGCCATTATTAGAAACCCCAATAACAAACCCAAGTTTTTGCTCTGTTTCATTATCAAAAACTTCCAATCCTACAAGCTCATCAATCAAAAATTCATCTTCGCTCAAATTCTCTCTAATTACAGACTCTTCAACAAATAGCAATTTACCTTTCAAATCGATAATGTCGTTAATTGAATCAATACCTTCAAATTTAACAATCATCATATTTTTTAAAGGTTTTGCCGATACAATATGCAACGGAGTGTAAGAATCTTTATCCTTTAAATAAACAGTATCAAGGGCTGAAAAAAAGTCTTGTTGATTTTTTGAATATCCGACTTTAGCTTCACCTTTAATTCCATGGAAATTTACAATTTTTCCAACTGATACATATTTATTCATAGCTATTCTTCCGTAGGAGCTTCTGCAGCTGCTTTTGGCTTTCTGCCACGTTTTTTCTTTGGAGCTTCTTCAACAACCGCTGTATCTTCTACTGTTTTTTCAACTTCAGCTGGAGTTTCTTCAGCCTTGGCTTTTGCTGCCTTTTTAGTAGTTTTCTTTGCAGGTTTTTCAGCTTCAGTTGTTTCCGCTTTTTGATTTTTAAACTCTTCCGGCGCATCTGGTCTATCTTGATTCCAACGTTCTAAGCCCATTTGAGCTCGAACCAAACCGATACCTACGTGAACTCTCCATTCATCCATTTTCAATTGGGCTGCAATAATTTTGTGACAACCAATTGGAGGCAATGGCAACAAAGGTTCATACAACATCTTTATTGCATTTAACTGGTCTGGTGTGATAGCCAATTTACGTTTAGGGAACGGTAATTTTGGTAACATCATTTTTTGTCTAACTAAATTGATACCAAAAAATACCTTTCTTGGTTCTAAACCAATTTTTTCACCAATAACTTCATGCGCATCAGGATTTGGCAATGGTAACATCAACTTGTATAACAATTCAATTTGTTCAAGTTGTTCTCTACTTACCAACAACTGTTTTGGAGCTGCATTTCTGTTATTTGGTCTTCTATTGTTATTAAATCTATTATTTTGCGGTCTACGTTGATAATTGTTGTTTCTGTTGTTATCACGATTGTATCCGCCTTGATTATTATTGTATCTATTATTGTTATAACCGCCTTGACGATTGTTGTTATAACCTCTGTTATCGCGGTTGTAACCACCTTGATTGTTATATTGGCGCTGAGGTCTATATGGTCTTTGATTATTATTATCATCCCCACCGCTTGAATAACTACTATAGAATTGTGGTCTATTTTCTGTTGAATAACTGTTTCTTGGTTGCGCATCTTGAGATTGAGCAGGTGCTGAAGATGTTGCATCAGAACCACTATTATCAGCGCTAACCATCATTTTTTTATCAGGATACAAACAATCCGGACAAATTACTCTTTTAGGGTTTTTTGTTTCAAACTCACGACCGCACTTAATGCACTTGTTTACATACATAATAAAAGCCTCTTAATTAAAAAATAACTCATAATAAAAATAAATTTAAGGTAACATCCTCACAATATAAATCGATTTCAAATAAAAAAAATAACTTACTGTATTATTTTAACATGACTTTTAAATATGTGCAAGTACCATGAACAATTTATTTTTCAACCATAAAGGTAACAGGTCCGTCATTAATCAGTTCAACGTCCATCATAGCACCAAATTTGCCTGTTTGAACAGGGATATTTAAAGATTTAACCTGACTTATAAAATATTCATAAAGTTCATTTGCAATTTCAGGAGGTGCTGATTTGTCAAAACTTGGTCGAGTACCTTTTTTGCAATCTCCGCATAGCGTGAATTGAGACACAATAAGCATTTCGCCCTCAATATCCAATATTGAACGATTCATTTTCTCATTTTCATCTTCAAAAATACGAAGTTTTGAAAGCTTATCCGCAAGTTTTTCCGCATTGAGCTTTTCATCCCCTTTTTCAACACCCAACAGAACAAGCAACCCTTGTCCGATTTTTGAATACAACTGACCGTCAATAGTGACAGATGCTCTTTTTACTCTCTGAATTAATGCTTTCATTTATTTACCTTGTCCTAAGAGTTCAGCCCTTGTGATTTTGCGTCCGCAAGACTTATCTTCATCGCAGAAACCTAACCTTTCACACTTCGGTACCAAATATTCTTTTAACCAAGGTTCTTCGGCAACCAAAGCATCACACATACCTTTTACAAGACATCTGATTTCATATTGCGCCCTTGTACACAAACGCAAATTAGCAAGGTGAATCATTTCTCGCAAATTCAAACTTGCAACAAGAGAACTTGCGGCAGCATTTGGCATAACAAAACGCGCATCTTCAGCCGGAATACCAGCCTCAACAAATTCTTGATACTGGTCAGAAATTTGTCCCATAAATTTGATAAACTTTTCCTTTAACTCAGGATTTTTCTCAATAGTCGGCGGAATAATATAATCAAATTGTCCTTTTTCTTTCACATATCGCTGAGATTTTTGAGAAAAAGACATGTGCCTGTGACGTACCAATTGGTGAGTGCATGCTCTTGAAACATTTGATATAGCAAAACTTACCTGAATATGTTCAATTGTTGAATAATGACCTGAACCGATAACTCTTTTGATAAGTTTTAACATCTTTTCTTCATCAGTAGCATTTTCATAAATATCAATCGGATAATCTGCGCTGTAACAAGTTCGACATGCTGTATAAATCGTCTTTAACATATTATCAGGTTTTGATATCAGGTTTACTATCGGTTTATTATTATTTTCCATTGCCCATACTCCTTTTTATTGCTTTTTGCATGATAGACAAAACATAGAACATGTGCAAAATATTAATCAAACGTAAACAATTTTGAAGGTTCAACCTCTAAAGCTGTCATTAATTTCCACAGAGTTTTGAATGTGATATTTCTTGTACCACACTCGATATCACTGACATAATGCGAATCTACACCCAACTTTTCTGCGAGTTTTTCTTGAGTATAACCTTGCATTAATCTGTAATATTTTAATCTATTTCCAAACTTCTTACTTAAACTCTTATAATCCATTCTATAATGATAAATTATTCTAGTATTCAATAAAGGTTATTGTAAAATACATAATTGTATATTATAATATACAATTATGAGTCAAAATAAGCACCATAACCTAAAAGAACAAATAAAAATATATATCGCAAATACCGCACATAGTGAGAAAAAGCCTAATTCCACACTATTAAAAATACTTAAATCTTTATTGAAATTAAAAGATTAAAAAAAGACCATCCATAGAAGATGGTCTTTTTAAAGCTATCAAAAAACTTATTAGTTTTTCTTTCCGTATCTTTTGTTGAATCTTTCAACTCTACCTTCAGAGTCTAAGATTTTTTGTTGACCTGTATAGAATGGGTGGCAATTGTTACAAATTTCAACTGTCAAACCTTCTACAACAGAACCTGTTTCGATTTCGTTACCACAAACACATTTGATTGTAGTTTTCTTATAATCAGGATGAATTCCTTTTTTCATGGTTACCTCTTTCCTTCAAGATTCCAAACTTGAATATTGATTTACATTCGACTAGAGCCATAGTACAACGGTAAATATAAAAAATCAAGTAAAGTTTACAAATGGTTAAGGGATAAGTTTCTTACCTGTTCACTTTGGGCTATTGTCGGATTTTTGACCTAGGAGTTAAATCGATTGTGGGGACACTTTGTTTTCCCAACACTACATTTTTATAAAATAAATATTGTCATTCTGAAAGCTTAGAAAATTTATGCGAAAAATGAGCATATAATTTTCTTGCTATTCAGAATCTATCAATGCTGATTTTGAAAATTGACATTTTTGCATTAGTTTTCAATCAAATGGATAGACCCTGAATCTAGTTCAGGGTGACATAGACCTTTTTGTTTGTTTAATCATGTAGGGTGGGCTAACCAGCCCACCTGTTAAAATTTGTCGGCTTGGTAAAGCCGACCTACTTTATTCCTTAGTACCTTAGTGTCTTTTCAACTTAGTATCTTTATTTCTAATGCCATCCTCTCATCCACCCCTTTGTATTAAAAATATGTAAAGGAATAGATTTATTATCTTGAGCGTGTATAATAAAATGGGATATATTTAATATGGATTTGAAAAAATTATGCAAAATACATTAGAGAGAAAAGCTATTAAAAATATAGATTTTAACTGTGATTTGGCTCAAAGTTTTGGTATTTACAAAAACAGCACCGAATCAAGATTACTGGATTACGTTAGTTCTGTTAATATTTCATGCGGATTTCATGCCGGCGACCCACTCACTATCAAAGAGGCACTTTTAGAGGCAAAAGCTAAAAATGTTGTAGTTGGTGCGCACATTGGGTTTGATGATATCCAAGGATTTGGCTACAGACAAATGGAACTTGATTCAGACGAACTTGAGGCACTTGTAATGTACCAAGTCGGTGCAATTATGACATTTGCCAACGCTTACAGTATGGAAATTGAACACGTAAGACCACATGGTGCAATGTACAGACAAGCTGCCGAAAATATTGAAACTTCAAGGACAATCGCAAGAGCAATCAAAAAATGTTCAAAATGGTTAATTTATTACGGTGCAACAGGTGATAATTTGGCACAAGTAGGCGAGGAAGAAAACCTACAAGTTGCTCACGAGGTTCACCTTGAAAAAATTTATGACGCTAATGGAAATATTGATTTTTCTGCAAGAGACTTGGAAAACACAAATGTATCTATCCAAAGATTGAAAGATTTGTTGCAAAATTCTCAAGTTTCTAATAACGTTGGCGGAAAAACAATTGTAAGAACTGATTCAATTCACTTCTCTAACAAATTGCCGAATGCGAAAGATTTAATCATTCAGGCGAGAGAAATAATTGAACCGTTGCCGTACAATTACAAAAACGCTCAAAAATCAGGTTGGGTTGATTAATATTACAGATAAAAAGGGATAAGTATGATTAAGAAAATAAAAATGCCAAAACAAGCAGGCTGGTTAATTCCGGGCTTACAAGTAAAAAGATGGTTTGCACTTATTTTTATCGGTGCATTGCTTATGACTGTCGGTGTGTTGATTTTATTTGACTTACAGCCAATATATAATACTATGCAATTTATCAGCAAAATTGCAACTAAAATTTCAACCGAATGGCTTGCTTTTGGAATCGTTATGATTGGTGCAGCTATATTTTTTAAAGGCTGGCAAAAAACAAACTTATCCATTATGGATATTGATGAAGACAGAAACAATGATGTACTTCTTGAAAACTTATATAAAAGAAGAAAATTAAACAGAGGACCAAGAATCGTTGCAGTTGGCGGCGGAACAGGTTTATCTATGTTGCTTAGCGGAGTTAAAAATATCACAAACAACTTAACTGCAGTAGTTTCAGTTGGTGATGATGGCGGAAGTTCAGGCAGACTTCGTGAAGAAATGGGGATTTTACCTCCCGGAGATATCAGACACTGTATCACAGCATTAGCTGATGATGAAGATTTGGTTAATAAATTATTCAAGTACAGATTTGATAACGGCGCAGGATTAGAAGGTCACAGCTTTGGAAACCTGTTTATCACAGCACTATACGATATCACAGGCGATATGGTTTCAGCCGTTAGAGCATCTTCAAGAGTTTTATCTATCAGAGGTCGAGTTTTACCTGCAACGCTTGATGATATGAAACTTGTTGCAGAAATGGAAGATGGCAGAATTATTCACGGTGAATCTACAATTCCTGAAGCTCACGGCAGAATCAAAAGACTATTCACAGAACCAGCAAATTGCAAGGCTTTGCCTGACGTAATTCAAGCAATCAGAAATGCTGAACTTATTGTTCTTGGACCTGGGAGTTTGTATACAAGTGTTATTCCAAACCTTTTGGTTAAAGAAATTGCACAAGAGATTGCTAAATCTAAGGCTAAAAAGATTTATGTATGCAATATTATGACTCAACCGGGGGAAACAGATAATTACAAAGTTTCTGACCACTTAAAAGCTTTAATTCAACATGCCGGCTCAAACAAAATCGTTGATGCCGTGTTGGTAAACGATTATTTACCTGAAAAACTTGCAGATAAATACCAAAAATCTAACTCTTACCCAGTGAAACTTGATATTGCAGAAGTTAAGAAAATGGGTATTAGAGTATACGCACAAAAACTTATCGAAGACAGCAAAGAAGGACTTGTAAGACACAGCTCAAACAGAGTTGCACGCGCGCTATATTACTGGTTCAGAAAAAGTCAAAAGAAGTCTTCAGGATTTTTTAAATAAACTAAAGAAAACGGATTTGCGCTATGGTAAAAAAGATAACAGTAAACACACTAAGAAAATATAAAGAATCAAACGAAAAGTTTTCTGTACTTACGGCTTATGATTACTCAACCGCAAAATACATAGATGAGGCAGGAATTGACGTCGTTCTGATTGGTGACAGTTTAGCAATGGTAGCTTTGGGCTATGAAACAACAAACGCTATCGGCGTGGATGAAATGGCAATATTTACCAAAGCTGTCGCAAAAGGAGTAAATCACGCAATGGTTATCACGGATATGCCGTTTTTGAGTTATCACACAGATATTCCAACAGCAATAAAAAATTGCGGTCAAATGATTAAACTAGGTGCAAATGGTGTTAAAATTGAAGGTTTCAGTGGATATATTTTAGAAGTGATTAAACGTTGCGTTGATTCAGGAATACCGGTAATCGGTCACTTGGGCTTTACCCCCCAATTTATGAATACGCTTGGTGGCTACAAAATTCAAGGGAAAAACCAAGAAGCAGCCGAAAAAATTTTAGAACAGGCAAAACAACTTGAAAAAGCAGGAGTTTTTGCAATTGTTCTTGAAATGATTCCACAAGAGTGCGGCAAATTTATTACAGAAAATATTAGTGTCCCTACAATATCTTGCGGAGCCGGTAAATATTGTGATGCTCAAGTTCTTGTTTGCGATGATGTATTTGGAAAATTCTCAGAATTTAAACCAAAATTTGCACGTAAATATGGAGATATGAAAAGTTTGATATTAAATTGTGCAAAACAATTTGATGAAGATGTGAAAAGTGGAAAATTTCCTAATGAGGAGGAAATTTTTTAATAAAAATAAGCGTTGTGCATAATACCCCATACTAAACATAAGCACAACAGAAAGAAGGAAATATGTTATTACACACAATAAAGGAAGTAAGAGAACAAGTTAAACAATGGAAAAAAGAAGGTTTGACGGTTGGTTTAGTTCCAACAATGGGAGCTCTTCATAACGGTCATCTTAGTCTAATAAAAAAAGCTGTCGAAAAATGTGATAGAGTAGTAGTTTCTGTATTTGTAAACCCTATCCAATTTTGCCCCGGAGAAGACTTAGACAAATATCCTCGTACACTTGAGGCAGACCAAAAATTATGCGAAGGTGCTGGTGTTAACATAGTATTCGCCCCATCTCCTAATGAAATGTACGGAGATACTCAAATGAGAACAAACGACTTTTTAACTTACGTTATTCCACCATTTTTCTATGTAAATAAACTTTGTGGAAAATCAAGAGTTGGTCACTTTGATGGAGTTTGCACAGTTGTTAATAAATTATTCAACATAGTCCAACCTGATTACGCATTTTTTGGTCAAAAAGACGCTCAACAGTTAATCATTATAAAAAAGATGGTTAAAGATTTAAACATACCTGTAGAAATTATTCCTTGCCCAATCGTAAGAGAAGAATCAGGCTTGGCACTAAGTTCAAGAAACAAATATCTATCAGAAGAAGACAAAGTTCAGGCTCTTGCATTAAGTAAAATTTTAAACAACATAAAACAATGCTATAAAAAAGGTATAACAGACGTTGAGGCGCTCAAAGAAACAGCTTACCAATTCTTAAATGAGCACCACGACCTTGAATACCTAGAATTTATGAATGAAGAAAATCTTGATGAAATGAAAACCGCAGACAACCAAACAAGAGTATTTATTGCGTGCAAAGTCGGCGGTGTAAGATTGATTGATAACATTCTACTTGGGGAATAACGTATGAAAAAATGTACAATCTTAGCACTAATTATGATTGGTACAATTTTACCTGCTAATGCGATATTGGAAAATGTTACAAATCCTGAACAATCGCCAATCAAGGTTTCTGTATGGTGTACTCCTAACAGAAAAATGTGTAAAATCGGCAAGTATACTTTAAAAACGACAACGGATGAGCCTTTGTATATTGAAGATAACCTTGTTTGCACACCAAATAAGAAAATGTGCTCAGATGGTACAAAATCAATACGTTCATCAAAACCATTGTTTTAAAATTCATAGCCTTGTCTCTCCGATTGGGAGAGACCGAAATTGTACTTGAGAGGTACTCGAAAGTTTACAATTTCGAGTGAGGATTCGGACAATGATATTACTACTGTTCAATTGTGTTGAAAAACCCTCACCCTAGCCCTTTTCCTCAAGGGGCGAGGGAACTTGTTGCTCGTACTAAGTCACCCTGAACTGCGGATTTTGGCAAGTGCGCCGTGTGAGCGTAGCGAACCCAGCACGTCTTGGCGAGAGCTGCGTTGAGCCGGTCGAGCCGCCAATA
>CABUXT010000003.1 GCA_902495705.1 uncultured cyanobacterium
TATTGGCGGCTCGACCGGCTCAACGCAGCTCTCGCCAAGACGTGCTGGGTTCGCTACGCTCACACGGCGCACTTGCCAAAATCCGCAGTTCAGGGTGACATAGACTTTTTTTAGAATGACATTTTAAATTTTAGTTTTAAGTAGGGTGGGCTTACTAGCCCACCTTTAATTTTCTGTATCTTACAACTTTTCTTCATGGCAGTCGGTGCCGCCTGTTTTGAGTAATCCGTATTTGTCTGCGATTGATTCAATTTGTGATGGGTTAGAAAATTTAATATATTTTCTCCATCTCGGATACGGATAATATACTTCAATTCCATCAAGTCCGATATTTACCATATCACGGACAAAATTATCCATTGATAGCGCCCAACAACAACAAGGGTGAGCTAAAACAGCGATTCCGCCTGCGTCATGGATTGCATCAATAAGTTCTTCAATATTGCGTTTTGAAAAAAATCTGACAATATCAGCCTCTGTTCCGCGTTTATCTTTTGCATAGAATTTTGCAAGTTTTTCATTATGAACATCTATTCCGTAGGCTAACAAGTGCAAAAATATGTATTTGTACCAAACATCAAACTCAACCCCTGTAATAGCGCCTGTATCATGGTTATCTATGTGACCCTGAACCGTATTGTGGTCAGTTATTGCAAAAGCCTTATAATTACCTTCTTTTGCTTGTTTTACGATATCTTGAAATTTTGCTTTGCCATCAGAATATGTTGTGTGGATGTGCAGGTTTACTTTTCCGCTCTCAAAATCTTCTTTTGTTAATTGTTTAATTAAGTCTTTGTAATTATCCATTGTTTTTCTAAACCTATTTGTAATAAAATTATAATACAACAAAGGAGGGTTTATGTCCAAAAGTAAGGTTGGAAACAGTATTTGGTTAGTGTTGTTTGAAGGTATAAAAATTTACTTTTCAAATATAGATAAATTTTTTACTTATATGCTATTTCCTGTATTTGGACAGGTAATCGGTATTGCGCTGGCTTTTGGCTTAACTTTAGGACTGTCTGATAAAGTTATAGCAAAAGTTGATAGTGTACCTTCTGCGTTGTTACTTGTTATACTTTTGGCAGCTCCGGGGTTGTTGATATTTGTAAAAGCTTTTTGGGACTTTATGGTTGCTTATGTTGCGCTTAACTCTATGACAGAAGGAGCTTTAAACACAGGTAAAGTCTACGATTTTCAATCTCATAACGAAGTTGCGACAAGAAGAACTTTTCAGTTTGTAATGTTGTTGTTTGTTGTCGGATTTTTGAGTTCAATGGCAAGCAGTATATTTTTTGTAGTTCCGGGATTTGTGTTGTGGATTTATTTTATTTTGGTTTATCAGGTTTTCACATTTGAACCGGAATTATCAATCCCTGAATGTTTTAAAAGAAGTTTTATATTGGTTCGTGGAAACTGGCTCAGAACATTTCTTTTGCTTGCGATTTTGTCATTCTTTTCAATATATATAATAACGGAAGGCATTACTGTCGTATTTGATTTTTTGAATTTGACAGATAAAATTTGTCCGATGTTTAACTTTATATCAAATATGGTTCCGCTTGATTTGACAAATAGAATCTTGGTTCATTTCAAGATGGAAATTATTACAAATGAAATGATATCAAAGGCTATTTTTACGTCGATTTTATCATTCATTGTTACAGGTTTGACTCTTCCGATGAGAAGTATTTGTTGGACATTGTGGTATACAAATTTGGCAGAGATTTCTCAACAAAGTTCATCTAACAGTGGTACAAAAAGAGTTCGCAAAGTCAGAAAGGACTCAAACGGCGAGGATTACTAATCATGTTTATTTGCAAAAATTGTAAATCTGTTGATAAGTTTGAATTGATGTTTTCGCCTGACTATACAGGTAACAGAAATTTTTCGCAAAGGTATAATGACAAAGGTGAAATCGAAATATCCGTGGATGGGTATACTTTCGTACCTGATTTGCAATTTATGAATGAACATGCTGTTTGCAAATACTGTGGACAAATTTATATGTGGGATTATGGAAAAGGAGAATAATATGAGACTTGAAAATAGAGTAAATGACCAAACTCGTGAAGTTAAGTTTACAAGAAATTACACCAAAAATGCGCTAGGCTCAGTGCTAGTTGAGTTTGGTGATACAAAAGTTATTACAGCAGCATCAGTTGAGGTCGGAAAGCCAAAATGGATGGCTAAGGATGACCCACGCGGTTGGTTGACTGCAGAATATTCATTGTTGCCATCTTCAACTTCAACAAGATGCCAAAGAGAAAGAACAAAAATTTCAGGCAGAACTCAAGAAATTCAAAGACTTATCGGCAGAAGTTTGAGAGCTTGCGTTGATTTAGAAAAAATGCCTGATTTGACTATCACAATTGATGCAGATGTAATTCAGGCAGACGGTGGTACTAGAACCGCAAGTATTTGCGGAGGTTTTGTCGCATTACAAGATGCCGTAAATAAACTTATTGAAAACGGAACTCTTAAAGAATCTCCGATTATTGAGCCTGTTGGGGCAATTTCAGCAGGTATTGTTGATGGCGAAGTTCGTTTGGATTTGAACTATGCGGAAGATTCTCATGCTCAGGTTGATTCAAATGTAGTATTAACCAAAAGCGGAAAAATCATTGAATTTCAAACAACTGCAGAGGGTGAACCTTATGAATTTGATAAGATGATAGAAATTTTTGAAGTTGCGAAAAAAGGTATTGCTGAAATTATTGCAAAATACTAGAATTTGCGATATGCTCAAGTTATGAAAAGAGTGTTTGAGAGTTTATTGGTTGTGTTGGTTTTAGGGAGCATAACTTTACCTGTGATGGCAAAAGTTGAGCCTATTCAATCAACTCAAGGGATTGAAGATATTGAGTCTTCCAATGTGGACAAAATTAAACCGACATCAGAACAAATAAATGAACAAAAACAACTCCAAAATCGTTCTAAAAGATATATAAAGAATAATAAAGAAATCAAAAAGCAAGATAAAATTCGAGCGAAAAAACAAAAAGAGTTAGAGTATATACAAAAAAGGTTAGATGCGAAAAAGAGTAAGTTGGAATCTTTGGCACCTGACCAAGTGAAAGGAGAAAAGGAATGAAAAAATTATTAGTTTCATTATTAGCTTTATCAGTTGTAGGTTTGGGCGCTGCAGCTAATGCCGGTACTATCGGTAACGCTTTGCAAAACGCTGCAAATACTGTTAATAAGAAAGAACAAGCAGTAACTCAAGCTCAAAAAGATGCTCAAGCAAGACAAGCTGCAAACAAAAAAGCTTTGGAAAAGAAACAACAAGAATTGAAGAAAAAACAAGAGCAAGCTAAAAAAGACGCCGAAAAAGCTCAAAAAGAACGTCAACAAGCTTTAGAAAAGAAAAAACAAGAACTAAAGAAAAAACAAGAACAAGCTAAAAAAGACGCACAAGCAAAACAAGCTGCAAATCAAAAAGCAATTCAAAAGAAAAAAGATGCTTGGAATACTTTAATCGGTAAATAAGCTTGATTTTTAAGTATATCAGAGGTGGCGGAACTTTATGAAATAAAGTTCCGCCATTTTTTGCCAGAATACTTTGTCTATGATAAAATAATTGTGATATGGGGATTATAATTTATGCTAACCAAAAATAATACATGCATCGAAAATGGAGCAAAGATTCTTATTGATACACTTACAAATCTTGGGGTGGATACTATCTTTGGCTACCCTGGGGGTATTGTTTTAGATTTGTATAACGAATTGTATAACCAATCAAAAATAAAGCATATATTGGTTCGTCATGAGCAGTCTGCTGTTCACGCAGCAGAAGGATATGCCAGAGCTACAGGCAAATGCGGAGTGGTTCTTGTGACCTCAGGTCCGGGGGCAACAAATACGGTTTCAGGTATTGTGAATGCTTATCTTGATGGGTATCCGCTTGTTGTTTTAACAGGGCAGGTTTTTAATAATTTGCTTGGCAAAAATGCTTTTCAAGAGGCTGATATTTGCGATATTACAAAATCATGTACAAAAAAAGTTTATCAAATAAAATCTGCCGATGAAATTCAGGATGTTTTAACTGATGCTTTTGCTGTTGCAAATTCAGGCAAAAAAGGTCCTGTTGTAATTGATATGGTAAAAGATATATTTAAGCAAGATGCGCAATATAAAGATATCTCAATGAATTTGCCTGTTAATCCTTTGGCAAAAGAGACTGATATCAAAAGAATATATGAAAGAATTTTAAACGTAACAAAACCTGTGATTGTTGCAGGTGGCGGTGTTGTACATTCAAAAGCAGAAAATGAGTTAGAAAATTTTGTTAAATCTTTGAATCTTCCTGTCGTTTCAACGATGATGGGGCTTGGAACTTTTCCACAAAATTTGCCAAACTATTTAGGTATGGTCGGAATTTTTGGCGATAAGGCTGCAAACCGGTTATTAAAAGACTCTGATTTGATTATCGCGCTTGGAGCCAGATTTAATGACCGTATTACTTGCATGTTTGAAAAATCTGATTTTGATTCAAAGTTTATTCAAATTGATATAAATGAAAATGAAATTTCAAACTTTATCAAGGCATCAGATTATTTGGTTTGTGATATCAAAGACTTTTTGACAAAGTTAAATAGCTTGAATTTTAGTGGAGTTAATTTTGTAAACTGGTTGGATGAAATTCAAAATTTGCGCAAATTAAATGTTATAAGAGCGCGAAAAACAAATTTACTTCATTCATTTGAAGTTTTGCGCAAAATTGAAGAATTTACCAAGGGTAAATCTTTGACTTTCACTTCAGAGGTCGGTCAACATCAATTGTGGGCGGTTCAAAATATTTCGCAGAACAAAGATAGACGAATTTTTGTCTCAGGCGGTTCAGGGACAATGGGGTTTGGTTTCCCTGCAGCAATCGGTGTTGCTGTTGCAAAACCGGAAAAGCCTGTTGTTTGTATAACAGGGGATGGTTCGTTTCAGATGGGGCTGCATGAACTTGCAACATGCGCTGATTACAATTTGAATGTCAAAATCATGATTTTGAATAACGGCTATTTGGGAATGGTTAGACAGTTGCAAGAAAAACAATGTCATAGTCACTATTCTCAAACCAAAATTTCTAATCCTGATTTTGTGCAATTGGCTCAAAGTTACGGTTTGCGTGGAGTTCGAGTAACTTCTGTTGACCAAATAGAGGATGCTTTAAATATGGCATTTTCAACAAATGAAACATTTGTTATAGATTTTGCAATTGAACCTATGGAAGTGCTATAATAATTAAACAGACATGACAGAGAATTTTATTTACCCCATACGATATTAGTTAAGAGGCTTGAACAATAATGAATGAAACAGTTATAAAAGAAGTAAAATCAATATATTCAGGTAGGATTAAATCAAACAATCCTGTGACAGTTACCCCTGAAATTCGCACAATAAAACCATCAAAAAAAGCTAATAAGACTTTTTTCAATGGCGTTATTGATAAGTTGAATATTGTTGTTAATAACAAATAGTTTTAATGACAGTTTTCGCAGTTGCCTGAGCATCCTCCGCTTTTGTGGCAAGAGGATTTGAATAAGTCTTGAAAATCAAAGACTTTGTCGTTTAACAATGTGTCAATTACAACAGGATAAACTTTTGCGCTAACTGTATCTATTTCTGCACAAAATTCTCCAAAATGTGTTGTTAAGCCTATCAAAACAGGATATTGAGCAATAATTTTATCGTAAAAATTTTCATCAGTAACATGGTGAATTGTTATTCCGCTTACTTTTACACCTGAGGTGTAAGCTCTTTGTAGTGAATCTTTACCTTCAAATGCAGGTAATAAAGAGGGGTGTAAGTTGATGAATTTTGAACACTCAATTGTTGAAGCGCTTATTTCTTGTTCATAATCTGCTATTGCAACTATATCAAAATTATTTGCTCCAAAATATTGGGTGTTTTCTTCATTTGGCAGATATCTGTTTTTAATACCAAGTTCTTGCGCTTTTTTTAGCGGCTCAGAATCTACGATATCAGACAGGCATGTTATTTCAACATCTTTGTTGTCTTTAAAATATTCAGTGATAGCCTCAAGTATTTTAGAATTATTTGAAGTTAATATTGCAATTTTTTTTGTCATAGTAATCTCCTCTTTTTTCATTCTTATTATATAAAAAAATCCGACCTGTAAAAGGTCGGATTTAATAAAATGTTTTGCCAAACCGAAATTATTTACATAGAGCAAGCAATACACCTGCTGCTACTGCTGAACCAATTACACCGGCAACGTTTGGACCCATTGCATGCATAAGCAGATAGTTTTGGCTGTTGTATTCCAAACCTACTTTGTTTGATACACGAGCTGCCATTGGAACAGCTGAAACCCCTGCTGAACCAATCAATGGGTTAATCAATTTAGGCTCTCTTCCTTGCATTTTTGCAGTAATAATTTCACACAAGTTCATAAGTTTTGCCATCAATACACCACCTGCTGTTGCAAATGAAAATGCGATGACACCAAGAACCAAGATGAATAGTGTTTGTACTGTCAAAAATTGTTCAGCTGATAATTTAGAACCAACGGATAGACCAAGGAATATTGTAACAATGTTAATTAGTGCGTTTTGCATAGTATCAGATAATCTATCTACTACACCACATTCTTTACATAAGTTACCAAATGTTAAAGCTCCAACTAATGGACATGCATCAGGTAAGAATATTATGCACAAGAATAATACAACAAGAGGGAATACGATTTTTTCTCTTTTTGTTACAACTCTCAATTGTTCCATTTGAATTTTACGTTCTTTATCTGTAGTTAAAGCTTTCATAATAGGCGGTTGGATAACCGGAACTAATGCCATGTATGAATAAGCTGCAACTGCGATTGCTCCTAATAATTCTGGAGCAAGTCTTGATGTTACGAATATTGATGTCGGACCATCCGCACCACCGATAATACCGATAGCACCAGATTGCGGTAGCGTAAATCCAAAGCAGCATAAAGCTAATAAAAGTGCACCAAATATACCAAATTGTGCTGCCCCTCCTAATAATGCCGTTTTAGGGTTTGCAATCAATGGTCCGAAATCTGTCATTGCACCAACACCCATAAAGATGATTAGTGGGAATAAACCTTTATGAATACCTGCCTCATAAATTATTCCTAAAAATCCGTTAGGGTCAGCAATTCCTGCAAGCGGAATGTTAGATAACAAACCGCCAAATGCGATAGGTACAAGCAATAATGGTTCAAATTGTTTTTTGATACCTAACCACAATAGGAATAAACAAATTAATAACATAATCGGATGACCGAATTGGTGAAGAAATTGACCAAAAGCTCCTTGGATAGAAGGGTCAACTTTTTCAATCATATTATAGATACCTGTAGAGTGCCACAGTTCTAATAAACCTTCTGATAATATCATTTTCTGTTGCCTCCTCTAACCTATAGTTACCAATACTTGACCTGTTTGAACTTTGTTACCTACTTCAATTTCAACTGATTTAACCGTACCTGAAACAGGTGATTTGATTTCAGTTTCCATTTTCATAGCCTCAACAACTGCAATAACGTCACCTTCTGCAATTGAATCTCCTGCTGATACAAGGACTTTCAAAACGTTACCAGGAAGTGCAGCTTTAACAGGTGTACCTTCACCTGAACTTGCAGCAGCTGCAGTATCAATACCGTCTTTGATATCAAAATCAAAAGCTTTACCGTTTACTGTAGCTTTGTTGCCATCAAGTGCGATTGCGTATTTTTTACCGTTAATAGTAACAGTGTATTCTTTACCTGCAGAAGTTGGTGCAGCCTCTTTTTTAGGTTCATTTTTACGAACACCGATGGTTCCTTTACCTTGTAAGAACAAGATACCTTTTTCTTTACAAGCAGCTGAAATGAACAAGTTTTCATCATTAATAGGCAAATTAGCATCTTCAAGTCTTTTCTTAGCAACTTCAAGACCTTTATTAGGGTCTTTGTCGTTTAAGTCAACAACTGTTTCTGTTGTTGGAGCTAATCCAAGTTGTTCTTCTGCAATTTTTACAACTTCAGGGTCAGGCGCGCATGGAGTTTTTCCAAAATAGCCAAGAACCATTTTGCCATAACCTTCTGCAATCTTTTTCCATGCTCCAAACATTACGTTGTTAAATGCTTGTTGGAAATAGAATTGAGAAACCGGAGTTACTGATGTACCAAATCCTCCTTTTTCTACAACTTCTTTCATTGCAGCAACTACTTGAGGAAATTTATCCATCAAATTGTTGTCTCTCAACATTTGAGTGTTAGCTGTCAAAGCTCCCCCAGGAAGTGGTGAAGAGATAATCATCGGATTAACTGATAATGCTTCAGGTGGCAAGAAGTAATCTTTCATGCAATCTTTAAATACTTCTTCTGTTTCAAGAATTTTTTCAACATCAATACCTAAATCGTATTCAGTACCTTTTAGAGCATGCCACATAGAAACGATATCAGGTTGAGCTGTACCGCCTGATACAGGTTTCATAGATAAGTCGATACAATTTGCTCCGCCTTCTAATGCTGCAAGATATGCTGCTAAACCTGTTCCAGCAGTTTCGTGTGAGTGGAATCTGATATCAGCGTCTGCACCTAAGATTTCTCTTGTTCTTTTGATTGTTTCAAATACTTTTCTTGGAGCAGATGTACCTGATGCATCTTTAAATGCCAAAGAATCAAATTCAATACCTGCGTCTAATATTGAACGAAGAACTCTTTCATAAAATTCAACGTCATGAGCGCCTGTACATCCGATAGGAAGTTCCATCATTGTGATAGTAACTTCGTGTTTCAAACCATGCTTTTTAATACATTGGCTTGAATATAACAAGTTATTAACATCATTTAGTGCATCAAAGTTTCTAACAGTTGTTACACCATGCTTTTTGAACATTTTTGCGTGAAGGTCGATAACATCACGAGGTTGAGAGTCCAAACCTACAACGTTTACCCCTCTTGATAATGATTGCAAGTTGATATCTGGTCCAACAGCAGCTCTGATTTTATCCATTGTTTCAAATGCGTTTTCGTTGCAGTAAAAAATAGGTGATTGAAATCTTGCACCACCTGCAACTTCAAAGTGTCTGATACCTGCATCAACTGCAGACTTTAAAGCCGGTAAGAAATCATCAACAAAAACTCTAGCTCCATAAACTGATTGGAAACCGTCACGGAATGACGTATCCATAACTTTGATAAGTTTTTTTCCCATAATTATTATCCTTTCTCTCTAAATATTAACCTCTTTTTGCTGCTACAGCTGCAATTGCCAGTGCTATAGCTTCATCTACATTTGATGCAGTTTTCTTAGCTGCAGATTTTACTTCTTCCACAGCTTCAGGAAAAATTTTGTTCAAATAGCTGACAATTTTAACCATTACTGACATTGAAAATATCAGGATAGTTAAAAAGCAAAGAACAAAACCCATGCCCATGACAAGTAAAATTAAGCCATTTTCCAAGTTCATTAAGTTCATAAAATATCTCCTATCGTAAGTACAAACTCCGTGTTATCTCTCTTCAATATAAGTTCTCCGTTATCCGTAATTGAGGTGGCAAGTCCTTCTTCAATTCGGTTTAACACTTGAACTTTCAAGTCTTTTCCAAGAAAGCAGTTTCTTGAAATATACTCATCTTTTATTAATATAAAGCCCTTTTGTAAGAATTTATCATAATTTTTGAAAAATTCATCAAGTAATTTGTCAAAAAATTCCTTGCAGTCTACTTTTTTATTCAATTCTAAATTCAGCGCTGTTACTTCTTTATCAGTAATAGATTTAACCCCATCATCTGTTGCATTCAGGTTTATTCCGATACCAAGAACCAATCCTTTAAAATTTGTTCCTTGGATTACGGATTCTGATAGTATCCCTGCAATTTTTTTGCCATTAATCAAAACATCATTTGGCCATTTGATTTGAGGTTTGATGCCGTAAGCCTCTATTGCATGACAAAGAACTACAGATAGGTATTGCGTAATGTTTGAGTAAACTTCCTGATAAGTATCAGACGGTTTTAACACAATAGACATGAATATGTTATCTTCCCCTAAATCAACCCAGCTGCGATTGAGTCTTCCTCTTCCTGCAGTTTGTTCTTTGGTTAGAATAACAGTTCTGTCATCCAGTGTTTCTATATGTTTTTTTGCATATAGATTAGTAGAATCTACTGTATCTAAGTGTATAAACTCCATTAATTACCCCAACAGTTTACTATCTGTATACCATAATTATATAACAAACAAAAATTTGTATTGCTAAAAATTTTTTTCGGTGCTACCATGATATTTGCAGAGGGAGAAAAATGGAACACTGGCTTTATACAATACATATTTTAGGTCATGGAGTATCATTTAATATGGATACCATATTAACAATGTGGTTCTCTATGTTATTACTTATAATTTTGGCATTTATCACCACAAGAAAGCTAGATATGGTGCCAAACAAACTTCAACTTGCAGGCGAAGGTATTGTTAAATACTTCAATGATATAGCAAAATCAAGTATGGGTAATGATGAGGCTCAAAAGCACATTGCAATTATTCTTACTTTGTTTATGTTTATTTTGACTGCTAATTTGGTTGGACAGTTGCCTTTGAAATTGATTCATTTGACAAATGGCGAATTAGCATCTCCAAACAATGATATTAATATGACAGCAGCAATGGCAATTGTTGTTTCTATTTATTATATTTTCTATGGCGTAAAAAGAAACGGTTTCAGATTCTTTTTCAAAGGTTTCAGTATTGACGGAATCATTATCACATTAGTTGATACCTTGGAACTTTTTGTAAGACCATTTTCACTTGCACTTCGACTTTTTGCCAACATCTTGGCAGGTGAGTTGTTAGTTGCAACATTTATAAGTCTGTGCGCGGTAGTTTTACCATTACCGTTCATGTTGTTTGAATTATTCGTAGCTTTAATTCAAGCGTTAGTATTTACCCTTCTATCAACTACATATATATCTATGGCTGTTCAGGAAGAGTAAAAATCAAAAAGTACAACATTGTATTTTATTTTAAATAAAGGAGAAAAACATGGCAGTAGAACAAACTTTAGATTTAGCAAAATTAGGTGCCGGTATTGCAATCGGTTTTGGTGCAATCGGTGGTGGTTTAGGCTTGGGTATTGCAACAAAAGGTGTACTTGATGCAATCGCTCGTCAACCGGAAATCAAAGCAGAAGCTTTCAAAAACTTCATCATCGGTGCAGGTTTGGCAGAAGCAACAGCTATTTATGCTTTGTTTATCGCTATTATGTTATTGTTCAGCAAATAAGGATATTCGGATAAATGATGGAATTTAATGCTACATTTTTAATTGCAATGCTTAGTTTTGTTGTGTTCATTATGATTATGAACGCAATATTCTACAACCCTATTTTAGGCATAATCAGAAAGAGAGAGGATTATATCAACTCTAATTATGAAGATGCCAAAAGATTTGAAAATTCTGCTCAAGAATTCAACACGACAAGAGCAGCCAAGTTGGAGCAAGTGCAAGAAAAATGCAGGCATGAATTCAAAACGGTTGTAGATGCGGCTCAAACTGATGCGTCTGATAAAATCAAGGCAGCCAGAGAAAATTCAAAAGCGGCTATACAAAGCAAAAAAGACGATTTGTTGAAAAACGAACAAGCGTTAAAAAATCGAATCAAAAATACGGTTGTCAAAGATTTGGCATCAACTATTGCAACAAAGTTGCTCGGTAAAGAAACCAAAATTGACAATGCTGATTTTGAACCTGTGAACAGAGTAATGGACTAGTAGGACAATGCAAGAATTTTTATCAATATTAAAATATTTAGCAACATCAAACACCATAAACTTTATTATTATGGTTACATTGCTTGCTATAATCGTCAAAAAGATGAATTTAGGTGCATCTTTAGAAAAATCTATTGAGGCTGTGAAATCTACTATTTCAAAATCTGATGATGAAAAAGCAGGTGCACAGAAAAAACTTGATAGTGCTAAGGATTTGATTGAGAAACTTCCACAAGACATCAAAGACTTGGAAGAAACCTCAAAAGGTAAAGTTGAAGTTTTCAAAGATAAGATTGATGAAAACACTCAAAAAGCAATTTTCAATATTGAAAAAAATGTTGACAGAGTTGTTTCAATTGAAGAAAAGAAAATTTCTAATCTTTTGACCGAAAAAACTTCATTGGCATCTGTTGAGCTGGCAAAACAACATATTGAAAAAATGTTGGAACAAAACCCTGAATTACACAACCAATTTATTCAGAATAGTATTGATGAACTTGATAAGGTGAAAATATAATGGCAGAAACACTTATCTCAGCAATTTCAAAAAATTATGCAACTGCGCTAATGGATGTAGCGTCAGAAGATAATTCTTATGAAAAATTTGAAACACAATTAGCTGAAATCTATGATGTGCTAAATTCATCAAAAGATTTGCAAATTGTGATGACAAATTCTTCAATTTCTACCGAAAAGAAAATCCAGATTTTGTCTGAAATTTTTGACGGTAAAATTGAGAAAAAGTTGATTAATTTTTTGAAAATTTTGGTCGAAAAAAACAGATTTAACGAATTTGCAGCTATAAAGAAATCTTTTTCCGATATGGTTCAAAAGCTTTCTAATAAAAAGACTGTAGAAATAACTTCGCCGATAAAATTGAATTTTGAAAATAAGACTAATGTTCTATTCAAACTTGAGCACAAGTTCAACTGTGAAATTTTACCGGTTTGGAAAGTTGATAAAAGTTTAATTGCGGGATTGACTTTTAAATATGATGATTGTGTCATAGATACCAGTCTTCGCGCCAAGTTAGAAAATTTAAGTAAGAATATAAATAGGTAAGGGGGCATTATGGTATTAATACAACCTGATGAAATCAGCTCAATTATTAAAGAAAAAATTGACAACTACGAACTCCAAACCGAAATCTCAAATACAGGTACGGTATTAGAAATCGGTGACGGTATTGCCAGAGTTTACGGACTCCGTAATGTTATGGCAAACGAGTTGGTTCAATTTGAAGATGGGCACAGCACATTAGGTATTGCAATGAACCTTGATGAAGACAATGTTGGTGTCGTAATCTTGGGTGAATATACAAATATTAAAGAAGGTACTGTTGTAAAAACTACAGGCAGAATCGCATCTGTTCCTGTTGGCGATGGCTTAATCGGCAGAATTGTTGACCCTACAGGTAAACCTCTTGATGGTAAAGGTGAATATAATTATTCAAAAACAAGACCAATCGAAAGAGTTGCTCCGGGGATTGTAACAAGAAAGTCTGTTCATGAGCCTTTGCAAACAGGTTTGACAGCAATTGATGCTTTGACTCCAATCGGTCGTGGTCAAAGAGAACTTATCATTGGTGACAGACAAACAGGTAAAACCGCTATCGCAATTGATACAATTATCAACCAAAAAGGCAAGGATGTAATTTGCATCTATGTTGCAATCGGTCAAAAAGCATCAACAGTAGCTCAATTGGCTAAAACATTAGAAGAACACGGAGCTATGGATTATTCAATTATAGTTTCCTCAACTGCTAATGAATCAGCACCATTGCAATATATCGCACCGTTTGCTGGTGTTACTATTGGTGAAGAATTTATGGAACAAGGCAAATCTGTTTTGATTATTTATGATGATTTGTCTAAGCACGCTCAGGCATACCGTGCCATGAGTTTGCTACTTAAAAGACCACCAGGACGTGAAGCATACCCGGGAGATGTATTCTACTTACACTCAAGACTTCTTGAACGTGCAGTAAAATTGAATGACGAACTGGGTGGTGGAAGTATTACAGCATTGCCTATCATTGAAACTCAAGCAGGCGATGTTTCAGCATACATTCCAACAAACGTAATTTCAATTACAGACGGTCAAATTTTCTTGGAATCAAATGCATTTAACGCAGGTATCAGACCGGCTATCAACGCAGGTATTTCAGTATCTCGTGTTGGTGGTGCAGCTCAAACAAAAGCTATTAAGCAAGTTGCAGGTAAATTGCGTTTGGATTTGGCTCAATATAGAGAACTTGAGGCATTCGCTCAATTTGCATCAGATTTGGATGCATCTACTAAAAAGCAATTGCTAAGAGGTCAAAAATTGACAGAAGTATTGAAACAACCTCAATACAACCCATTGAGTGTAGCAGAACAAGTTTCAATTTTGTTCGCTGCAAACGAAGGTGTTTTGGATGATGTTGAAAACGCAAATATTTCAAGATTCAAAAAAGAATGGTTTGTATATTTCAACGCAAACTTCAAAGATTTGGTTGAAAGATTAAATTCAGGTTCAGCATTGTCTGATGAAGATAAAAAGACATTGGCAGACGGACTTGCTAAATTTAAAAGCACATTCTAGGAATAAAATATAGTATCAGGTATAAATCAATGGCAAATTTAAAAGATATCAAAAACAGAATACAAAGTGTAGAAAGTACGAAAAAAATCACTCGTGCAATGAAGATGGTAGCTGCAGCAAAGGTTAAAAAATCAGAAACTGCGGTAAAAACATCTCGTCCATACACAAGAGAACTTGTTTCAATGTTTCAAAAGCTGCTAAATTCAGTAACAGAATTTAGTGCTGATACCTTGAAAATTAAATCTGCCATTGATGATTATCCTGCGCTATTACAATCTCGTGATGTAAAAAGCGTCGGTATGCTTGTCATTACATCAAATAAAGGGTTGGCAGGAGCTTATAACGCCAATGTTGTTCGTGATACTTTGAGAAGAATCAAGGCTTATCAAGAACAAGGTGTTGAAGTCTCTTTGTTTATAGCAGGGCAAAAGGGCATCTCAGGACTTAGAAAAAAATCAAAAGACCTAGGTGTGCCTATTGTGAAAAAATATTTTTCTGCAGTTGATACTCCGACTCCAATTGAGGCGAGAGATATTGCGGAAGATATGGCAGAGTTTTTTGTATCTAAAAAGATTGATAAGATTGAAATTGTAACAACTCGATTCAAAAATATGATGAGTTATTTTGTGGAAGATTGGCAAGTTTTGCCGGTCGTAGGTATTGCAGATGTTCATGAACGTATTACCGACAATGTTTTAGACCCACTTATGGAATTTATTCCTGATAAACATCATATATTGCAAAAAATCGTTCCAATGTATATGACAAATATCTTTTATCAAGCACTGTTGGAAGCTCAAGCAAGTGAACTTGCATCTCGTATGACATCTATGTCAGCAGCTACAACCAATGCTGAAAAAATGATTAAGGAATTGTCTGTTGAATATAACAAAACAAGACAATTTGCGATTACTCAAGAAATTATCGAAGTTGTCAACGGCGCAAATTCCTTGGGATAGATTGAGGTAAATTTGGTTGGAAGAAAGTGGTACAGAGTTGTTCCTAATTCTTCTTAGCAAATTTGTCAAATGTCCGCCACTGGTGGGCGGACCGAAATCTTTGATTTTGAGGTGGGGGATTATGACATACGTGCTGTGGATTACCATGTCACATTGTACTAATCAATGATGCATTTGTAAGTAAACTTTCCTCGTAATGACATGATTTTTATATTGTCATTCTGAAAGGATTAAAAAGTAAACAGGTCACCCTGAATTTATTTCAGGGTCTCAAATATTACAATTTTTACATAAGACTAATATGTTCAATTTGAGATGCTGAAACAAGTTCAGCATGACATAAAATAATTTTACTTAACCCTAAAAAGTTCATCAAGTGTGATGTCAAGTGCTTGTGCTATGTTTGCGACAACCAAAATCGTTGGGCAAACTTTTGCATTTTCTATTCTGTATAAGTGTTGTGGGGTTATATCTGCTTGTTCTGCCAAATATTCTTGAGATAGTTGCTTTTTGGCGCGTTGTATTCGGATATTTTCTGCTAATTTTTTCAATAATTCTTCTTTTTCAAACATTTATTAATTCTAACCTGTTTGACAAAGAAATATCACAACATATAATTTATATTATGAACATATATGTTCATAATATAAACATAAAATTAGGGGGGTAGAATGGAAAAGAATAAATTTAAAAATTTTGGATTTACGCTAGCCGAGGGTGCTACACACGTAAATATGTCACCAACCAAAGTGAAATTTGGGTTTACTTTAGCTGAAGTGCTTATCACTCTTGGTATTATCGGTGTTGTTGCAGCAATGACAATTCCGACATTGATAGCAAATTATCAGAAAAAACAGACTTGTACAAAATTACAAAGGGCGATTTCTGTTTTAAATCAAGCGTATAAATTATCTTATGATGAAAACGGCGATTTGAACGCTGCAGAACAAACTGCACTTGGTGCTAATGCATATTTCAAGAAATACTGGGAACCATATATCAAGGTTAATCAATTTTGTGAAACTGCTACGCAGTGTGGTTATACTTCAAATTCTCCAATGTACATGATAAATGGTAATGTGACCGACTGGTGGTGGGGAAGTAGTTCTACTAGGACTTTGTTTTCTACTATGGATGGTTTTGTTTATTTCATTATTTCAAGTTATTGGCTAACAATAGAACAAAAACAGGTTTCTAATTCAGTTGTTTATGTTGATTTGAATGGTGGCGAAAAACCTAATCGTTTAGGTCGAGATATATTTGCTCTTACAATTATTCCTGATGGCAAAGGTGTTCAACCTTACGGAACCGAATTGAGCAATGATGATGTTGATAAGGACTGTTCTTATGGAACTAGCACTAGTTTAGTAACTTGTGCTGCAAAGATTAAGCGAGCAGGTTGGGTTATTGATGGCAGTTATCCGTGGAAATAGTAACTCTCATCAGAATCTAAGACCGAGCACATAAAAGTATTGTCATTCCGAATTTAGTTCGGAATCCTTTTAATAATCAGGATTTATCAATAATAACATTTGCTAAATTATTAATTGGAAAAGATTCTGAATCAAGTTCAGAATGACATAGACCTGAGTGCACAATTTGAGCCCCTGAAACGAGTTCAGGGTGACAAAAAGTTAGTAATGACACATCGTCCTTAAATAAAATGCTTTTGTTGAGCTTTCATGAAAGCTACGTTTGTTGATGCCGGTGTCGTTTCAGGTGTTTGAGGTTGAGCATTTTTCTTTGCTTCTCTGCGGTTAGTCAAGTAAATATTTAATCTTGGAATACCGCAACCTAACACGATACCAGAGTATGCGTAACCTACGATTTGAGCGATATTTAGTGCTCTTAATTTCTTTTTGGTAGCTTTATCGGCAAGTTTTAACATTTCGCTGTAGTTTAGAGCTTTGCCGTCTTTGAAGGCTTTTTTGCCAAGTGATGCGTGCAATACTTCGTCTCTGGTTTTCAATACAGAGTTTGTAATCCACTTCAACGCGCCTTCGCCGTCTTTTTTGATTAAAGATTTGTCAAATGCTTGAGCGACAAGTTTTTGTACAAAGTTACCCAAGATTAACCAGTTTGCAAATCCTAAAGTATCTTTGATTGCTGATTCGCTCAATTCGTTGTCGTTTCTTGCAGCTAAAAATCTTGACATAATAGTTACACCATAGATGAATTTGAATTGCTTAATTGATGGTGTAAATCCTTTGAATTGTAGGTCTTTTACAAGGTTTTTAGGGTTGCCGATTGTAGCAAGTACGCCTGAACCGAACAACAACGCAGCTAAGCCTTTTTTGATTTTGAATTTAGCAGAATTGTCTTCCTTACCGCCACCAACGAATCCGCTTTTACCTGTTTTCTTTTTAGTCAAGTAAATGTTTAATGGTTGAGCAGAAACACCAACAGCAGATGCAATACCTATACCGATGAGTGAACGTTTGATGTTCATTGATTTCATCGCTTTAAGGAATGCATTACCTGCAATATCTGCAGAATTTCTAAATGCATCTTGAACTTTTTCTTTTGAGAAAACTTTTCCAAGTTTATAAGCATTTTCCAAGATGTAATCTACTGTGTAGCGAGAAGTGTGGTTCTTTTCGCCTTGTTCTGCGATAATTCGGAAGTTGTTTTCTGAACCTAAGGCTGAAATAATTGTATTTTTAGCGTTATTTAAACCTTCTTTAGAAATCTTTTTAGATGCGCCGTTGATTTCTTTTTCCATAATATCAACGGTTTTTGTGATAGCCTCATCATCAAGTTTAATCCATTTGCCGTTTTCTGTAGGGCTTAATGTTTCATATCGTTTGAATGTTTCAGCCAAATATTCTCTTAATGGGTTGATATTAGAATCTTTGCTTGCAGCTTTTAATTTTTCATTAAAGATTTTTCCGTGTAAATCAAGAGTTTCAGAGTCTGCAAAAATATCGCTGGCTTTGATATCATTTTTGCCGAATTGGTACATTCCGTTGATACCTGCAGCTAATGCTAAACCTGCAAGAGTTCCGTATACGCCGACCATTGAGTGGTTTACAGTTCCCATACCTTCACGTCTTGCTGTTTCCATACCTGCATCAGTACCACGGCTAAAGTCTGTAATTGTTCTTGGTAAAACCATACAGCCTAAATCTACGGCACAAGCTCCCCACGCTTGGTTTGTGTCAAGAAATCTCAATGCCAAATCGCCCATACCTGTGAAATTCGGATTAGCGGTTTGCGGTTGGTTGTTATATTGTTTTCTTGTGAATCCTTTTAACTGTGGGTTTGTTTGAGTATTTAGTTGTTTTATGTCTACTATCATAAGCTATTTATTTTCCATATTATCCAAAAAATGATTTGAATGTTTTTGAGTTATCTTTTATTAGGTTTTGTGTAAATGTTGTTGTTTGTGTTTTTGGTTGCACTTGGTTGTTTAGTGCATTTTCTTTTTGCAATTTTTCTTTTTTGTTTGTTTGAGTTCTTGTGTATAGCGGAATGAATATACCAAGAGATAATAATGAGAATGCCAAGTTTCCTAATTGACACCAAGCTCTAAGGTTTTTAGCCTTTGTTCTCATTGCTTCATCAGCAATTGCACCAAGTTCGTCTGTTGATTTCATTTTGGTGTGTTTAGCCCAGTTCCAGAAACGTTTAATGATATTGTCTTTAGGGTCGGCATCTTTTAATCTGTTGATTAATTTAATTCCGTCTTTGTTATGTTTTTCAATAGCTGTAGCTATTGCTTTTGCTGCATAATCGCCCAAGAAATAGAAACTTGAGAATGTTGCAATATCTCTGATTGTGTTTTCTTTCAATTCGTTAGAATCTTCTGCCGCTGCAAGTCTGCTAGAGAATGTCGCTGCTGAAATAATTCTTGCTTGGTCCATTGTAGGGAAGATGTTTTTGAATTGGAACATCTTCAAACTTGGTTTATCCATCAACATAGACAAACCTGTAACTGCCCACATCAAAGGTACAGCGATGAATTTTTGAGCTGTTAGTTTTTTCTTTTCATCAGGTGATAATATTCTTTCTTGGTCATCGTTATAAATCGGTGCACCTTTTTTACCTGACATTTTGTGAGTAATCCATCTGTTGATAGGTTGAGCAGCAATAGCAAGCGGAATGATTATTCCTAAACCAGCCAAACTCTTAGCGTTTACTAATTTTTTAGCTTTAGCGAAGTACTTTGTAAGTTCTTCTGTTTCAGTTGCGGCAGCATGTTCAACACCTGATGGTAAATCTTTAATTAAACCTTCTTTACAAGCTCCATGGAGAACGTCACCTGCGCTTTGGCATAAGTGGCTCAAAGTGCTAGAGAAGAATCCTTTATCACCTGAGAATTTAATGTTTTCAGCTATGCCGCTTTTGCTAACCATATAGTTATACATTTCAGTCGCATAACCTTTTTCAGGTTTATCGCTGACAATATTCTGAGCCATTTTTCTCAAATGAGAATTAAATTCTTTATCGTTAGCAAAAATTTCGCTAAATTTCTTCAAGCCGTCTTTGCCAATATCACCATCAACACCTTCAATATCAGTAAACATTGTTTTTAGTGCTGAATATACGCGGTCTTCTTTAGAGCCGCCTTTAGCTTTGGCAAAGTATGTTTCAACTTGTTTAATAGTGTCGCCGTTAGCCCAAGATGATGTTAAGTTAGACTTGTTAAAGCCACCCATAACAGGTCTGTTTAACAATTTAGCTGCACCCATAACAATAAAACTTGGGATAATACAGTTAATTACAAGTCCTGAACCTTCACGTCTTAGTGCTTCAAAACCGCCAATCAAGTTTAGTTTACGTTCTGAAGTTTCGTTTCCGTTTTCGTCTTTTTTCTTAGAACCGATAAATGTTTCAAAGAAAGTTCTCGGAATAATGGCTGTAGATAAGTCCAACACGGCAACATTCACCATAGGGCTTTCTTCACACTTTTGAATACCTCTAAGTGCCAAGTTTCCAAGTCCAGTGAAACTTGTGTTATCCCTTTTGGTCATACCAACCTTGTTATTTGGGGTTAATCTTTTATTATTTACACTACCTAATTCAACTTTATTTATCATAATTAATTTTACTACTTACTGCCGAATGTACTTTTATTATAACCAAGACACATGTATTAGAAAAGTCGTGAATTTTAAAAATTGCGCGCATGGAGGCAAATGTAAAATTAATGTAAAGATGACTTTTTGCATATTTTTCTAAAAATAGGGTAAATTTAGACGTTTTTTTGATAAAAATGTAAAAAATACACTAACAAAATGAAAAAATTGACGATTTTTAGGTGAAATTTGAATGAAAATTTTTTGTAAAATTTTGTTAAGTTTTGGTATTAATATACTAATTTCCTTCATAATCTATAGAGTGTATTTAAAAAATGAGCATGATATTCTTATTTTAAATAATTAAAATACACATTTTACAGTATATCTTTGCCGATATTTTATTATAAGATATATTAATGTAGAAAGTAAACTTTGAGAAATGATAAATATGCAAGAGAGAAATAATAGAAACAGACGTTCAGGTAATCAGAAAAATACTAGAAGAACAAAGAGATATTCAAACGGTTCTGCGGATAATCCGTTTGAGAATTATACAAATGGTAGAAAACAATCACAGTCTACATTTACCAAAATTTTGACATTGATGGTTATTGTCTTTTTGACGGCGATATTTGCAATTTTGTTATTTGCAAATAATCAGGAAATCCTAAGTAAAAGTTTGGGTGAACATTCGTTTTTGTCAAATATATTGTCAAAATTGTCTTTAGGTAACAGTTCAAAAGAAAAACCTGAATTTGCACTTCCGTTTGGGCCGAGACGTCAAAATATTTTGTTACTCGGTGTAGATTCAAATGGTGCGGATTCTGATTTATGGGTTGGGACAAGAACTGATACCATGATTCTATTAAACATTGACCCTAGAACAAAAACCGTTAATGCTATTTCTATTCCTAGAGATAGTAAAGTTTATTTACCAAAAGGTATGGGTATTCAAAAAATCAACGCAGCTCATGCTATCGGTGGCGTTGAAATGACAATTAAAACGGTTGAAGATACCTTAGGTGTTCATATTGATAAATATATTATGTTCCATGATGAAGGCGTTCGAGCTATTGTCCAAGCCTTGGGCGGTGTTGATATTTATGTAGAAAAAAATATGCATTACAACGATAATGCCGGACATTTGCATATCAACTTTACAAAAGGAAAACATCATTTGACCGAAAAAGATGCGGTTGAATATTTGAGATTCAGACACGATGCTTTGGGTGATATCGGAAGAACTCAAAGACAACAATGGTTCTTGAGAGGTTTGTTGGCAGATTTGCAAAAGCCTGAAACTATTGTAAGAATCCCTCAAATTGTTTCTGTTGCTAATAAATATGTAAAAACAGATATGTCCCCTTATGAAATGGGTCAATATGCAGCTTTAGCAAAGGGCTTTGATATGGATAATATTGAAATAGCAATGCTTCCAGGAGCACCAAATAAACATGGTTATACTAGTTATTGGATTTTAGACCCTGAAAAAACTCAGAAGGTTGTAGATAGGTTGATTTATCGTCAAAAGCCTGATGGGGTAAAAGACTCATATTCAGCAAGCATTATGAGCTCCCCTGATGATAGGTCAGAAGCTAATGAATTAAAAGCTGCATTGGAAAAAGCTGGTATTGATGTAAGATGTTCTGGTACTTTAAAATCAGCTCATTCACAATTTATTGCTCACTCAAATTATGTTACTGTTGACTATTATGCTAACTTGAAGAAGAGAGTTCCTGAAGTCAAATCAAGACAATTTGTTTATGACCCAGCATCATTTATGTGCGCAGATACTGATTTTACAATTGTTGTAGGTAAGGATAACAAATAAGAGGAGCTTATTATGGTAATGAATGCTATTCAAAATAGGAAAAGTGTGAGAAAATATTTAGACAAACCTATTCCTGATGATGTTTTGCATAAAGTTCTTGAAGGGGGGAGATTAGCTCCATCTTGGGTGAATGTTCAACCTTGGAAATTTATTGTTGTAAAATCTCAAGAAATAAAAGATGTTTTGTATGAGGCTTCAGGTGGGCAACCTCAAGTTAAAAATGCTCAAGTTGTTATTTGTATAGTGGCAGATTTGGATGATTGGAGTCGAACAAAGTTTGGCAAGGTTTTGGCAGAAAAAGGGGTTGATGATGCGACAATTGATGCTTATTTGTCATCAAAAACGCTTAATCCTTCTAATTTAGGTGCGGTTGAGGTTTTGTTGCGAAGTGTTGAACAAGTTACTTACGCAGTTGCTTATATGACGTTAGTAGCTCAAGAATTGGGACTTGGCGCTTGTGTCGTTGGTGCATTTGCTAATGAATTAACTAAAAAAGATGAAAGTTTATCTGCAAAAGTTAAATCTGTATTAGGTCTAAATTCAAAACAAATTTTGGTTGATATGCTTACTCTTGGGTATGAAGAAGAGCACAAAGATACTAAAAAAATTAGAAAACCTTTTGACGAAGTTGTAATATTTAAGTAAGGAGAATATATGACAATTCCTAGTTTGGGCGGAAATAGTCACGATTTTCACCCACAAACAAAAACTTATCCGACAGTTAATGTAGGAGATAATCCAGTTTTGCCTGTACAAGTTTCAGATAATAGTGTTGATGTGCAACAGCCGAGCATCAATGATACTCCACCAGCCCCACAAACGACGCAAACTCAACAGCCTGTCGCAACAAAAGAGCCACCTATTGATGAGTATTCTATTGAGCAATTTAAAAAAGATTATGCAACTCTTTTAGAAAGCAAAGTTCTACCTGTTTTATCAGGTTTTGAAAAAGAGAGAAAACAACGACTTGCTTGGGCGATTGTTGCGGCTATTGTCTTTTCACTTTTAGGTGTATTTGTTTTAATAGCTATTAATTCAAAAGAAGCGGGAAAACTTGCTGGTTTATGTTTTGCAGCGGCATTTGGAATTTGGTCTTGGCTTAAGAAAAGTTTTGAACACAAGATTAAAAGACTTATTATGCCAACTTTGATGCATGCTGTTCCTGGGTTTTATTGGCAAGAAACTCCTCCTGTGACAGCTAAGGATATTGAAAATTGTTTGATATTGCCTTTTTCAAATAAATGCTCAAAAGAGTTTGATGATTGCTTTTTAGGTGAATATAGAAAAGTCAAGGTTGCAATGTCAGAATGTGAATATTCTATGCGCTCAGGAAATAATACAACTACTATACTTCAAGGGGTTGTTATCAGATTTTCTATGAATAAAGATTTTGACGGTATAACTATCATAAGACCAAAGAATGCAGGGTATCAAGATAAATATGATGATTTAAAACGAGCTGGGTTGAGTGAAGTTAAATTGGAGGACCCTGAGTTTGCCAAAAAATACGTTGTTTATTCCACAGACCAAATAGAAGCTAGATATTTGATTACAACTTCATTTATGGAAAGATTTAACTCTATAGAAAATGCATTTTATTCTCGTTTTGCGTATTGTTCTTTTAGTGGCAAATCCGTTTACATAGCTCCGCACACAGGTTCAGATTTGTTTAATTTGTGCAGCTTAGTAAAACCAATTGCAAATAGAGAACAGTTTGAAACTTTGTTCTATGAATTTGCGTCAATTTTAGAACTCGTTGACTATTTCAAGCTAGACAAAAAGTTGGGATTGTAAAAGTCATGAAAATAGTGTATAATTATATACATCTGATATAATTTAGAATGCGAGGATAATATGTTTTACATAAATGAAGGAGATTTTTCTATGTTACTGATTACCGGTTTCGTTACTGTAGTTGCATTGGTTGTACTTATTGTATTGTACAATATGTATGTTCAACTAATTCAAAAAAAGAACAAAGTTAAGGAAGCAATGAGCGGAATTGATGTTCAATTGAACAAAAGATACAGTTTGATTCCAAATATTTTGGTTATTGCTAAAAAATTTATGGAACATGAAAAATCTTTGATGGAAGAGGTTACAGCATTGAGAACTCAGGCTGCTGGTATTCGCTCTACAGCTGAAACAATTTCTAAAAAGATAGATTTAGATAATCAAATCGCAGCAAAAATGGGTCAACTTATGGTTAATGTTGAAAATTATCCACAATTAAAATCAGACCAAACAATGATACAAGCAATGCAAACATATTCAGAAGTTGAGGAACATATTGCTGCAGCTAGAAGATTTTATAACAGTGCAGTTAATGATTTGAATAACTCTGCTGAAATCTTCCCAAGTTCAATAATTGCTGGTATGATAAATATTAGACCATATCCGTTCTTTGAAGCTGAGTCTGTTGCTAAGCAAGAAATTCATGCGGCAGATTTCTTCAAAAATTAGAATTTTTATATTATACTAAAAGATGGGTTTATCGCCCATCTTTTTTATTATGTGTCTGTAGCTCAGGAGAATAGAGCATGAGTTTCCGAAACTCAAGGTCGGGGGTTTGATTCCCCCCAGGCACGATATCCTGATTAAGCTGAAACTGGAATAAATATTGCTGTTGGTTTTCTATGTAAGTTTCTGGTTACGCCATCGGATACGGCTGTACCTTTTCCTGTTGTGATTTCAGTGTGACCGTATTTTGAACTGTAACCTGCAACCCCTTTCCCGTAAACTAATACGCAACCTGCTGGTAGGGTTTTTAAGTTTACTCCGTTTGGAGAAATTTCTTTGAATTTTTTATTTCGACGCATAATGCTAACCATATCGCAAGCATTGCCGTATTCGTATTTCCCCATTCCGGCTTTAGATATTGCATTTTTTACGTATCTTGCGCATTTGCCGATAAATCCAACAACGCTATTAACAGCTTGTTTAGCTAGATTTAATCCTGCACTAGCGCAATATCCAAGTTTTTTCCAAAATGACATATTTTGAGTGTTATTTCCAACGCTTACTCCATAGCTGGTTGTTTGTGTATATTTTCTTGTTGCTGTACCAAAACTAGGAAAGATATAATTGAATGTTGGCATTGTTGGAAATGGAATAATCTTTGGCATATTAGCAAGATAGTTAAATGTAGGTATGCTTGCTCCTGCACTAAATGGATTGTAGTAAGTAGTATATTTACTTGCCCAATTTCCTGAATAAAATCCTGTTGGTAAAACCCATTGAATAGTCATATTTTCCCTTTAAATCCCCTGTATATATATAAAGGTTATATATATTTGATAATTGCTTAATTTAAAGGAAATGTGAAGAAATGTTAAAGATAAAAGGACATAAAAAATATGGCCCCGGCGCGATTCGAACGCGCGATCTTTGGTTTAGGAAACCACTGCTCTATCCTACTGAGCTACGAAGCCATTAAAAAATAGTATTTCTATGCTTATTATTATGACATATAAATGTCACGAAGGTCAATAGCTATTACAAACCAGTTTTCTCATATAATTTGAAATAGTCTATAATCTCATATATGGCAGAAATTTCTTCATAGAAAATTTTTGCTTGTTCTGCATTATCTTTTAAAGAGAAGAACATTCCACCGGTAAGCTCAAACAAATCTTTACCTGTTGATAGAGCAAACATTATTTTATCGTCAAAGAATGCACATTTTGCCATCTCTGTACCAAATGAGGTGTGAAGATTTTTAAATCTTTCCATAAAAGCAGGAGTAACGAGATAACGACCTTCAACCTGATCTTTGCTATAAACATCATATTTCTTATTGAAATCTGAATCTTCTAGTTGCATATTCAGCATAGATTTTTCAGATTCAGGACGGCATTTCCGAACTATATATATTGCTCCCGTAACAAGGAAAAACACATCAACCATAACTAACCAAATGTTATCATGAAAGATAATAGCCATTCCTAACAAAGGAATTAAAGCTAAGATATAAAGATAAATTAAGGAATAGTTAGAATTTCTAGCAGTTATATCCCCTTTTGTTGTAACTATAGTATCAGATTTAGTATTTTTATTTGAATCAATTAGGATAATTATCCCATTAAAAACCACATACTTGTTATCTTTTTTACCAGAAGTATACATCAGTGAAGATTCGGATATTTTGAAACTTACGCCTTTATATTTTCCTTCAAAATTATCATCACTATTTCTATCATTAAATTCCCCAAACAAGTGACTATTTATAAGAGTTTCATCCGTTATTGATGGAGTATCAGATAGCCAATGAATATCACCTAAGCTGTTTATAACACTAGGTATCAAGCCATTTTTAAGGTCCTTCATATAAGAAACTTCTATAGTAAGATATGAAGCATAAATAGGGATAGAGTAGATTATTAATTTAAAAATAAGTCCAACTATTCCAAGTTCCTTTAATGCTTCAAGAAATGTTATATGAATAACAGTCTCAAGAAGTCCAATAATAGTCAATATAACGAAAAGAAAAATAAAGAACTTTTTAAGAGATTTCTTTCGCAATCTTTCATACTCTTCAATTTTAGGTGTAATCACTTTTTCATAATTCTTGTAGAAATTAAGCATTCTCTCGTTTTTTATATTTTTGTTTGAATTATTTATACTTTTAATCATAAGGATATTTTATACCTTCCGTAAATCAAGTCTTATAAACCAGTTTTCTCATATAATTTGAAATAATCTATAATCTCATATATTGCAGAAATTTCTTTCATAAAGTCATTTATATGTTTCATATCTGTAAGTGGATGAAAAAAGTCTCCAATTTCAAATAAATTTTTATTAGTAGAAATTGCAAACATTACTTTGTCGTCAAAAAATGCACATTTTGCTTTGTTTGAACCAAAAGCTGTATGTAGGGTTTTGAACCTTTCCATAAATGCTGTCGTTACAAGATAACGCCCTTCAATTTGGTCTGATGAATATGCATCATACTTATTGTTAAATTCAGGGTCTTCTAATATCATTCTGTCTAGTATTTCTTCTTGTCTTTTATTGCTAAATACTTTTACAACTCCCCAGATAAGAAGTCCAATTAGCAAAATAAATATTACACTCCAAAGCGGTAGTCCATTAGCAAATAAGTATATAGGTAAGGTAATTGCTGATATTAAAATAAGAGGGTCAGAATTTTTTACGTTAATATCGCCTTTTGTTGTAATTATGGTTTTGTTTTTTATAGTTTTATTGGAATCAATATATACTATAACTCCATCAAACACCGGCCAAACATTTCTATTTTTGCCTGAACCTCTTACATTTAATAATTCAGATTCAGATACTACAAAATGAAGGTCTTTGTAGTTTCCTGAAAAAGTATCATCATTAGTTCTATTATTATAGATTCCGAACAGTTCACTTTTGCTGATTTCGGAATCAGAAATGACTGTATCATTTTGCTTCCAAGTTATTTCTCCAAATGCTTTTAATAATTCGGGCATACATTTCTTTTTGAGTTCAGAATTGAAAACTTTAAGAGAATTGCTCCATATAAAGCATATTGGAAATATTGCAATTGGTGCTACTACCCATATTGGAGCTGTGTACATGAACAAAAAGTCTAAAAAATTATGGATTTCATTCAGTGGTGGAACTTTTAATATTATAATAAAAAATATATACAAGATAACGATTGTACCAATTGTCAATCCAATAGTTGTCCATAGATTTTTCTTGCGTTCAATTTCTAATTCTTTTAGTTTTGGAACTACATATTTTGCATAGTTTTGGTAAAATTCAAACTCTTTTGAATTTGTAAGCTTTTTTATTTTTGTCATAATATTTATTATAACAAACTTTTTATGCTAATTCAAATATTTTCGGTTCTTTGTTATATTTCGACCAGACCATCAAATCTCCAACTTTATGAAATCCGTTTTTCTCGTAGAATTTTTCAGTTGACCCTTTTGTTGGTTTTAGCATTATTTCAGAAAAATGAGTTTTTAAACTATCTAAAATTGCACTACCGTTTCTTTTGTATTCAGTGTTTGGATAATAAATATATTTAGGATTAACTTGCAAATAGTCGATAAACAAAAAATCTTTTTTAGGAGTTTCTCCTAATACTGCCCCTAGAATATTTCTATCATCTAAATTTTCATAGTCTGAATTTTGAGAAGTGAGAGTGTAGACTTTGAAATTTTTAGCTGAGAGTTCATCTTTTCTAATTTTTAATGCAAAGTTATATATATTAGAAGCATATTTGTCGTTTTCCCAATATTTTTGGATATTATCAAGAACTTTTATGTCGTTATCGTCTTTTGGGTTCATTTTAACAAAAGATACTTCTGCGTTTTTGTATTTGTTGTCTTGTGTTCTTTTGTAAACTTGTGCGCTATTTAAGAAACTTGCGCCAAATGATATTGTTTTCATATTTTTTACAAAACCCCTGAATATATAAATTTGCTAACTTAAATTTTCTTTATAGTTTTTAATATTGAAATTTTTGGGGTATAATTGTTTTGCAAATGGAAGTGTATAACTTAAAGGCGTTAGGTAGAACGCAGAAAGAAAAGGTAATTTATGAAACCTGAAACAAAAAGCTTTCAATTAGAAATCGGTGGTAAAACCGTAACTATTGAATCAGGAAAGTATGCACAATCAACAAATGGTTCTGTTACAGTAAGATGTGGTGATACAATGTTATTTGTACATTGTGTTGTTTCAAAAGAACCAAGAGTCGGTATCGACTTTTTCCCATTGTTGATTGATTATGAAGAAAGAATGTCATCAATCGGACGTATCCCTGGAGGATACAACCGTTCAGAAGGAAAAGCTAGTGATAAGGCTATTTTGATATCAAGATTGATTGATAGACCAATCAGACCACTTTTCCCTAAAGGTTATAGAAACGATATTCAAATCGTAGCTCAATTATTCAGCTATGACCAAGAAAATCAACCTGATACATTGGCAATGTTAGGTGCATCTTGCGCTTTGATGTTGTCAGGCGCACCATTTGAAGGTCCTATCGGTGCAGTTAGAGTTTCTCGTGACAGTGAAGGCAACTTGATTGCTAACCCTACTCATCAACAAGCTAAAGCATCTGACCTTGATATCGTTGTAGCAGGTACTCACGATTCAGTTATCATGGTTGAGGCAGGTTGTAAATTTGTTTCAGAAGACGATATTATGGCTGCTGTTGAATTTGCTCAAGGCGAAATCAAAAAACAATGTGAGGCTCAAGTTGAATTTGCAAAAGCTTGTGGTGTAGTTAAGGAAGAATTTGTAAATCCTTACGATACTACAGGTATCAAGAAAATTATTGAAGAAACTGCTCACGATATGATTTTTGATGCTTATCACCACTTTGACAGAGAATACAGACAAACAAAATTGGAAGAGGCTAAAAAATTAGTTAAAGAAAAAATCGATGCTCTTCCTGATGATGATTACATCAAACAAATAATTGAAGAAACAGGTATTGACTTTGTTGCAGAAGAATTTAAAAACGCAGAAAAACACATTATGCGTACAATGATTCTTGATGAAGGCGTTAGAGCTGATGGCAGAAAACCAAACGAAGTAAGACCTATTTGGTGTGAAGTAGGTGTTATCCCTAGAGCTCACGGTTCAGCTGTATTTACAAGAGGTCAAACTCAAGTATTATCAGTTGCAACATTGGCTGGCCCTGCAATGAAACAAGAACTTGATGGTGTTGACCCTGAAACAGAAAAAACTTATATGCACAAATATATCTTCCCTGGATTCTCTGTTGGCGAAGTTAAACCTTTGAGAGGTCCGGGAAGACGTGAAGTTGGTCACGGACACTTGGCTGAACGTGCTAATGTCCCAGCTCTTCCATCTCAAGAAGAATTCGGATATACAATCCGTGTAACTTCTGATGTATTGGAATCAAACGGTTCTACATCAATGGCATCAACTTGCGGTTCATCAATGGCATTGATGAATGCAGGCGTTCCTGTAAAATGCATGATTGGTGGTGTTGCAATGGGTATGATTACCGAAGAAGGCAAAGAACCTGTTGTATTGACAGATATTCAAGGTATTGAAGACTTCTTGGGTGATATGGACTTCAAAGTTACTGGTAATGATACAGGTATCACAGCTTTGCAAATGGATATGAAAGCAAAAGGTATTGCTAACGAAACATTGCGTAAAGCTTTAGGTCAAGCAAAAGAAGGCAGATTGCACATCTTAGGCAAAATGAGAGAGGCAATCACTGAACCTGGACCAATGTCTCCATTTGCACCAAGCATTACAACAATGACTATTCCGACTGAAGATATCGGAACAGTTATCGGACCTGGCGGAAAACAAATCCGTGCAATCATTGATGCATCAGGTGCAGAAATCGACATCCAAGATTCAGGTGTTGTAACAATTACATCTAATGACCAAGAAGGTGCTCAAATCGCAATCAAGATGATTAAGGATTTGACATTCAAACCTGAAGTCGGAATGGTAATCAAAGGTAAAGTTGTAAGAATTATTCCTATCGGTGCTTTCGTTGAATTAGGTGGTGGCAAAGATGGTATGGTTCACATTTCTCAAGTTTGCAACGAAAGAATTGAAACAATTGAACCTCATTTGACTATCGGTCAAGAAGTTATCGTTAAGGTAATTAAGATTGATGAAAAAGGTCGTGTAAACCTAACAATCAAAGGTGTTACAGAAGAAGATAAAGCAAAAGTTATCTAATTTTGTGACAGGTTGAATAATCGGACAAAGCGGTGTAAATGTACACCGCTTTTGTCTTGTGTGTATACTGAATGATAGTAAACTTTCCTCGTAATGACATGACTTTTTTATAATGTAATGCTGAATTGACATCGATTGTTCCCTCGCCCCTTGTGGGAGAGGGTTAGGGAGAGGGGGCAAAGTCTAACAAAATTTTCTATTGTCCGAATCCTCACTCGAAATTATAAATTTTCGAGTTTCTCTCAAATACAATTTCGGTCTCTCCCATTCGGAGAGACAAAACACTTTAGTCTAATTGTCACCCTGAACTTTACAAAGCGAACCATTGAGCTAGAGCGAAATGTGTGAGTCTGTATGCGGGCTCAGGCTGAGCTGATTCAGGGTCTATCCATTTGATTGATAAGTAATGCTCAAAGGTCAAATTTCATCAAAATAAACATTGATAGATTCTGAATAGGATAAAATCTACGTTGCTTGCGCAACTCGATTTTAATCCTTTCAGAATGACATCTAAAATAAGTAGGGAGCCCACCTTTACTATTGATAATTTCAGATTATTATATCTTCTTTCCTGATAAATATGTATCGCAAGCTTTTTGCTCTTCATTTGTCATGTTGAATCTGTTTCTTATATCAGGAGACAATATTTCTATATTTTCTTCAATGCCTGCTTTGATTTCAGGTGAGAGCATGTATTTATATTTGTCGTAGTTTTCCTTATTTATCACTGTTAATAGCGGAGTTTCATAGAATCCGTTTTGTGCAGGTACACGCTTAAACAATAGCTCTTCAAATAAATCAATCATGATGTTTTCAAGTCTTGCTTGTTTATGTTCATCACTTAGTTTGTTGTTTAACAAACTTATGCTTGCACTGTTTTTTGATAAGTACGATATTATGTAGCTTTTGAAGATTTTCTTATTAAATTTTGAATTGTTAATAGAATCTTTTAGCATTAACATAATTGCCTTGTAGTTAGGGTCAATTTTGGTTCCTGATTTGTCTGGTGAATATTTGCTCAAAATATCAGTAATTGCAATGCTAGTTTTGTTCATTTCAGCGGCTGATAGCGGTTTATTATATTTAGCGTATAGTGCGTCAATTTCGTTTTTGTGACTTAATAAAATGGCAGGAATTTGCGCATTTTCCTTCTCGTTTTTTACGCTTTCCAGTAAATCATAAAATTCAAAAGAGCGAAGTTGATGAACTGAGGTCGGTATATCATCAAGAGTTTTACATAGCACATCTGATATTGCAGCTGTTGCAGCGTGTTCTGCGTTTTTGTGAGCCATAATATAGGTCATTGGTAATGTTAGTGCTGTGTCTTCAAATTCTTCATCTGACATAACTCTTTCGTCATCCAATTTGTCCCTAAATCCTCTTGTTGCAATTGATAGTTTGAATCGGTCATCAATTTCAGGATTGTTCATTACATAATTTGTGTATTGTCTTGCGTATGCTGTTGGCAGATATTTTGTTGTTTCTTTCAAATAGTCAGCCAAACCTTCATCCAACTTTCCTGTTATATAGATGTTTTGTCCGTTTTTGCCATTTAGCTTAAATACGTCGCCGTTGTTTTCTTTTGCAACTTTGTAAAGTAAGTTTTCTTGTTCTTCATCTGATAATTTTGAAACATCGATGCCTTCGCTTGAATCTTCAACATCTTGAATATCGGTTAATTCAGGAGTGTTGTTGAGTTCTCCGTATCTTTCGATAAAATGTTCTTCCCATTGTTTTTGAAGTTCTTCGTGTTTTTGATACTTTTGCGCACGAGTTGGTTCAATGTTTTGGGTATAGTTTAGCAATTCCAAAAACTCAGGATTAACTTGGTCGATAATTTTTTTGTTTTCAGATTGCGGAGTCACAACTTCAAGGTCTGTATTTATTGGAATCAAACCGCCGGACTCATAAGTTTCTTCAAACATTTCAATAGAATCTGTGATTGTTTTTGCATATTGTTCCAAAATGTATGGGTTTGCTTTCCAAAAACGTTCAAATAAAGTTCTGTTATCGTTTTTGTTTTGCGGATTGTTTTGGTTAAAATATCTCATTTCTTCTGATAGATGGATTTTATCCGCAGCAACTGTCATAATCGGACTAAGATATTTAACGATGAATGATGCTTGCGGGTCGTCTTTACCGAATCTTTTTCTGACTTTTTTCTCAACTTCTGTTTTTGACATGTCAGAAGATTTGATATCATTTGTCAGTTGTTTTTTCTGATAATCTTGGATTTTATATTTGCGTTGAGCTTTTTTGCGCGGTTTGTTGCTTTCAGTTGCTCTGTCAGTTTTGTTTTCATCTGTCGGAATGTTATTGTAATGGCTACCATTGTTTGGTAAATGTACCGCAGGATTATTAGAGTTTTTCGGTAGAGTTACAAAGAATTTTTTATATTCATCTCTTGTTGCGATAAATGAGTTCCAAAAACTTTGTTTTGGAAATTTTATTCCGTAAGCTGCTGTATCATCGTTTGATAGTGGCTTTGTGATTAGCCCTTTGAAATCATCATTCATGTCTTTTTCGTAAAAATCTTTGTTGATTTCTTTTAGAGTTTTGCCTTCTGTATAAATTTTTCTTAGCAAATACATTCCAAAATCGTCACTGCCATCTTTTAATAGCGGTGCATCATCCATATCTTTTGCCATTCTGATTTCTGCTAAAAGACTTGTTTTCCCTTTAGTTTTATTAGAGTGTAAATTTTGGAACAATTCTTCTTTTGGATAAATACTTTTAACATCAGAAAAATTCTTTGCGACTTTCAGATATTTGAAAACTTCGCCCATCATTTGTTCAGGTGGAATATGTTGTCTTGTTTCGTAGTCATAATCAAGATATTCTTTCATAGATGATGGCATATTGTTTCTGTTAAAGTCTTGCGCGTAAAAATTTTCAGGTGTTCTTCCGCCAAAAGATATATTAAAATCTTTGTATGCAAAAATAGGTCTTGTTGTAGTGTTTTGCATAATCGGATTTTGTGAGTTTTTGTTATTCTGTTGTTTTTTATTTGAAATATTATGTATTGGGGTAAATTGGGTAATTTGTGATATTCGCATTTTATTTTTCCTTGTTATTTCTTATTTCTGTAGTCATTTATTAATTGATTTTTATTATATATAGGCATATCAATTAGTCTGTCCATCTTGCCGGCTTTGATATCTTCGTTTGAGGCATTATAAAATTCTTTTTCAGCCGGACTTAAATTCATTTCCATTTGACGGATATAGTTTATTCCATCAAAGTCCATGTTTGATTTATATTTATCAATTACTTCTTTATTCACTAGTAGTTGAAGATAATTTTCTTTGATAATGCAGTAGTCAATAAATCCTGGAATTAAGTAGCAAAATCTGTCGTATTTATCTTCTTTTGAAAAGTCTTTATTAAGGATACTTTTTGCACATTCAGGCATACTGCCTGCAATAAATCTTCTGATTTTGTTGCGTTGAACAGGGTGGAGTTTGCTTTCTTCTTTCAACATCATAAGAATAGCGTTTGTATTTGCGGATAAGTTTTCATCGGGTTTGAAATGGTCAATTTCATTCATCATAGCAAGTCCGATAAGGTTTCTATCCTTGTCTGTTAAAGGTTTGTTGTAATAATTGTACAAATCATCATATTCTTTTTTATTATCTTTGAGCATCTTCATAAAAGATGCGTCAATGTCATTTGAATTCTCTGTTACATCTACATTTAGTTCAATTTTCTTTGCATCAGGATGTTTATGTCTTGTTGCTAAGTCATTGATGGCACAAGTTGCTGACATATATTCACCTTCCATCCTATTAAAAAATCTTTGGCTTAAATCATCAAAGTAATTTGGTGAACCGTCAGATTCTCCGATTTTTTCTAACTCTTCAAGAGAGCAATCCGGTGGCAATTGACTGACTTTAATTTTATATGTCAAATCAGCTTCATTTGTCACAAAGTTTATATATTTGCTGGTTAGAGATGACGGTAGCCATTTGGCTTCTTTAAAGATTTGCTGTTTGAATTTTTCATCAATATCATCAAGAGATAATTTATCGTCATCTATTTCTTTTGTTTCGTCTGCTTGCTTTATATTTTGAACTTTTTCTTGGTCGTATTTTTCATCAAAATAATTTTCCCATTTGATTTGTTCTTGAGCATGTTTTTCGTAGCGAGACTCTCTTTCAGGGAAAATTGTTTGGGTATAGTCAAGTAATTCTAAATATTCAGGGGTAACTCTATCGATAACTTTATTATTTTTAGTTTCCGGTGTTACTTCTTTTAAATCTGTATTTATTGGGATATTTCCGCCTTCTCCGTAAATATCTTCAAACATATCAATCGTATCAATAATTGCATGAGAATAAATATCTTTCATTATTGGGTTTTGGTTCCAATATCTTTGGAGCATAAATTCATCGTTGCTTTTTTTGCCTTCATAGCGTTCAGCCTCTGTGAAAGATTTTAAATCTTCTGAAAGGTGTGCTCTATCAGCTGCAACTGTCATAATCGGACTAAGATATTTGACGATGAATGACGCTTGCGGGTCGTCTTTGCCAAATCTTTTTCTGACTTTTCTCTCAACTTCAGCTTTTGACATGCTGGAAGATTTGATATCATTTGTCAGTTGTTTTTTCTGATAGTCCTTAATATTATATTTGCGCGGAGCTCTTTTCTTTGGTGCTGTAGCTTTTGTTTCCTCAGCTTTATCTATCGTAGCTGTTTTTGGTAAATGTACTGCAGGGTTTGTTGTATTTTTCGGCAAGGTTACAAAGAATTTTCGATATTCTTCTCTTGTTGCGATAAGCGAGTTCCAAAAAGCTTGTGTTGGAAATTTGATTCCATAACTTGCGGTTATATTATCCTTAATCGGTTTTGTTATGATACCTTTATAGGTGTCATTCATATCTTTTTCATAGAAATCTTTGTTTATTTCTTTGACTGTTTTGCCTTCTGTATAGATTTTTTTCAGCAAGTACATTCCGAAATTGTCGCTGCCATCTTTAAGTAACGGCTCATCAGACATTTCTTTTGCTGTTTTTATTTCATACAAAATGCTTGAAATGTTTCTTGATTTATTTTCGTGCAGGTTTTGGAATAATTCTTCATTAGGGTAAACGCTTTTTACATCTTCAAAATTGTCTGCTAAATTCAAGTATTTAAAAACTTCGCCCATCATTTGTTCAGGTGGAATATGTTGTCTTGTTTCGTAGTCATAGTCAAGATATTCTTTCATAGAAGATGGCATGTTGTTTCTGTTGAAATCCTGAGCGTAAAAGTCTTCAGGTGTTCTTCCGCTAAAAGATATATTAAAATCTTGGTATGCAAAAACAGGTCTTGTTGTAGAGTTTTGCGTAATCGGATTTTGCGCGTTTTGGTTATTTTGTCTTTTGTTATTTACAATGTTATGTAATGGGGTAAATTGGTTTATTTTTGTAATTTTCATATTCTATCCTACTAATCAAGGTGTACTTTCAATTATAAGTCGCGTAAATGGAAAATTTTGCACTATATTAAGATTTTTTTACACTTTTATGTTAATATTCCGTTAGGAAATAAGGAATATGGGAGAAGTAAAATGTGCGATATAATTACAATTGGTAGCGCAACAATGGACGTATTTGTTGAATGTGATGATGCAAATATCGTTTCTGTCCGCTCTTTAAAAAAGAAATCCGAGTTTATGAGTTACTCTTACGGTGCAAAAATCGAAATTACCGATTTTGCCTCACAAGTAGGTGGCGGTGGTGTTAATACCGCAACAAACTTTGCAAATTTAGGTTTTTCAACTGGTGCAATTTTTAAAGTTGGTGATGATATTTATTCAAAAGGTTTGTTTGAATTTTTCAAATCAAGAAGTGTTGATTTATCAACAGTAATTCAAAATAAAGATGAATCTACAGGTTTTTCAATCATTTTGACAAGTTTTGAAGGTGATAGAACTGTTTTGGCTCACCGTGGTGCTAATGCTCATATTAAAAAATCTGAAATTAATTATGACGCGATTAAAAATGCAAAACTTTTGTATATCGCACCATTAAACGGCGATAGTAACAAAGTTCTTGATGATATCGTAAAATTTGCAAATGAGAATGATACGGCAATTTGCTTTAATGCAGGTACTACAGGTATTAAAAAAGGGTTTAATTATTTGAAAAAAATTCTTGAATCAGCGCAAATCGTTGTTATGAACAAGGAAGAGGCATCAATGGCAACCGGTATTCAATTGCGTTCTGATACAAAAGAAGAAAAATTCTCAGATATGTTAATTCACCCTGATTTAAAAACAATGTTTAAAAAATTGAAAGTATCTGATTATCAAGTGATTGTTATCACAGACGGAGGCTCAGGTGCTTACGCTTATGATGGTAAAAAATATTACTATTGCCCTTGTTTTGCTGGTCCTGTTACATCAACTCTTGGCGCTGGTGATGCTTTTGCATCAACATTCTGTGCATCATTGATGAAATTTGGCAAAGACATAGAAAAAGCCTTGATTGCTGCATCTATCAACTCTACAGGTGTAGTTTCAGAATTTGGTGCAACAGCAGGACTATTAACATTTGATGAAATTATTGACAGAATGGACAAAAATCCTGATTTTAAATGCAAATTAGAAGTTGTGGAATAAAAAATGAACAATTTATTTTCGATAATCGTTATATAAATGTGATTCGAAATTAAGGAGGTCTAAAATATGACAGAAGAAACTAAAACATGTAATTGCAAAGAGAAAGCTATTGAAAAATTAAAAGAATTTTCATTTATTGCAGGTGCTGTATTTGTAGGTTCAACATTGGCAATTTTATTAAGTGCACAAATCTTAAAACCAAAATGCCCATGTCCGCAAATGCAATTCCAACCAAGAATGGAAAGACCACTACCTCCACCTCCTGCAATTTATCCGGGACAAGGTATGCCGGGGAATTTCCATGCTCCAAAATGGAGACACGATAGAGGTTTTAGAGGGCCACAAGGCGGACCTCCTCAATTTAGAGGTGATATGCCACAACCTCAATATGGCGGACCTCAAGGTGGACCACATCCTCAAGCAAGAGCTCATCATAGAGGTGATGCTCCAAAAGCTCCACAACAAAAATAATTAAAATGTTTATCTAAGAAATCCGCAGTTCAGCATGACGCTTAAATATAATTGTCATTCTGAAAGCTTAGAAAAACAAAACAGATTAACTGAAAATTTTTGGTTAATCTGTTTTTGTATATAGCCTTACTCGGCAATATATTTATTAGACAAATTAGTGTTTAATATATCAAGATAAGCGAAAGGCTGGACCAAATGAAGATAGAAAGGCAAAAACAAATATTAATTATTGAGGATGATACTCTATCTCGTATCACCCAAAAATGCATGATAGGAAGTTTTTCTGACATGAATGTTTGTGCTGAATTTGATAATGCTGAAGATGGTATTAAATATTTACATCAAAATGTATCTGACATTGATTTGATTTTGATGGATGCAACTTTGCCTAAAATGAACGGTGTAGAGGCATCTAAGGTTATCAAAAATAAATATCCTTCTATGAAAATTGTTATTCTTGTGCCTTATAACTCAGATAAACAGGTGATTTCAACTCTGTTTGCCAATGCTGATTCTTATTATATAAGAGATTTAGGGCAAGAAATGTTGTATGATGTTTTGTCTCAAACCCTTAATAATAACGGCAGTATAGATAAGCGTATTCAGTTTTCTGTCTTTAATTATATAAAACGATTACCTGAAAAAGATTATTGGGAATTTTTAAATAAATTGACAACAAAAGAGTCCGATTTTATAACTTTTGTTTATATGGGATTATCAAGAGATGAAATCTCAAATCGGTTAGAAGTTCCATCTGCTCAGCTTTCCGATTTTATCTATTCGATTTTTGAAAAACTTGTGTATGTTGTAAAATTTGGACAATTTGATAAGGAACTTGTGTATGACCTTTTTTAAAAAAATAAAATTAAATACAAAGACCAAAATAGTTTTAGTAAATGTGGCATTTATCACAATGGTGCTAATTTGTTTTGGTTTGAATTTATCACCGCAAACTTTTATTTCGCATAGAGTAATTATAGTATTTGAAACAATTTTGTTGATTTGTGCGAATATTTTTAACTATATATTGTTACTTGATAGGTTAAAAATAAGTAATGACGAATTTTTGAAATATCGTCTTTGCAGAAATTGTAAGCATTGCGAAATCGGTATTGATTCTTTACTTAATCAAATTTTTATGACAACTCCTGATATTATTGCTTTTATGGACACAAATCAAAGATATGTTATGTGTTCCAAAAAACTATATGATTTATTTAAAATTTCAGCCCCTGAAATTATCGGAAAATCTCAAGACGTAATTTTGCCAAGACAGCAGGTTGAACTTAATCGCAAATATTTGAATGAAGTTATTGCACAGAAGAAACCTATGTATTATACCCAAAAGATTTATATAAATAATGTTGAATATATTTATGACTCAATTTCATCACCTATTGTCAGCAAAGATAATCAAGTGGCAGGAATCTTAACGATGAGCCGTAATATAACTGAAACGGTTTCATTGAAAGAATCTTTTGAGCGTTCTAATCAAAAGTTATATGATTTAATTAATAACTCTCCGAATTTAGCTTATGTCTTGGATAGAGATGGCAATTATATTTTTGGTAACACTAAAGGAAAGGAATTTTTTATCTCTGGTGTGGATTATACAAGTTCAGGTGAACGTATAGTTATCAAAATGGATAAGTTTAGAGATGAAATCATTAATGAAAATCGCAAAATCATAGCAACAGGTGAAAGATTAGTTAAGGAAAAAGAAATGGTTGCAACAAATGGTGAAAGTTATTGGTATGAATTTACCAAAACTCCATTGACAAATACTTCAGGGGATTATTATGCGGTTACAACAATTGTAAGATGTATTGATACCGAAAAACGATTACAAGAACAACGAGAAACATATATTGCAACGCTAAGTCATGACTTGAAAACTCCTGCGATTGCGCAAGTCAGAGCATTAGAATTGCTTTTGAGCGGTCAAATGGGTGAATTTAACGATAGTCAAAAAGAATTGCTCCATTTGACACTGGATTCTTGTAATTACTTATACGATATGGTTTATACAATTCTTTCAACATGTAAATTTGAAAACGGTGAAATTTCGCTTAATTATTCTTCTGTTGATTTTGTCAAACTGACTGAAGAATGTATAAATGAATGTTTGAATTTAACCAAAACAAATAATACTACAATTGTTTTTGAGCCTAAGGGAAAATCATGTGTTGCTATGGCAGATAAAACCGAAATCAAACGTGCAATTGTGAATTTTCTATCAAATGGTATAAATTATGCAAATACTGATACAGTTATTAAAGTTTCAGTGAGTTCGCATAATGAACTTGTTGAACTAAGGATTCAAAATTCCAGCCCTTATATAGACGCTGATACAATGAATAGAATTTTTAGGAAATACGTTACTCATTCTGAAAAATTCAACAAAGTCGGTGTCGGATTAGGGTTATATCTGTCAAAGAAAATTGTTGAGGCTCACAATGGCGAAATTATTGCAGAAAGCACCAAAGATAACACCAATACTTTTGGCTTTGTTATCCCTGTTTCTGTAAAATCTTTACCTGTAAAAAGGTTGGCAGATTTTTCTACAACAATGAAGTAATATCTTGACCGCCGGTTGCTTTATACAAATTGATAACTGAAATTTCTCTGTTGATATTATTTACGACACAGCTTTCTTCGCTAATTAATATCATTTGTTGAGCTTTCATATTATCAAGTTTTGATTGAGCACCTGTATTAAATTTTTGATTTGCAAGTTCTAATTTTTCTGCCTCAATATCATATCTTTCATTGCTCTTTTGATAATTCATGTTAGATGTTTTTACACTCATCATTGCATCGTTTAGTTCTTGAACAGATGTAAGTATTGATTTTTCGTAAATTTGAAGAGCTTTTTCATATTCAAGTTTGTTATATCTTAATTTTGCTTTTTTATAACCGCCTGTGAATAATTCAAGAGAAGGTGCAACCCCTATTGTAGATAAAAATGTGTGAGGAGCAAACATTCTGCACCAGTCATACGCGTTGAATCCTACTTGACCAAATACAGTGAATTTTGGCAAGAAATCTCTTCTTGCAACTTGAACGTCAATTCCTGTTTTTTCTATATATAATTCTGCTTTTTTTATATCAGGTCTTTCTGCAATATATTCGGTTGAAATTTCAGAAGGTACAGAAGGAATTACAATTGAATCATAGTTACTTCTGTCGATTTTTGATTGATATCTGTCTCCTAACTGTGCAATCAGTTGGTTAAGTGTTACGTCTTGGCGTTCTTTTAAAGAATTTAATCTTTCATGCATTTGAGTTAATGTTTGTTTTTCTGAAAGTAATTCAGCCAATGGACATAAACCGCTGTTATATTTTTGAGTTTCAAGAGTAACGATATCCTCTTGTATTTTTAATAATTTTTCTTGGTTTTGGATTAATTTATCAATTCCGATAAGGGTGTAATAATTAGACACAAAACCTGATGAAATTGAGATATATGAGGCTCTTTCATCTTGTTTGGTCATTTCTATTTGCTTTTTCAAGCTTTTGGTTTTTAAGTAATTTTCACCCCAAATGTCTACTTCATAAGACATTGTTAAAGGTAATTGATAATGCGCCTGATTGTAATCAGGAATAAGTACATCTCCAAATCTTTGGTCAGATGCTGTTAAATATCTTTGAATACCACCGTTAAATGTAAGTTGCGGAAGTTGATTTGCAAATGCTTGTTTCATGATTTGTTGAGATTGCTTTGACTTAATTGAGGCAATTTTTAAATCAGGATTGTTTGCATATAATTTTTCAACATATCCGCTTAAAGTTGAATCATCAAAATGTTTCCACCAATCAAGGTTCATATATTCAACGGTCGGATTGGTTGTTTGTTCAGTCTTTTTAGCGTTCGCTGTTGGGGTAACTGAGATTAAACATAATAAAATAATTAATATTTTTAAACTTTTCATGCTATTTATTTTCCTTTATGTTATCATGATAACACAAAAGAAAAATCATGAACACTGAAAATATATTAAAACAAAAAATAGGACTCCATCTGACAGGTGTCGGAAATTTGTCTAAGATATTTGCAGTACAGTCATTTTCAGGTAACAATTTGCAAATTACCCCGGAACAATTTACTGTACTTGCCTTGTTGTATGAAAACGATGAGTTGTATCAAAGACAATTGTCGGCACTTTCATTGAAAGATAGGGCAAATATTTCGCGAATAGTTAATATATTGGAAGGTTCAGGTTTTATTACCAAAACTCCTGATGTAAATGGTAGGAAAGTTTATAAAATAAAGATTACGGAAGAAGGTAAGGCTGTATATAAAGAAACTCTGCCTGTTATTACATCGGTTTGGAAAGAAACCGCTGAAAATATTCCTGATGAAGATTTGAAAATTTTTCATAAGGTTTTATATAAAATTCAGCAAAATTTAATATCAAAAGTAAATATACAAATATAGAGTAAGTAAAGAAGAGGTTATTATGACAAAAGATAATCAAGGAAACTTTAAACCCCAAAATCATGACAATAATCAAAGAAAATCTAATAAGGACGGATTGCCACCTGCTCCAAAATTTCCAAAATCAAAAAAACGTAAAAAAGAGGAAATGGAAATTTTAGCAAAGGCAAGACTCAAAAAATGGAGACCTGAATACGCAAAGAAAAGAGTATTTATTCCATCTGTTACGGCAGCAATTTTATTGATGTTCGGTTTGTATATGGGTATTATGGCTACACATTTTCAATCAACAGATGATGCTTTTGTAGAAGGCAGAATAATTTCAGTAGCGCCAAGGGTATCAGGTCCGGTTACTCATTTATTGGTTGATGATAACCAATCGGTTAAAAAGGGTGATTTGTTATTAGAAATTGACCCAAATGATTATCAGGTTAAACTTGCTCAAGCAGAGGCAAAATTGGCAGAGGCTCAAGCAAAATTAAAGATTTCATCACATGATATTTCAAAAAATTCATCAAATGTAAGTCAAGCTGCAGATGATACAACTTCTGCTAAGTCAAAATTAGATTTTGCACAAAAGGATTACAAAAGATATAACGATATGTACAAAACAGGTGTAGTATCAAAACAAGATTATGACAGAAGTTCTAAAGAATTAGAAGTTTCAAATGCTAATTTCCAATCAAGTACCAATAGGGCAAAAGCTATGCAATCTGAATTAGATTCATCAATTGCACAAAATGAAAGTGTAGAGGCTGAAATTAAAAGATTGCAAGCTGAAGTAGAACAAGCTAAATTGAATTTAAGCTATACAAAAATATACGCACCATCAGATGGGCTTATTTCAGCAAGAAGTGTAGAACAAGGTAACTATGTTCAAATCGGTCAACCGCTTTTGGCAGTTGTTCCTAGTGAAGTTTGGATTGTTGCAAACTTTAAAGAAGGTCAATTGACTCACATGCGCCAAGGTCAAAAGGTTACTGTTTCAATCGATGCTTATCCGGGGAAAAAGTTCAAAGCTCACATTGACAGTATTCAAAGAGCAACAGGTGCAAAATCAAGTCTTTTCCCTCCGGAAAATGCAGTTGGCAGTTACGTAAAAATCGTACAACGTGTTCCTGTCAAGATTGTATTTGACGAAAACTATTTGACAAAATACAATATCGTTCCCGGCATGTCAGTTGTTCCGAGAGTAAAAATAAAGTAATGTATCAATCTCGTTATAATATGACGTCTTCTGAGCTTTTTTTGATAAAATATATTATGTAATTAATATATTTAGGAAGTAAAAAGATTAGGCGGATATGAAAGAGCGAATATTACTATTTATAATTGTCTTGGGTTTGACAGCTTTTATTTACATTTTCCAAAGCTATACGGTTTGGGGATTGGCACTGTTGGTATCTTTGATGGCTTTGTACGCTATTTTTACCAATGTTGCGTATAAAATCAAACAAAGGAAAGAACAACAGACTCCGATTGCGAAAAATGAAAACTACAAACCTTTCGTTAGTATTATGATTCCTGCCCATGATGAGGAATCCGTAATCGGCAATACCGTAAGGACTGTCTTAAACCTTGATTATCCGAATTTTGAAATAATTGCGATTGATGATAGAAGTACGGATAATACTGCAGCCGTTTTGTTGGATTTAGAAAAAGAATATCCAAACAAGGTTAAGGCTTTCATTCGTCCAAAAGATGCTTTCCCCGGAAAATCTGCCGTATTGAATGACGCGTTAGCTTTTGCAAAAGGTGAGGCTATTCTGGTCTTTGATGCCGATGCGACAATGGAACCTGATTTTTTAACGAATCTTGTTTATGAACTTGAACCGAAAGATGTTGGTGCTGTTCAGGCAAGAAAAATTGTCCGCAACAAGGATATGAATATTTTGACACGTTGTCAAAATAACGAAATGACAATGGATACCCACTTCCAAGTCGGCAGAGACTCTGTAAAAGGAGCTGTTGAACTTCGTGGAAACGGTGAATTGATTAAGCGCACCGCTCTTGAAGATATTGGCGGATGGAATAATTATACAATTACTGATGACCTTGATATGTCAACACGTCTTCATATCAAAGGATGGGACGTCCGATTCTGTGCTAATACTGCCGTGTATGAAGAAGGTATTATGTACTTGTTCCCACTGTATAAACAGCGCAGAAGATGGTTGGAAGGTACAATCAGAAGATATTTAGAATATTTCTGGGATATTTTGACATCTAAAAAAATGTCTATGCGTGTGAGACTTGATATGATTGCATACATTTCAGAGTTCATCATGCCGGCATGGTTTATAATAGAAATAGGAATTTTGCTTTTCAAAATTTGTCTGAAAGATGCTCAACCGCATATTTTGATGTCTTCTGTTATTATGGGATGTATCATTGGATTGGGCTTTATGATGGCTTGCCGTTACAGTTTGAGACGATATGACAATTTACCCAGATGGGATGCTTTTATCCAATCAATTTATACTTCAGTTTATTTGTTGTTGATTTGGTTCCCATTGGTGTTGTTTATCGGTACAAAAATTTTGTTTATGAAAAAAGATATGAACTGGGGTAAAACCGCTCACGGTTTGATTCAACATGAACATGCCATTCAAAAAGCAAAAGAAAAAATTAGAAAAGCAAAAGAAGAATTGAAAAAATTATTAGCAAAATAAATAGAATAGGAGAAACAAATGCAAACAATTTCAATTGAAGATGTAAGAAATAAAATTAGAGCAATTCCTGATTTCCCTAAAAAAGGAATTATCTTTAGAGATATAACAACAGGTATCAAAGATGCCGAAACAATGCGTGCTATGATTGATTTTCTTTGTGACCAATACAAAGATGAAAAAGTTGATTATATTGCAGGTATCGAAAGCCGCGGTTTTATTTTCGGTATGCCAATGGCTTACAAAATGAACTGTGGTTTTATTCCAATCAGAAAACCAAACAAATTACCTGCTGAAACAATTAAAGAATCTTATGACTTGGAATATGGCTCTGATTCAATTGAAATTCACGCTGATGCAATCGAAAAAGGTGCAAGAGTTTTGGTTGTAGATGATTTGTTAGCTACAGGCGGAACTGCAAAAGCTGCTTGCAATTTGGTTAGAAAAGCAGGCGGAGATTTAGTCGGTGCAGCTTTCTTAATTGAATTAAATGCGCTAAACGGTAGAGAAAAGCTGGCAGATTGCGGAAAAGTAATTTCTATGTTACAATATTAGTAAATCGAAAATCAGGAGAATAAAAAATGAAAAAAGTTGCGATACTACTGGCTTTATTGGTATTACAGATTCAAGTAACGGCGGTTGCTGCGGCTAATTCAAATTATAATAAAAAGCCTGCACAAAAAACTAAAGCTACAAAACCTGTAAGCAATGTAAAAGCTAATGATGGCTACAAACAAGATGGCAGTGACTATTTGTTGAAATACAACATCAACGATTTAGAGTCTGCACCTTGGTTAAACGGTGGCAAAAGAAAAATTTAATTAAAAAGAAACACCTTAGTCAAAAATGATTAAGGTGTTTTTCTATAAGATTATGAGATATAAAGAGAGAGAAGAAACTTATGCTAATAATTGTTCAAGTTTTTGAGCAGCAACTTTAGCTTTGTTAGATTGAAGAAGTGATTTTTCGATTCTTTCTTCAATTTCTTTGTCAGATTCAGTTGAATATTTAACCATATCCAATGCTTTTACGTAGTCTTGAACAGTTATGAATGGAGAGTCAACTCTTGCAGAAGATGCTGCGCTTAATGATTGAGCATATTCACTTGCTGTAATCATTGTGTTTTCTGATTCAATGTAACCACCGTTTTTCAATGATTCTGCATATTCTTTAGCTGAAATTAAATCTCCGTAAAATCTTTCCATTTTTATTTTCCCTTTATCTCTTGTATATCCCTTACACTTATATAAAGTATTTTAGTTTTTAAAAATTGCGCAAATCGTACCTAAAAAGTATATAATTTTAACATAACTTTACAATAGTTTATAAGACTATCTCTTGGCGCGGTTTTGGGGTAAAATTAAAGAAAAGAATTAGCTAGAAAAGGAAATATAAATGCTTAGAACAGGAATCGTAGGACTGCCAAATGTCGGCAAATCAACTTTATTTAACGCACTTACAAATGCAAGAAACGCTCAGAGTGCCAATTATCCGTTTTGTACAATTGAACCAAATATTGGTGTTGTAGATGTTCCGGATGAAAGATTGGAAGTTCTTGCAAAACTTTGCAAAACAGATGTAATTATCCCAACGGCAATTGAGTTTGTGGATATTGCAGGTTTGGTAAAAGGTGCAAGTAAAGGCGAAGGTTTGGGAAACCAATTCTTACAAAATATTCGTGAGGTTGATGCTATTATTCAGGTTGTAAGATGTTTTGATGATGAAAATACAATCCACGTAGCGGGAAAAGTTGACCCAATCAGTGATATTGAAACAATTAACACTGAACTTGCCCTTGCTGATATGGCATCTGTAGAAAGACGTCAGGCAAGAATTGCCAAAGTCGTTAAATCTGGTGATAAAGAGGCTGTATTAGAAGATAAAGTTTTGAAAAAGTTGGCTGATTTACTTTCAGAATGTTCATTTATTGATGTTTCAAAACATTTTGATGAAGACGAAATTCCTGTAGTAAAAATGTTGAACTTGTTGTCAACAAAACCTGTTATTTATTGTGCAAATGTTTCTGAATTTGATTTAAAAGACGGCAACGATTACACAAGAAAAGTTGAAGAGTATGCAAAATCTCACGGAGCTGAGATGGTTGTTATTACTGCAAAAATCGAAGAAGAACTTGCTGATTTAGGCAAAGAAGAGGCTCAAGAATATTTGCAAGAACTTGGTATTGAAGATAGCGGTATCAACAGAATGATTAAGTCTGTTTATAACTTGTTGAAGTTGAGAACCTTTATTACCGCAGGAGAAAAGGAAGTTCGAGCTTGGACCATTACAGCAGGAACAAAAGCTCCTCAGGCTGCAGGCGTAATCCACACAGATTTTGAAAAAGGTTTCATCAGGGCTGAAATTACACCATATAAAGATTTTGCTGAACTTGGTTCATATAATGCTTGCAAAGAAAAAGGGGTAACTCGTCTTGAAGGCAAGGATTATGTAGTTCAAGATGGTGACCTCGTTCACTTTAGATTTGCAGTGTAATGTGACATACCCTCGCCCCTTGAGGGAGAGGGGTAAAGACTAGCAAATTTTGCAGTGGATTACCACGTCACTCCGTTAAGACCCTTGCTACAATTGCATGTCAAGGTTCCTCGTAATGACGTGAATTTTTTGTATTGTCATTCTGAAGGATTAAAAATCTTGCCAACTTGTTTGGCTTAGATTTTATCCTATTCAGAATCTATCAATGTTTATTTAGAAAACTAGTATGTCACCCTGAACTGACTAGAATATGAGTTGAGCTAAAGCGAAACGTAATATTCTCTTCCTACTCGGCGCTTCAGGGACTTTTCTATTTAATAATTTTGCAATTATTACTATTGCCCAATATTGCTTATTGAAAAGATTCCGAAACAGCTCAGACTACGCCCGCATACAAGCTCACTCGTTTCGCTTTAGCTCAACGGTTCGTTTTGTAAAGTTCGGAATGACAATATTAAAGTGTCTTCTAAATGAAGTATATCCTACTTGCTCAATAGTGCAAGCTTTTTACCACAATCGCAGCCTTTGTTTTGGTAGGCATTTGCCACAAATTGCGTATTCGGTTTTACCTTGCAACTACCGGTGAAAGTCAATGGTACACCTTTATCAGGTACATGGTACAATACTAAAGTTGAATCTGTAATTGGAGTTGGTACAGGATGTCCATCATACATTCTTGTTAAATAGTAGTTCCCAACTTCATCAACTTTTACTTTGTAGGTGTCATTTTCATCGTTAGCGTTGACAAATACAGTGTCCTTTTCAAGCCCTGAGATTCCATATTGGTTGTCGCCACCTTCTGAAAAGTTCAATCTGTCTAAGTATAAAGTCTTAGGATGATATTCTTTTCTAAAATCGTACTCAATGCCTGTTGGGTTGAAGATAGAAATCGCCATTCTGCCATCCGGAGATTGTCTGAATATTGATGTTACAAGTTCGCCTGATTGAGTTTTATTTAGCGGTAATGTGTAAATCGCACCGTTATTTAGCGCGTTACATCTAGGGTCTTTTCTAACCTTCATAACATCGTTCATTTCATCTTTGTATTTTGCAATGAACTCTTTGTATTTTCTGTTATTTGGGTCAACCCATTCGTCGTGAACCTTTTGACGACCTTGCAAGTACATGTTTTTAGTCTTTGTGTCGTAGCCTGTTGCGCCGACATCATCTCCATCAAACAATGTTGGCATGCCAGGAAGTGCAACCAAATATTTCATCATACCCATTAATTTTGTCATTGCAGGTCTCATTGTTGCTTCAAATACATCGTTTTCAAAATTTTCACCTGATGGTAGATTCAAACCGTAAACTTGGCGAGCTTGTTTTAATACCATTGCGATTGAAACGTCAAACGGTTTGATACCAAAAGCTTCTGGGTCAAATCTTTTACCTAGGAATTTACCTTGTGCTAAATCTGCAACTGATTTACTTAATGCGACAAATGCTCTGTTAAATTCGTCATTTGAGTAGTGATAATCATCTCTGTATTTTTGCAATGTGTTGATTAAAGCCGGTCTGATTGCATCTGCCATAGCTACAGCTTTTGGAGATACTGCTGTATAGTCAAAATTCCATACTTCATTATCGGTGATATTTTCTAGGAATTTATCATTAACGATTTGATAAGCCTTTTTCAAGTTGTTGAAGTTGCCATCGTCTTTGTATGTCAAATCAGAATAGAACAAGCCCATATCCATTGCTGCGCAATGAAGAGCTCTTGGTTTATCGTGGTTGCCGATAAATGTGTAAGAGTATTTTAATGAATCGTCGCCACCTGCTCTAATAAAGGCATCTTGGTTAATTCCGACCATTTTGTTAAATAATAATCTTTGAGGGAATGACTTGTCTGGAAATTCGGAACCGTCTTCAAAAGATTTAGAAAATATTTTTGCAACATCACTAAAGAAGAAGGAATAGTTAGCTGTTGCTGTTATTCCTGTATCTCTTAAAAATTTTGGAACAATATCTGTTTTCTTTGGATAAGTTTTTGATTTGCTGCCAAAACCTGTATCAAACAACGCACCTTCATCTGTAACTTCTGCAACTGTGTATGCATTAGGGTTTTTAGAAATTACACCTTGTGCAAATTTTTGCCAGAAGTTGCTAACTTGTTTCCAAGTGTGTTCAAAAGTTGTGTTGTGATTTTTTAGAGCCTCAACATCTGCGATATCTTTTGTAGCATCAATTCTCCAATCAAGTCCTGATTGAGTTTTGTCAATAATCAAATCCGCAAGTTGTAGTCCTGCTAGGTTTGTATTTTTCAAAGCTCTTGCAAAACTTTCAACAAGTTCGCTATCAACAGATGAATCCAAATTTTTCATGCCTTTTTGCATTACATCAAGCACCATTTCTGCCTCTTCTTCAGGGCAAGAGGGATGTGTGATTCCAAGTGTTTGAAGTGATGTTTCTTTTAATTTCTTATAATCATAAGTTATTTCACCTGAAACGGAGTCCATTGTAGGCGCAGCTTTAGGTAATAATGATTTAATCACTGCATATTTTGCAATTTCAGGAGTTAAAAGCGGTAATACATATTTACCAAATTCAGTAACTTCGTCTCCGTCAAACAATTTTTTATCATCAGGCAGAACAGAATTTAAGTTGTCAAAGACAGATTGAGCGTAGTCAGCCATTTCATGTGTATAGATACCTTCCATTCTGTTGTAAGTTTTTTGATATTCAGGGGATAAGTTTTTGTTTCCTTGTTTATATAATTCGTAGCGAGGTACACCGATTTCAGAAGAAACAGAGGCTCTTTTTGAAATTAAAGGTGATGCCAAAACAGAAACCAAATTGTCTCCAAATTCAATTGCATCAAGCGGAGTGTTCATCAAACCTTCAATGATTTGACTTCTTTTATCTTCGTCAGAAAGTTTACGTTTGTTGTTATACATACCATCAAGTACATTTTCAACTTCAGCTTTTGAAACTTCTGCTTTCACGGATGTTGGGAAAACTTTGTTATTAGAAAGTTTTGAAATTAAATTGTAAACTTGTGATGGATTTTGAGCATCTACATTTTTTAAACTTTGAGCAACATACATTCTTAAAATATCGTCAGTTTTTTGTGTCCAATATTGACCTGATGTTACGGCATAATCTTGAACTTGAGCATTGCCTCTCAAAATCTTTGCCATTTCTTCTCTTTTTTCGGTTGGAGAAAGGTTTTTCAAAGCTTTTGTGTCAGCATTTGAAAATACGAAGTTTAATTTGGCAATATCAGGGTTAGCATCCCAAGTGTCAAATCCGCCTTCAAATTTGCCATCAACTACAAAATTTTCGTTTTTAGAAAGCAATCTTGCTCCGCGATAGCCTTTTAAATCGATAGAAGAATCAGGATTTGCATCGTTATATTCGTTTAATCTTTTAACGTTTTTGTTATAAATTTCAGGGTCGATTTCAAATGCGTACGGAAATATTGAGTCGTTGTGTGTATGCAAGTCAAATACATTATCCGTACTCATTTTTGAATATGTTTTGATTAAAGATGTTGTGTCGTTTTTCTCCTCATCAGAAACTAACCTTGTATCAAAGAATTGAATATATGTCGGTTTCTTAGGGTCGTATTGCGGATTATTTTTCTTGATTGAAACTGTTCCGATACCGTTTTGAGTGTATGTATATGGCGAGTTTACGATTTTGTGAGAAATATAATCTTTATTTTTAGAGAAAACACCCATAGACAATGGTCCGTCTTTCAAACCTGATGCTTTGAACCAGTTGTAATACGGTGAATCTGTTCCCCATTTTAATAAATGTTTAAAGTGAACACCTTCTAAGCCTTCGTTTACGAACGCACCATCTGATACAAAGTTTAGTCCGTGTGCGAACATTGAACGTTGAAGTGAGGCGTAATTGTTTACATTGCCTAATGAACTTGCGATTTGCATACAGTTTTTATTCCAGTAAGCATGGGCAGTGAAATCATCATCCGTGAATATCGGAAGTGAAATAATTCTGCCGTATCCGTCGTATTCGCCATTATCAACGGCATGCTGTAAGCCTGCCATTGTGCCACCGAATTTATTTGCAATTGTTTTGATGCCGTTTTCGCCGCGTTTTGCAAGTTTTTTATCTTTAACAATCATGTTTTGGTCGTTGTATACATAACCAACCTTTTGGCTATCAATGATAACAAGTTTCATTGCGCCACCGCGAGAAAGTCCTGATTTTGAAGGAACTACAATGTTGAAAATGTTTCTGTTTTGATTTACATCAGAGCGCTCATCAATGATATCACCGGCATCAACTCTTGTTTTTGCAAAATTAGATTTTTTGTTTACAACCAAGTAGTGATAAGCAAAAGCTTGATTATCATCAATACCAAATGTTTTAGCAAGGTCGATTTTATTTGAGCCGTATTTCATGTGGTAGCTGTCATGACCTTGTTTTGTATAGGCTTTACCTGTCGTAAAATAGTTGCCGTATTGGTCTTTGTCCAATTTATAGATTTCTAAATAACAATTTTCTTTTTCAGGGTCAAATGGGTACGAAACTTCAAATTGCTTGAATCCGTATTCATCTTTACCAAACTGATATCCCTTGAATGATACAGGTTTTTGGTTGTTTAACCTGTCATTTTTTAAATCAAAACTTACTTTCACACAAAACACTCCTTAGTGTCAATTATAACAATCATAAAGAAATTTTTTTGTTACCTTGGTAACCTATATTAAGAAAATTTTACAAAATGGCTAATATAATTAGTAAAAACGAATTTATTGGCTATAATTATACGTGTAGAAAATACAATTTATATAGCTGAACAAACATCATGAAGGAGAAAAAGATGCTAATGACAGAAATGAAATGTGATATCAAAGATATTAATCTTGCAGAACAAGGCAAACGCCAAATTGATTGGGCTTTCAAAGATATGCCTGTTTTGAAGACTATTAGAGAAAGATTTATAAAAGAGCAACCTTTTAAAGGGTTAAAATTGTCAGCATGTGTTCACGTAACAAAAGAAACTGCTGCTTTGTGTACGGTAATGCAAGCAGGTGGTGCTGATGCTGTATTAGTTGCATCAAACCCTTTGTCTACTCAAGATGATGTTGCTGCTGCTCTTGTTAAATATTACAATATTCCGGTTTTTGCTGTAGCAGGTGAAACTGTTGAGCAATACAAACAACACATTCAAGAGGCAATCAACCACAATCCTGATATTATCATTGATGACGGTTGTGATATGGTTTCAACAATCCACGAACAAAGACCTGACTTAATCGGTAAAATTATCGGTTCAACAGAAGAAACAACTACAGGTATTATCAGACTTCAAGCAATGGAAGCTCAAGGTACTTTAGGTTTTCCTGCTGTTGGTGTTAATACAAGTTTGACTAAACATTTATATGATAACCGTTATGGTACAGGTCAGAGCTCATTTGACGGTGTTTTGCGTGCTGCAAATATTCTTATTGCAGGTAAAACAGTTGTTGTATCAGGTTACGGCTGGTGCGGTAAAGGTGTTGCGCTAAGAGCAAAAGCTTTGGGTGCTAACGTTATCGTTTGTGAAGTTGACCCATTGAAAGCTTTAGAGGCTGCAATGGAAGGTTACAGAGTTATGCCGATTGCAAAAGCTGCTTTGGAAGGCGATTTGTTCTTGACTGTAACCGGTGACAAACACGTAATTGATGTTGAACACTTGTTATCAATGAAAGACGGCGCATTTGTAGGGAACGTAGGGCACTTCGATTGGGAAGTTAATGTTACAGGTTTAAAAGAACATGCCGTTGAAATCAAGCCAATCAGACCATCTTTGGATGAATATGTTTTGGATAACGGTAAATCTGTTTATGTTATTGCAGAAGGCAGATTGGTGAACCTTGTAGCCGCAGAAGGACATCCAGCAAGTGTTATGGATATGAGTTTCGCTAACCAAGCTTTAGGTATTGAATTTTTGGTTAAAAACAAAGGCAAATTAGAAAAGAAATTATATACTCTTCCTTATGAAGTAGATGTGAAAATTGCTGAATTGAAACTTCAATCAATGGGTATTCAAATTGATACTTTGACAGCTGAACAAGAAACTTACTTAAACAGCTGGAAAGTTGACTAATAAAAGTGTTTACTGATTGTTAATCAGTATTTCAACTCCGAAAACAAGGTCGTTAGATTTTATCTAACGACCTTGTTTTAATATAAGACTAATATGACAAATGAGAGATGCTGAAACAAGTTCAGCATGACATAAGAATTTATTGTCATTCTGAAAGGATTAAAAATCTTGCCAATTTATTGGCATAGATTTTATCCTATTCAGAATCTCTACCAGAACGAATATGGCTAGAATTTGTACAAATCTCTCTACTCAGCCTTTAGTCTTTTATTGTGTACAATTGAAGAAATCAACGCAGCTACGATAAATACCAAACCAACAAGCCCTGTAACAACTTCAGGAACTTCTTTCACTGTTGATACTAGCATCAAAACTGCAAGTGCTCCGATTGCCCAGTGTGCACCGTGTTCAAGGTATAAAAATTGAGCTAAAGTTTTCTTTTCAACAAGCAAAATTGTAAGAGACCTTACAAACATTGCACCGATTGCTAAACCTATTGTAATAATCAGGACATCATTACTCAATGCAAATGCACCCAAAACCCCATCAAGAGAGAATGAGGCATCAATTAGTTCTAAATATATGAAACTGATTAATCCTGCGCATTTTACACCTTCGACAGCACAATGCGCGTTGCGCATTTCTTCATGTTTTTCAAGAAAATGTGCAATTCCATCAATTGCCAAGAATGTAATTATACCTGCCATGCCGGAAATTATTACAGAAACTTTAGCCTCTTGTGAGATAAAATTTTGTACTCCAATTAAAGTGAGTAATGAAATAATTATTTCAATTCCGCTTATGTGGTCAAGATGTGATAGTGGGGCCTCAATAGGTTTTATCCAATGTACTGTTTTTTCGTGGTTGAAAAAGTAGTTAAGAAATAACATAATAAGAAACATTCCGCCAAAAGTTACAATTGGCGCGTGTGTTGCGTGCAAATAGCTTGCATATTTATCAGCATCAGTCAATGCAATTTTGGTAACGGTAATCATATCTAATTTTGAGAAAACTGATACGACAAGTACAGGGAATAAAAATCTCATGCCAAATACCGCAATTGCAATACCCCAAGTCAAAAACCTGTGACGCCAAACATGTGACATTTTTTCAAGTTTCATAGCATTAACAACTGCGTTGTCAAAAGATAAACTTGTTTCTAATACAGCAAGAACAAGTACAATAAACACACATGCCAGTCCTGAACCTGAATGAACATGTTCACCCCATAAGTATGCGCCGATAACACCAACAAATGTTATAATATACGAACCTAAAAAATACTCTAACATAATTAAAATCTCTTTCTTTTTATCTAACCTTATTTATTTTATAAAAAATTGAGGATAGAGTTATCATATAAATATAGTAAAAAAGAGGTCAAACCTTGTGGTCAGACCTCTCAAATTTTTGTTTTTATTTCAAAAAACTATTTACCGTTTACAACAGTTTTGAATTTTTTACCAGCTGAGAAAGCAGGAACTGTTTTAGCAGGGATTTTCAATTCTTTACCGGTTTGAGGGTTTCTACCTGTTCTAGCAGCTCTTTTGCGAGGTTCAAAAGTACCAAAACCAACTAGAGTAACTTTTTTACCTTTAGCAACTGTTTTTTGGATTGTATCTACTAATGAAGATAAAACTTCAGCTGCTTCTTTTTGTGTAACGTTAGCTTTTTTTGAAATTTCTTGTACTAATTCTTCTTTGTTCATAATAAAACTCCTTCTTCTTGTGTACTCTCTCATTATATTGAAAATTTCCGTTGTTGCAAGTCTTTTAACGAATTTTAACACTTTTTAACGTAAAAAACCTCTTTTTGAGGGATATTAACCTTATATTTTCTTCAAAATGCAGTATGCAACAGCGATTATGACTGATGCAATAAATGCACTAAGTATGTTTCCAAGTTGATATTGCGGAATCAAATAAGCGATACCATACAGCATGCCAAAGTTTATAACAAGGTTAAATAAGCCAAAAGTGAATAAATTTATCGGCAAGGCTAATAATTTGACTATAGGTTTAATAAATACGTTCACAATTGTAATTGCTGCAGCTACAAGCATTGCAAAGGCAAAACTTTCAACCTTAATATCAGGAAGATAGCATGTACCCATAATAACAAGTGCAAACAGTAACCATTTAATAATTATTTTCTTCATTCTATTGCCTTCTTTGATTAAAATCCTTTAATTCTGATTTTGCCGTTTTCATCTTTTACAAATTGCATGTTGTTAGACCCCGGACGTGCGCTTTGAATATTGAATTGTGTTTTAGCACTTTGCGGAACATCAACTTTTCCTTCTTGGTAGTCAAGAAATTTTTCTTTGTTTTCTCTTTTTTCTTTGTATTGGTCAGGACTATTTGTAAAATCAAGAGTTTCTTCTTTTTCAAATTGATGTTGCATTATTGTTGAAAAATTTCTGTTACCTTCATTTGGCGCACTCAAATATCCGAATCCTGCAGCAAAAGCTGATGGAGCAACTGCAAAACTTAAAATCATTGTAGTTAATAATACTTTTTTCATACCTCTAAACTCCTTATTCTCTATGATTTTATATTAGCATGTAAATCCGTAAAAAATCAATTAATTGATACTTTTAGCTAATATTTTTTCACAATTGATAGGTATTTTAGTCAATGTGATTTTATAAAAATAAATTTATCATTATAGTGTAAATCCTCAACTCTTCTGATTGCTCAGCTTGCCTCTCTTATATAAGGGGGGCTTTTCTTTTCTTAACATTATGCCATTTGTTAAATCTTATTGTATAATCACAGTATATTATTAGTTTGAGAAAGGTCAAAGATGAGAGAATTAGTTGTTGAAAATCAGGAAGTTTTATTAATTCCGCAAAATTTTAAGTTTGCAAACCGAGGTAAAGTTTCTTCTGTTAGAGCAGGTGACTTTACCCTAGAACTTGACTATGAACCTGACGGAATTTTAGAAAATACTTATTGTGAATTTTATACACAAACAAGTCACGGCAAACTTTACTTTGATTCTTATGCCAAGAAAATTGACGGCAAAACTTTGATTATCGCAAGTCCTGCAAAACACAAGTTCTTGCAAAGACGTCAATACACACGTATCAAATATATTCATGATTTGAAATTGTCTTGCGAAGGGCAAACTTTTGATATTTCAACACTTGATGTTTCAGCAGGCGGTATGAAATTTAAAACTAATAACAACTTGAATATTGAGGCTACTTATGAGGTTGGGTTGCCTTTGGCAGATGATGCGATATTGAATTGCAAATTCCAACCGATAAGAATTGAGAAAAATACCGAAAATGGCGGATATGTTGTATCAGGTCAATTCGTTTATGAGTCAAATCAAGATAAAATGGTTCTTACTCAATTCTGTGCAAAACGTAGTGTAGAGATTAAAAACAAATAGGATAAAAATGAGTTTAGTCAGATTATTAAGTGAAAAGCCTGAAAAGACTTTATTTACAACCCCATCTCACGGTCAGAAATTCTTTATTTATGAACCGTTAAAAGAAATGTACAAGCTTGATATCTCAGAAACCGAGTGCCAAGACCCTCAAGAGGCGTTAAAAGTTGCTCAGCTACGTGCAAGAGCTATCTATCATACATATTCAACAACTTTTTTGACTAACGGTTCAACCAGTGGTATTATTGCTGCGGTTTTGTCATGTACCCAAGTTGGCGACAAGGTTTTAATTGCCTCAAATTCTCACCCATGTCACTTTAATGCTGTGAGATTGGCTGGAGCTAGGGCGCTCACTTATGATTTGGAAATTGACAAAGACTGGGGTGTGCCGTTAGAAGTAAAACCGGAAGTTATTGATTTTTATTTGAGCAGATACAATATCAAAACGGTAATTATCACATCACCGTCTTATGAAGGAATTATTTCTGACATTGAAGAAATAAAAGCAGTATGCGAAAAACATGGTGCATTTTTGATTGTGGATGAGGCACATGGCGCGTTGTATCCGTTTTCTGATTTGTTACCGATTTCTGCTGTTAATATTGCTGATTTCACCGTCCAATCACTACACAAAACTGCAGGCGGTTTAAATCCGACAGCATTGTTGCATTGTAATTGCGAGGTCGATGTATCTCATGCTCTAAATATGTTTATGACAACATCTCCATCTTATCCGTTGTTGGCATCAATTGAGGCGAATATCCATTACCTTGATTCTCGCGCAGGACGAAAAGAAATAGATAATCTTGTTACAAGATTAGATAAAATGAGAGAAAAATGTAGGGGCTGTGAGTTCTTTGGGGATGACCCAACAAAGGTTCTAATCAGAGTCCCTGGCATTTCAGGATATGAACTTTCTGAAATGCTTTATGAAGATTTCGGTATTGAAGATGAAAAAACTAATGAAAAATCAACAATGTTATTGTGCGGTATCGGAACAGATTCTAAAAAAATAGACCGCTTACAGCATGTTTTATCTAAGTTATAAAAAATAAAAAGTTGGCAAAATGCCAACTTTTTTATTACAAGTAATTTGCTAAAATATTTTTTACATAATTTTGAGTTTCTTTATATGGCGGAACGCCATCATATTTGTCGACTGCTCCCGGACCTGCATTGTAGGCAGCAAGTGCTAGGATAACATTACCGTTATATTTATTCATCATTGATTTTAAGTATCTGACACCGCCATCTACATTTTGTGCAGCATTATATGGGTCATTGACACCAAGTGCTTTAGCTGTTGATGGCATCAATTGCATCAATCCCATTGCTCCTGTTCTTGATGTAGCTTTTGGGTTAAATCCTGATTCTTGTTTAATCACGGCTTGTACAAGTTTTTCGTCTACCCCATGACGTTGTGCAACTTTATTTATCATGCCGATTAGTTGCGCTTTGTTGGTCGGTTGAGATTTTTCAGGAGAATATTTTCTGCTTGCATCATTAACTTCCTGAATCGCGCGTCTTAGGGTTGCATTAGTAATTCCATCAGTGCTGATATCATCGTTGTCATAAATATTTCCATCAACATTTAGTGATTTAGGATTTAATAACAATGAACCGAAATTAGCTGCTGAAGTTGATGATAAAACTTTTTCAAATGATTGAACATTGTTTGCCCCAGGGGGATAAATCGCATCAAGTGAATTTGCCATGCTTTGTTGCGGATTTACTTGTTTATTTACACTGTTTACGTAGCTGTTAATTTGTGTAGCTCTTTGCATTGCTACACTTTTACCACCTGAATTTAACAAACCCTGTATCATTTCAGAGAACATATTTTTATACTACCTCCCATACATTATTATTCTACTTAAATCTTGAAAATAATGTATCCTCCACATGGTTTAATGATGGATGGAAAAAAGTCAAAAAAGAAATATAATTGTCATGCTGAACTGCGGATTTTGGCAAGTGCGCCGTGTGAACTTGCAGGGGATTACTACGTCACTCCGTCAAGACCATTGATACATTTGCAAGTCAAAGTTCTTCGTAATGACATGATTAAAAAATATTAACTGGCATTCTGAACTTGATTCAGAATCTATCCATTTGATTATAGTCATTCCGAATTGACTAGAATATAAGTTGAGCTAAAGCGAAACGTAATATTCTGTTCCTACTCGGTGTTTCGGAATCTCAAATTGAACATTTTAGTCTTATATAAAATTTGTAATATTGGAGACCCTGAAACAAGTTCAGGGTGACAACATTGATAGATTCTGAATAGCAAGAAAATTATGTGTTCGTCAAACTCACACAATTTTTCTAAGCTTTCAGAATGACAATACAAAAAATCATGTCATTACGAGGAACAATAAGCCGAGCAGAGTGCGAAACGAAGTGGAGTAACATTTATTAATGCGAGGCGTAGTTGAATTAAAGCATAGGTTTAGACGAAGTGACGTAGTAATCCCATGCAAGTTTTGACGTGTTACTTTATATACATGCAATCGCCGTAGCTGAAAAATCTGTATTTATTTTCAATAGCCTCGTGGTATGCCTTGAAAATAAATTCTTTTCCTGCCAATGCGCTAACTAACATCAATAATGTTGATTTAGGCAAGTGAAAGTTTGTTATAAGGTTATCTATTACCTTAAATTCGTAAGGCGGATAGATGAACAACTCAGAATGGTCATGGCAGGCTTTTATACAGCCATATTTTTGATATGCGGTTTCAAGTGTTCTGACTGTAGTTGTTCCAACTGCGATAATCTTTTTACCTCCAGATTTTGCTTTGTTTATGCTGTCTGCTGCCGCTTGTGTTATTTCAAAAGTTTCAGAGTGCATTTTGTGGTCTAGGATGTTTTCACATTTTACCGGTCTAAATGTCCCAAGTCCGACATTTAGGGTTACATAAACGATTTTAACACCCTTGTTTTTTAGTTTTTCAAGAATTTCTTTCGTAAAATGCAATCCTGCAGTTGGAGCTGCAACCGAGCCTTCATCCTTTGCGTAAACGGTTTGGTATCTGTTCATATCAAATTGTTTAATTTCTTCTGATTGAAGTTTTCGCTCAATATATGGGGGAAGTGGAATGTTACCGACTTTATGCAAAATTTCAAACAAATCTCCTTCGTAAATCATTTCAACAAGCCATTCGCCATCATCTTCAAGTCGTTCTATTGCTCTGACAGTCAACTCTTCGCTCACTTTTATTAATGTGTCAGGTTTAACTCTTTTTGATGGTTTGATTAAGGCTGACCACAGAGTTTTATTTTCGCTGTTTTCTTTAGGGTTAAGTAAGAATATTTCAATTTTTGCACCTGTATCTTTGTGCCCATAAAGCCTTGCCGGTAGCACTTTTGTGTTATTCAGTACAAGGATTGAATTTTCATCGATATAATCAACGATATCAAAAAAGTGTTTATGCTCAATTGTTTTTGTTGCTCTATTCAATACAAGCATTTTTGAGTTTTCGCGCTTGTCGGCAGGCATTTGAGCAATCAATTCTTCCGGTAATACATAATCAAATTCTGAAATATTCATATTTTAATCCTTTATATATAAAACAACTCCAAATTTTACTTTGGAGCTGTTTTTAATCCTTTGTCTGTTATTTTTCGTTTACTTTTTTAGCGTTTTTTAGTTCATCATCATTAACAGCACCTTTTTTCAGTTTTTCTTCGTTTTCGATTTGTTTGTTAATCAAAACTGTTTGAAGAATTTGGATGATGTTACTTGTGATTAAGTATAACAAAACACCTGCAGGGATTGGGATAACAACAAATGTCGCGATAATCATCAACGGCATAAATGTTCCCATTGATTTTTGCACAGCTTGTTGAGTTGGGTCAGTTGTATCTGTTTTGTTTATTGCCATCATAATTTTTTGAGAAATAACCATTGTGATAGCAAACAATACGATTAACAATACCACATCCCAGTGAAGAGTTTTGTTTACTGGTACTGTTGGAACTGTTGCTTTTAAGTAGTCTCCGTCTCTTGTAAATGTAATTGTTTCATTTTCTCTAATGTTGCTGTTAGTTACAGTAAAATCAGCTTTTTCAATTTTAGCAAGTTGGCTGAATTTTAATTTAGAAATACTGTTTAAACTTACTGCTAAATCAACATCTTCCCCCGGAACTAAATCGCCTTGGATTTCTAAACCTTTAATATCAACTTTTGCATTTTTAATAGTTTCATTGTTTGGCAAATAAATTGTCGCGGTGTTACCTAGGACAAAGTTGTCACCTTTTGCCGCTCCAAGTTTTCCATCATTAGAAATACCTGCTGTAGCTCTCATTGTTGTAGCTAAACTCTTGATGAACAAGAAATGCTGGTCGCCTGCAACATTAATAAATTGAGGGCTGATTAAAGCTGAATACAACAAAATGAAAATAGGCATTTGAATTAACAATGGAAGACATCCGCCCATCGGATTGAACTTGTGTTCCTTGTAAAATTCCATCATTTTTTGTTGCATTACTTGTGGGTTGCTTTGGTATCTGTCTTGAATAGCTTTCATTTTAGGTTGAAGAGATTGCATCATCTTCATTGAACGTTGTTGTTGTACGTTCAAATGCCACATTGCACCTCTCACAATGATTGTCAAAAGAATAATTGCTAAACCGTAATTCCCTACAAAATGAGCTAACAAGCTTAAAAATTTTATAGTTAATGAAATAAAATCCACTTTTTCTATCCCTCATCTAATTTAATAACAAGTCTGATAATCAGACAACTTTATGCTACCATGAACAAACTCAATTCGCAAATTAAGGTAAATATTTGTATCATAGTCAAAAATCTTCTAACAATTTCATTATTGTCATTGTTTTTATATTAATAGGGAAAAGTTAGATAATGGATTCAGCATTTTCAAATTTTGATACTTTTAATAAAGTTAAATCACCTCAAATATCGCAAGTTTCAACGCCAACTGCTCAAAATAACAGTGTTGGCAGGATTCCTGCTGATAAACCTGATGAATTTGTAAAATCTGAAAATCCTAATAAGCTGACAAAAGAACAAAAAACTCTATATTCAGCTATTGCTGCCGGTGTAGCAACTCTTGGTACTATTGGCATTTTGATTGCCAAAAATCGTTATTCAAAAGCGATGCATCTTGCTGAAAATATAGAGTTTAATCCTGCAAAAACTGTTCAAGAGGCAATCGAATTTGGTAAAAAGCATTTAGGCATTAAAAAATATAAAAATTTTGAAGAAAAAGATATTGAAGTAATCAATTTCTTAAATGAAGGTTTTGTTAATGCGTCAAACAAGTTAAAAGGTAAAATTCGTTTGCCTAAAACTGTTGAATATTCATCTGAAGCTTTAGGTGACCACGCTTTGGCAGGTGTTGTTGGATTGACTCGCCGCTTTATTTTAAATCGAAAGCATTTTGACAATATTGACGGGTGCATTGAAAACCTTTTAAAAATGAATGAAAAATTAGGATTTTTATCTTGTCTTAAAGACGGAGAAAAGCTGAAATACAAATACAACAGTCATTTTGATGCAGAATCAATAAAACCGTTATTGTTACAAATTTCTAAATATAAGTCTGGTAAAAATGTTACTCTTAAAGATAAAGTAAATTTATATGAATCTCTTGGAGTTTTTCAGGATACAATAACTTCTTCTATAAATGCGCCATACCGTATAATAAAACAGCTATTAGAGGTAGATGGAGCGAAAGCGATTTGTGAACAACATAATATATTGACAGATTTAGACAAGATAAAAACTTTACCTTTGAAAGAACAGCAGCAAATAATGTCTGATATTGCTAAAAATATCAACAAAAAAATAATAATACCTTTCAATATAAAAGATAGGTCTGCTTTTAATACAATTTATCATGAACTTGGGCATTTGCAGGATATGAAACCGCGTTGCAAAACAATTGATGATTATAATAAAGATTATAGTAGATATTCTAAAGAGTTAAAAGCTTGGGTTGATAATAACGACTATATGCAGACCGCAAATAGAGTATCAGAGTATGCAAGTCATGGTCCCGGGGAATTTATTGCCGAAACTTTTTCAAAACTTATGGATGGCGCAAAACTTCCTGATGATGTTGTTAAATTGTATAAAAAATTGGAAGGTCCTGCCGTTCAGGGTCTGTAACCTTAAAGTTTAATAAATTATAGTAATGGTTTATAGTTCATAGTTTTAAAATAAGCAAACTATGAACTATAATCTTTTTACATAATAATTGCATAATGGCATTAAAAAAAGGCTTTCAGTAAATTCCTGAAAGCCTTTAATTTAAATGGTCGGGATGACACGATTTGAACGTGCGACCCCCTCGTCCCAAGCGAGGTGCGCTACCAAGCTGCGCCACATCCCGAGGTCTTTGCTATTTAATTTTTAACCTTTCGGCTACGTTTTTGATTTTATGCCAAACAAATTTTAATGTCAAGAAGATTTTTTCATTTTAATTTTTACATTGTTAATAATTTAGCTTTTATTTGTGGCTGTGATACAATATTCATATTATGGTCAGACTAATTAACAAAAACAATATCAATCAGGTTACAAATCTTGCCTACAGTATTATGAAAGTGCAAGAACTATTTACCTATATCGTAGAAATCGGTAATCCTAATTTAACGCCATGTATTTATGCAATGTGGCATGAAAATCAGTTTTGCTCGCATGGTTTGCCTGATAGGAAAAATGTAAATATTTTTATCAGCAATTCTCTTGATGGTGAAATTATTGCAAGAGTTTGCGAAAAATGGGGTTTCCAAACTTGTAGAGGGTCTTCGCAACGTAAGGGTGCGGTTTCAGGTACTTTAAAAATGCTATCAAAGCTTAAAGATGGTGAAAATATCGCAATTATGGTTGATGGTCCGCGCGGACCTTTACATAAAGTAAAATCAGGTGCTGTAGTTTTGGCGAGAGAGGCAAATGTTCCGATTGTACCTGTGCATTGGTATTCTCCAAACTTTACTTTTGTGCGTTTCCCTTCTTGGGACAAAATGACTTGTCCGATTGGTCCATGCTGGCTTATCAATTTGTATGGTGAACCGATTTATACGGAAGGAAAAACAGATGAACAGGTCGCAGAAGAGGTAAGGGCATCTCTATTGCATTTGGAAGAAATTGCACCAGAAAAATTTAAAGAGGCGGTGAAACAGGGATTATGGTTCAAAAGAAAAAAATAAATATTGCAATGTTACAAATGTCATCTGTTATAGGTGATGTTCAAGCAAATATTGATAAAGTTGAAAGTTTGGTAAGTGAATATTTGCCACAGGAATCAGATGTTTTGGTGTTGCCTGAGGTTTGGACTGTTGGTTGGGCATGCGCTCATTTTAGAGAAACTGCTCAAAATGTCGAATCAGGCTCTGTGCATGACTTTTTATCAAACTTAGCCAGAACTCATAATATCAATATAATTGGCGGAAGTTATATTACTGAAAAAGATGGTAAATATTACAACACCTGTCCTGTTTTTAATCGTCAGGGCGAACTTGTAGCAAGTTATTCAAAAATGCATTTGTATTCATATTACGGATGTGATGAAGACAAATATGTTGACCATGGCGAAAAACCTGTTATGGTTACTCTTGATGGGATAAAATTCGGTTTAACCATTTGTTATGATATCAGATTCCCTGAAATATATCGTGCGTATGCAAAATTAGGCGCGGATGTCTTGGTTAATTGTGCGGCATGGGGTTCAAAAAAGCCTATTCCGTGGGAGATGATGACAAAATCTCGTGCGATAGAAAATCAATGCTACATGGTTGCGCTTACTCAAACAGGTTATATTGAAAATGGTGAATATAACCTCGGCGAATCAAGAATTATTGATTACAAAGGGGAAGAAATCGCATCAATAAAAATCGGTGAAGAGATTGCTGATGCAACTCTTGATATTGATTTGATGTACGAAGTTAGAGAAAAATCTCCGACTATTCAAGATATAAGAGATAATTATGAGGTTTGTATCTTATGAAGAAAATAATAAGTTTACTTTTAGCAATGGCGTTTACTGTATCTGCTGCGAGTGCTGAATCTTTACATAAGACATTATCATCACTTGGGGTAAATAAAAGTGCCGTGGCTATTTATATAAAAGATGTAAATTCAGGAAATGTTGTGTTTTCTATGAACGAAAAAGCTCCAATGTTACCTGCTTCAACCTTGAAAATTATTACATCTTCTGCAGCTGTTGATACTCTTGGCGCCGATTACAAATACAAAACTAAATTATATAAAAGCACAAATAACGATTTGTATTTGAAATTGTCAGGAGACCCACTTTTGGAGTCTTCGAATTTAGATAAACTTATAGAAAGTGCAAATTCAAAAAATATTGTGCCAAAAACTTTTTATGTTGATGATTCTGTGTTTGATAAAACAGAATGGGGTGAAGGTTGGCAATGGGATGACAGTTTAAATCCTTTAATGCCAAAATTCAGTTCTTATAATATTAATAAGAATTTGTTAAAAGTTGAAGTAACACCGACCAGTCAAGGAGCGTCTCCAAAACTTACGGTCAAGCCTTTTTATCCGTTGACTTTTATGAACTTGGTAACTACTGATACAACATCTCCGACAAGTGTTTCCATTGATTCAGATAGCACAATTGCGCCTAATATGTTGAATCTTTCAGGTACTGTTTCAAAATTAACTAATGTGATTGTTCCTGTGCCAAACACTAGAATGAATTTCATTTTGCGTTTGGAAAACTCTATCAATTCAAAAAAAATGGAATATTTCGGAGCAATAAAAAATGCAAAATTACCTGATAAAAATGTTTATTTGGTAGATGAAATCGAACATCCGATTGAAGATATGATTCCATTGATTTTGAAAAACAGTAACAATTTTGTTGCGGAAACTTTGTTCAAATCAGCCGGTGCAGTTTGGGCAAACTCTCAAGGCTCAATCAGAAATTCTCTGGGTATGTTAAGTGCTTATTTTGATAAAAACGGATTGAATTCTGATGATATCAAAATCGTTGATGGTAGTGGAGTTTCAAAAAACAACATCATGACTGCTGAATTTATGGGTGAATTTTTGGAATATAAATCAAAAACCGAAGATTTTGATACCTTCAAGGAACTTTTACCAACTGCAGGCGAAGGCACTTTGAAAAACAGAATGTTGTATTTCAAAGACAATTTGAGAGCTAAAACAGGAACCCTTGCAGATACAAGTGCAATTGCAGGATATATTACATCTCGTAAAGGTAGATTGTACGCTTTTGACATCATGATAAATGATGCAAAAACTTCACCTGCTGATAAAAAGAATATAGAAGAACAGATTTTGCGTAATTTATATGCAAATTACTAAATAAGGATAATTTATTATGTACGAACCGGAAGTAACGATTATAACTCCAACCTCAAATATTGTTGATAAGGGGCAAGCCGATGATTTTACCCTGCTTGTTAATCTTTTAGACAGGCAAACTTATGAATTTGTTGACCATTTGATTATTGATAACGCATCTCAAGATGGTACGGAAGTTTTGCTTAAAGAATATAAAAACAGTGGATTTTTGACATTTTATTCTGAGCCTGACAGAGGTAAATTTGACGCGATGAATAAAGGTTTACTTCGCGCAAAAGGCAAATATGTTGCATTTTTAAGTTGTGATGATTTTTATCATGATATTACAGGGATTGCGGATGTCGTTAATGTTATGGAAGAAGAAGATGCAGATTTTTGTTTCTTCCCATCATATTGTTGCCATCCTGATGGGTATGTTTTTCAGTTTATTCCTGCAATGCTTAATACTTTTCAAGTTACACCATGTCCAAGGCAAGCAATGTTTTTCAAAAAATCTGTATTGAATGAATTAAGAGGTTTTGATGAAAAATTCAAGCTTTTGGCTGATTATGATTTGATGATTAGACTTGTTCTTGGCGGATACAAGGGAGTATTGTTTGAAGGTAATATTGTTACTTGTAAACTAGGTGAGCAGGTTTCTAAAAACACTACTCAAGTTGAGGCGGAGTGTAATCACATATTTTATAAAAATTATAAAAATATGTATCCGATGTCAAATGAAGTGCTTGACAGAATGGTTAAGTTCTCTGAGATTCCTAAGCCTTTGCTTGACAAATTGGCTACGAGATTTCCAACAGAAGACAGAGATTTGTTCTATGAAAAATATCAACAAATGTATGAACTCAGAATGGAAGCTGTTAAGAATTTGAGACAACAGGAAAGAAGAGGATAATAGTTGTATTGTAAACTATTTGCAAAAAATCTTTTCGGTCTTATAATTAATGTTAGATTAGTTTTATAATAAGAAAGTTAGGGAAATATGAAAGAACAAAAAATTGCCGTGCTCGGTTGCGGACTATGGGGAAGAAATATTGTTCGTAATTTTTACAACTTGAATGCTTTAGGTTTGGTTTGCGATTTGGATGAAGAAAACCTTGCCAAAGTTAGAGAACAATATCCTAATGTAAAAACAACAAAAGATTTTCACGATATTTTAAACAGTGACGAGATTACAGGGGTAGTTGTTGTAACTCCTTCTCATACTCACTTTAAGTTTGTAAAAGCAATGCTAGAGGCAGGCAAACATGTTTATGTAGAAAAACCTATTTCGACTGTAGCTCAAGAGGCTAGAGACTTGACAGATTTGGCTGACAAAAAAGGTTTAGTTTTGATGGTTGGTCACTTGTTACTTTACCATCCTGCAGTAAACAGATTGAAAATGTTGGTTGAAGAAGGTGCTCTTGGAGATATTGTATATGCTCAAAGTGACCGTTTAAATATCAACTATTTCAAAAATGACAGAAGTGTAATGTGGGATTTGGCACCTCATGATGTCTCTATGATTAGTTATGTTTTGGGCAAAAATCCTGAAAGTGTAATTTCTGCTATCGGTTGTTCTTCTGATAGAAACGATATTATGGACATCACTCATATCGGTATCAAAATGGAAGGCGGAGCAATCGCTCATATTACAGACAGTTGGATTACTCCTAAAAAACATGTTCAATTACTTGTTCGCGGAACTAAGAAAACTGCAATTTTAGATGACACTGTACCGGAACATAAATTAACAATTTATGACAACTTTAAAGCAGGCAACAGTGAAAATATTCAACTTGATTACTTAGAAATCGAACCGTTAAAACTTGAATGTCAGCACTTTATCAGCTGTTGTGAAAACGGTAAAAAAGCTCGTTCAGACGGCGAAAACGGATTTATCGTTGTAAGTATTTTGGAAGAAGCAGAAAAAATTATGCTTGGTGATAGAGCAAAAAATCTTGATAAAGTTGATTTCGCACTATCAAGAACTAAGAAGTAGGAGAGATTTATAATTATGAATATTAAAGATAATGCAGCAAATATTGTTTCAATAAGCAGAATATTTGTAGCGTTTGTTGCTATCGGTTTGTTGTTCATTCCGTCAACTTGCGCTTATATTACTGCCGTTGTTTTGACAATAATTGCATTTATTATGGACGGTGTAGACGGATATGTTGCCAGAAAATTCAACCAATCTTCAGAATGGGGTTCAGTGTTGGATATTATGGGTGACAGAATTGTAGAAATTTCATATTGGATAGCGTTTGCAATTCTTGGATATTTGGCAGGTGCTAATATGGCACTAAATGCAATGTTCCCTATCGTGTGCGCAGCAAGAGCCTTCACTACAGATTCAATCAGAAGTGTAGCGTTGTCAAAAGGTATGACAGCTTTTGGTGAAAAATCTATGCAGTCAACTTCTTGGGGCAAATTTATTTGTGCATCAAGATTTATGAGAATCAGTTATGCTGTAGCAAAAGTTGTTGCATTTGTATTGTTGATTGTTGGTGCAACTCCGGGGTTGGATGAAAAATTCGCGAATCCGATTCATTTAGTTGCTGTAATTTGCGCGTGGATTGCTATTATTTTCTGCGTAGTTCGTGCTATTCCTGTTGTTGCAGAAAGCGGAAAGTTGTTCAATGATGCCAAGTAAGTTAAATATAGTTTTATATGAACCGGAAATTCCTCAAAATACAGGCAATATCGCAAGATTATGTGCATGTTGCGGAGCAAGTTTGTATTTGATTGGCAAATTGGGCTTTTCTTTGTCAAGTAAATATACCAAACGCGCGGGACTTGATTATTGGGACAGTGTAGATATTCATAAACTGGAGTCTATGGAAGAGTTGTACAATGAATTTCCTGATGGAACATTCTATTATTTAACAACAAAAGCAGATAAGCTATATACAGATATTGAATTTAAAGACGGTGATTTTATCGTGTTTGGACCGGAGACAAGAGGGTTGCCTGATAAATATGTCAAAGATTCTCATGCCAGAACTATTCCGATGAAAGAAGGGCAAAGGAGTCTTAATCTTTCAAATTCTGTAGCGATTGTTGCTTACGAGGCTATAAGGCAAAATGGATTATAAACTTCCAAAACGTATAGAAAATTCAAATAAATCTACTTACGGTAGAGTTTTAAATATTGCAGGTTCTGATTATATGTCAGGAGCTGCATATTTATCCAGTGTTTCCGCTCTCAAAATAGGTTGCGGTTATTGCTTTTTATGTTCGACAGAGCGCGTTATTGATGCAGTTGGGGCACAAACTCAAAATATTGTCTTTTTGCCTTATTCAAAACTTTTAGAAAATTTAATGACTGCTGATGTTGTTGAAATCGGTTGTGGTTTATCTCAAGAGTCGATTGCCGTTGAAATTTTTGACAAGGTTATAGAAAATATCCCACAATCTACAAAGTTGCTGATTGATGCAGACGGTTTAAATATTTTACCCAAAAATCCTGATAAATTTTTAGCTAGGAAATTGAATTCTGTGATTTTGACACCTCATCCTAAAGAGGCTGCAAGGCTTTTAGGTGTGTCTTTAGATGATGTATTATCAGATGTTGAATCTTCTGCCAAAAAGATTTCTCAAAAATACAATTCTACAGTTGTATTAAAAACTCACAATTCCGTTGTTGTTTCTCCAAATGGAAACATTTATGTGAATAATACTGGCAATAACTGTATGGCAAAGGCAGGCTCTGGGGATGTGTTGGCAGGCATGATTTCCGGTTTGTGGGCACAAGGGCTAGATGATTTTGATGCGGTTGTGACAGGTGTTTATTTGCATGGCTTATGCGGAGATTTGGCAAAAGAAAAGCTTACCGAATATTCTGTTATGGCAGACGATTTGATAAGCTTTATTCCTAATGCGATTAGGAATGGATTATAATGTTTAAATAAGTTTTGAAAATTTAGCTGATTTATCTATATTAATTGCAGAAAACGGACTAAAATAGTCATATCTTTCAATAGCCTTTTTTACTTTTATTTGGGTTGTCAGCATACTGTTTGCCAAATAGCTGTGAAATTTGTCATAGCCATCTTTTGGTACGGATGGGTTTATCGGATTAAGTTTGGTAAATCTGTTAATTGGTGTTATTTTCATAATATCTCCTTTTCTTTTTATAAGTTTATTAAACAACTTTATTACCATAATAAAATAGCCCAACCGGATATTATTAATACCTAGTTGGACTATTTCATTTATTATAAAAAGATTCGATTAGTTTACTATTTGTTGCATAATTTCAAATGGTTTTTCTACAACTTTCATTGTGTTTCTTGTGATGATGCCACGTTTTAGTTCAGTGAAACTTGCTCTTTTGGAGCTGAATTTTTTCTTCAAAAATTCGTAAGCAACTTTAGGGTCGCATTTTGTTCCGCAAGTGAACAAATCAACTGCAGCATAACCAAGTTCAGGCCAAGTGTGGATTGCCAAATGACTTTCGGAAATGATTACAACTCCTGAAACTCCATACGGACTGAACATGTGGAAACATTTTTGTACGATAGTTGCGCCACATTCAAGAGCTGAGTCTATCATGTATTTTTCAACTTTGTCGATACTGTTTAGCGTATTAGGGTCGCATTCAAAAAATTCTGCAAGGACATGTTGCCCTAAATGTATTTCGTCTAGTTCAGAATTTTCCTGAAACATATCTAAAGGTGAATCTGTCAATTTATTTATCTCCTTATGTCATAAATGTATATTTTTTACACTACTACATAATATAATAAAAATATTTAATTACCAGTGATTACGCGGACTAGCTTAGTCCGTGATTTTTAATAATGGTTATAAGTACACTTATACGCCACTTTCCAGTTATATTCCCTTGTTAAGTTTTATGAATTATGTATAAAAATTTTGTTCTTTGTATTAAAATTCGGAGTATGAATAATAAGATTTTGGTTATAGATGATGATATTGCAATAAATGAGTTAATCAAGGTAAATTTAGAACTTGCCGGTTACAAAGCTATACAAGCTTATGACGGAGTTAAAGGTTTTGCGCTTGTTAAGCAAGAAATGCCGTCTTTGGTTATATTGGATGTAATGATGCCTGATGTTGACGGTTTTACTGTTGCAAAAAGAATAAGACAAAACGAAGAGACAAAAAATATTCCGATAATTATGCTAACCGCATTGTCTCAGTTGAATGACAAAGTGAACGGTTTTAATATCGGTGTAGATGATTATTTAGTTAAGCCGTTTGAAGTCGAAGAGTTGATGGTACGCGTGAGAGCATTGCTAAAAAGAACAAATCAAATTCCTGTTTCCGCATCAACCAGAGATTTGTTGACACTTGGTGAAATTACATTGTTACCAGAACAGTATAGTGTAAAAATCGGAGATAAGCAGGCTAAATTAACTCCGATAGAGTTTGATATTTTTAATTTGTTATTCCAAAATCATGGAAATATGGTATCTTCTGCAAAATTGTTGAAAGATATTTGGGGATATTCTCCTGATGATGATATCGAGACTATAAGAGTCCATATAAGACATTTGAGAAGTAAAATTGATAAAATCTCCGATGGAAAAAAATATATCGAAACTATTTATGGTGGCGGTTATAAATTGAATGTTTAAATAATTTTGAACCTCACCCTAACCCTCTCCCTAGGAGAGGGAAGAACAATCAAACATGTGGATGTCATTCTGAAAGGATTAAAAATCAAGGAGTGCAGCGACGTAGATTTTATCCTGTTCAGAATCTCTAATTTGACAGATAGCTCTATTGTCTAAAATGTTCAATTAGAGACCCTGAAACAAGTTCAGGGTGACAATACAGGAATCTTTAATTAAACAAATAGGTCTCTTCTGACCTATTTGCTTTATTTAATACATTAAAAAAGAGCCCTTTAACAAGGACTCTTTTTCAAAATCTTTCAAATTGATTTTTAAACTATGCTTCAGCAGGAGCTTCTTCTGCTTGAGCAGCAGCCTCAGCAGCAGCTTTTGCAGCTTCTTCTTCTGCTTGTTTTTTAGCTAATGCTTTTTTAGAAAGTTTAACTGTTTCTTTTTTTACATAGTTCAAAGTACCGTCTTCGTTGCAGTTTTTGATTAAATATGCAACTGTTTCAGTAGGTTGAGCACCTTTAGAAATCCATTCCAAAGCTGTAGCTTTGTCCAATTTCATTTCTTTAGTTTTTGGATTGTAGTGACCTAATTCTTGGATTGGTCTACCTTCTCTTTTTGTAGTTGAGTTGATAACGATAACTCTGTATGTAGGGTTTTTCTTAGCGCCCAATCTTTTTAATCTGATTTTTAACATTTTTGTTTTTCCTTCTTTTTCTTGTGTTATTTGAGTTTTCGGCAATTCAACCGCCGCTTGTTGATTTACCTTAGGCAGGTTATAGAGGAATCTACCTGACTATACTTGAATTTAATCACAAAAATCTTTTTCGTGCAAGTTAAATTTGAATTTGTGTAAATTAACCTTGTAATCCATTCGTATGAGTTGATTTTATTATTTTTTGCGGTAAGATTTAACAAGATACATGTGTAAATAATAAAGGATATTAGAAATGGAAACAACATTAACAAACGTAAAAGACAACGTAGTAAGTATTAGTATGACTATTCCTGCAAAAGAGGCAGCAAGTGCATACAACTCAGCAGCAAACAAAATTGCTCAATATATCAATGTAGACGGTTTTAGAAAAGGTAAAGCTCCAAGAGCTGTTGTTGAAAGACATGTGGGTGTTGACAGAATCCAACAAGAAGCTTTGGAAATGTTACTACCAAAATACTTGGGTCAAGCAATTTATGACAACAAATTGGATGTAATTACTCAACCTGCTATTACTGATTACAAATTTGAATCAGGTAAAGATGTTCAAGTTACTTTTGAAGTTGAAACAAGACCTGAAGTTAAATTGGGTGATTTCAAAGGCTTGAACGTAAAAGTTGAAGTTCCTGCAGCTGATGATGATGCTTTTGATAAAGCTCTAAACGGTTTCTTAACTCAACATGCCTCAATGGAATTAGTTTTGGATAGGCCATCAAACAATACAGATACAGTTGTATTTGATTTTGAAGGTACTTGCAACGGTGAACCAATTCAAGGCGGAGCTGCTAAAGGTTATGCTTTAGATTTAGGTAATTCAAACTTCATCCCGGGATTTGCTGAACAATTAGTTGGTCACAATATCAAAGATGAATTTGATATCCAAGTAACATTCCCTGAAGAATACCACGATGAAAAATTGAAAGGTCAACCTGCAACTTTTGCTATTAAAATTAACGAAATTAAACAAAGAGTTATGCCAGAATTGACAGATGAATTTGTTCAAAAGAACAGCAAATTCCAAACAGTTGATGAATTAAAAGCTGATATCAAATCTTATATTGAAACTCAAAGAGAAAATATCAAAAAAATGAACGCTGAAAATGCTGTATTCAAAACAGTTATCGATTCTTCATCTGTTGAAATTCCTCAAGGTATGATTGATAGAGAAATCGAATCATTAAAAGCTGATTATAAACAAAGATTACAATATCAAGGTATTGACTGGGATACATTCGTAAAATCTCAAGGTGACGATTTTGAAAAGAATATGGTTGATGATGCTACAACAAGAATCAAAAATTCTTTAATTATCGATAAGATTTCTAAAGAGGCTGATGTAAAAGTTGAACAAGCTGACTTCCAAAACAAAATCGGTCAAATGGCTGGAGCTTACGGTGTAGGACCTCAAGAATTGTTGAAACAATTCGGTCAAAATCCTGACTTCTTGTCTTCTTTATCTCAACAAATCGTTAATGATAAAGTTAAAGAGTTCTTGCTAGAAAACAACAACATTGAATATGTTGAAGTAAAACCTGAAGAACAAAAAGTGGAAGCTTAATAAAATACAGTTATAATATTTAATAAATAAGAAAGGGAATTAAATCATGAGTTTTGTACCTGTAGTTATTGAACAATCTAGCAGAGGCGAAAGGTCTTTCGACATCTTCTCAAGATTGTTAAGAGAAAGAATCATCTTTTTGGGAACTGCAATTGATGATATGGTAGCAAACCTTGTTGTTGCTCAATTGTTGTTACTTGATAGTGAAAATCCTGAAAAAGACATTATGTTATATATCAACAGCCCTGGTGGCAGTGTAACTGCAGGTTTCGCAATTTATGATACTATGCAGCATATCAGAGCAGATGTTTCTACAATCTGTCTTGGTCAAGCAGCATCTATGGGTGCATTCTTACTATCTTCTGGTACTAAAGGTAAGAGAATGGCTCTACCTCACTCAAGAGTGTTGATTCACCAACCTCTTGGTGGTGCTCAAGGTCAAGCAACTGATATCGAAATCCAAGCTGCTGAAATTATTAGAATCAAAAAATCATTAAATGAAATTTTGGCTTCTAATACAGGTCAATCTATCAAGAAAATTGAAAAAGATACTGACAGAGACTATATTATGACTCCTCAGGAAGCTTTAGAATATGGTATGATTGATAAAGTCATTTCTCGTGACGTTGTTAAATAATTAAAATTTGGAGATATAATTAAATGCCAAAAAATGATGACAAGTTAAAATGTTCTTTTTGCGGAAAGACTCAAGACCAAGTAAAAAAACTTATTGCAGGTCCTGAAGTTTACATCTGCGATGAGTGTGTTGAGCTTTGTAATGAAATCTTGGATGAAGAATTTTTTGAAGCAAAAGATAAAGAATCCAATGGTTCTGAGCAATCTCCTGAAAAAGGCGAAAAACCTATTCCAAAACCACACGAAATTAAAGAATATTTAGACCAATATATTGTAGGGCAAGATGATGCTAAAAAAGTATTGTCAGTTGCCGTATATAACCACTACAAACGTTTGAAACACAACAAAGAGGCAGGCAAGGATAATGTAGAAATTCAAAAATCTAACATTTTGCTTGTTGGTCCAACCGGTTCAGGTAAAACTTTGTTGGCTCAAACTTTGGCAAAAATGCTTGATGTTCCGTTTGCTGTAGCGGATGCTACAACATTAACTGAGGCAGGTTATGTTGGTGATGATGTTGAAAACATTCTTTTGAGATTGTATCAAAATGCCGAATTTGATTCAGCTAAGGCTGAACGCGGTATCATCTACATTGATGAAATTGATAAAATTTCAAGAAAGAGTGAAAATACTTCAATTACAAGAGATGTATCAGGTGAAGGTGTTCAACAGGCACTTTTGAAAATGATTGAAGGTACTGTTGCTCATGTTCCTCCTCAAGGTGGTAGAAAACACCCTCATCAAGAGTTTATTGAGATTGATACAAGCAATATCTTGTTCATCGTTGGTGGTGCTTTTGTCGGATTGGAAAAAATCGTAGATGCAAGAGCTGGTGTTGGTAATTCAGTAGGCTTTGGAGCAAAAGCTGCAATGTCTCAAGCTGAAAAAGAGGCAAATGCCGTAAGATTGTTGAAAAAACTTCAACCTGAAGATTTGTTGAAATTCGGTTTGATTCCTGAATTTATCGGTCGTGTTCCTGTTTATGCAGTTTTAGACCAGTTGAATGAAAAAACTTTGAAAATGATTTTGACTGAACCTAAAAATGCGGTTCTAAAACAATATCAAGCATTGTTAAAAATGGATGGTGTTGATTTGGAATTTGAACCGGAAGCAGTTGATTTGATTGCTAAAGAAGCTATCAAACGTAAGACTGGTGCTCGTGCATTACGTTCAATTGTTGAAGAAATCATGCTTGATGTTATGTATGACGTACCGACAAAAGAAAATATCGACAAATTTGTTGTAACTGCCGATATGGTAAAAAACAGAAAGAATGCCGAAGTTGTTCAACTTCCTAAAAAAGATGAGCAAACAAAAGAAATCAGTGCTTAATTTCTAAAATATATACTAAAGAGAGTGGGCAATTTACCCACTCTTTTTATTTGCCAAAATGGTGTTTTTATGCGAAAATTTTGGCTATAGGGAGAATTATGAATGGGAGAGTCAAAAACTTTAATTTTAATTGATGGTCATGCTTTAGCGTTTCGTCAATATTATGCTTTAGAGCGTACAAATATGAAAACCAAAGATGGAACACCGACTTGGGCAGTTTATGGATTTTTTAAAGCAATTTTTGACCTCTTAAAAAATGACAATTTACACCCTGATGCAATTGGGGTGGCGTTTGACGTTTCTCATCATACATTTAGAACCGAGCAATATGTTGAATATAAGGCAAACCGTGAGGCAATGCCTGACCCTATGCGCGTTCAGATGGGATTAATTTATGAAGGATTAAAAGCTTTCAATATTCCGATTTATACTAAAGAAGGGTTTGAAGCTGATGATGTCATCGGTACGATTTCTCGCAGAGCATGTGAACTGGGACACAAAGTTTATATTTTGACAGGTGACCAAGATTCTTTCCAATTGATAAGACCAGACGGCTGTATCAAGGTTATCATCCCATCAAAAGGGCTTTTGACCGAGTATGATTGGGATAAAGTGCACGAAAAATTGGGAGTATATCCAAATCAGGTTATTGATTACAAAGCCTTGCGCGGTGATACTTCCGATAATATTCCGGGGATTAAAGGAATAGGTGAAAAAACTGCAGTCAAATTGTTGTCTGAATTTCAGACAGTTGATAATGTTTTGGCAAGCGCAGATAAAATTACCCAAAAATCCTTGAAAGAAAAAATTGAAAATGGGGTTGAAATTGCTAAATTAAGTAAATTTTTGGCAACGATTGTTCAAGATGTGGATATTGATTTCGATTTTGACAGTACAAAAATTGAACTTCCTGATATCGCTGCTGTTACTGAATTTTTGCGTGCTATGCAGTTTTATAGCTTTTTGAAAAATATTGAATTTATTTTGAAACTGTTTGCAAAAGATATTGAAATCTCCGAAATTGACTCAGAACCAACCAAAGATGAAACTCCAAAAGTTGAACTTCCGCAAAATAATAACGGACAGTTGGGACTATTTGCGCAAGCCGTTCAGGCAGAAGTGAATAAAACCGATATTGAGTATGATTCTAAAATAATCACAGATACTCAAGATTTGAGTGAATTAGTCGAAGTTTTAAATACTAAAAAAGTTATTTCGTTTAAGTTTTTGGCTGATTTTCAAAATGCGGTAAACTTTAAAATTTACGGTATCGCACTTGGTTTTAGAGATGATATTAGTTTTGAAAATAATAAGCTTGTTATGGCAGCAGATTCTAAGCCAGCACAAACTTTTTACATTCCGATTCAGCACAATTTATCAAATCAACTTGATTTGAAGTTTGTTTTAAATGAATTGAAACCGATATTAGAAAATAGCGATATAAAAAAGCTTACCCATGATGTGAAAATTGAAGAATGTATGCTGAATTTCTTTGATATAGATTTGTCAGGTGTTGCGTTTGATACTATGTTAGCAAGCTATATCAAGGATTCTAATGCAAATTCAGATTTTGATATCCAATGTATGGAACAAATTAATCATATCTTGCCGACAATTGTTTCTAATTCAAAAAAATCTTCACTTGCTGACAATGATATAGAAACAATGAAAACCTATATCGGTGATGTGATGACAAGTTTGTTTGAGTTGACTATGTATTGGGTCAAAATTTTGGAAGATAAGGAGTACGAAATCCTTACTGATATTGAAATTCCACTGGCAGATGCCCTTGCGCGAATGGAAAGTATAGGAGTTTCAATTGATAAAAAATATTTGGATGAATTAACCAACGAGTTTGATTCAAAAACAAGTGTAATAGCTGCTCGTATATTTGAATTGGCTGGTGAAGAATTTAATATCAATTCGCCAAAACAAGTCGGAAATATTTTATTTGACAAAATGCAATTAAAATCAAAGAAAAAACGAGGAAAGGCAAAAAATTCAACAAGTGCTGAGGTTTTGAACGCATTGGCGGAAGAATATGAAATTGCAAAATTGATTTTAGATTATAGAAAATACGCGAAACTTAAATCAACTTATACCGAGGCTCTTCCTGCGCTAGTTTCGCCTATTGATGGACGAATCCACACTTCATATAACCAAACTGTTACAACAACCGGCAGATTGTCTTCTTCAAATCCGAATTTGCAAAATATTCCGATAAGAACAGAAGAAGGCAACAAAATTCGTCAGGCATTTGTTCCTGCTGATAGAGCCAACTATTTGATTATGTCAGCGGATTATTCTCAAATTGAATTGAGATTATTAGCGCATGTTTCAGAGGATGAACACTTGATTGAGGCTTTTAAGTCAGGTGTTGATGTTCACACTCTGACGGCATCTAAAGTTTTTGAAGTTCCGATAGAAAATGTTACAAAAGAAATGCGCTACAAGGCAAAGGCAGTAAACTTTGGAATTGTTTACGGACAAAGTAAATACGGTTTAGCTAAAGCTTTAAAAATTACTCCAGCCGAGGCTGAAAACTTTATCAATAAATACTTTGAAACTTATCCGAAAATCAATGAATATATGAGTAATATGGTTGAACTTGTTGAAAAACAAGGATATGTTGAAACGATTTTCGGTCGTCGCAGATATTTGGATAATGAAATAAACAGTCCGAATGCAATGATTAGAGAGTTTGCTAAACGTGCGGCAATTAATCACCCTATGCAAGGCTCTGCATCAGATTTGATTAAACTTGCTATGATTGATTTTTCAAAATGTTTAAAAGATAATAATATGAAATCAAAATTGATTATTCAAGTTCACGATGAGTTGGTTATAGAAACTGCAAAAGATGAACTTGAACAAGTGAAAAGTTTAGTTTTAGAGTCAATGGAATTGAAACAACCTTTGCGCGTTCCGCTATTGGTTGATGTGAATGTAGGTGAATCATGGAAAGAATCATAAAATTATTTTCAGTGTGTTTAGTTTTATTTATGTGTTGTGCTCCGGCATTTTCCGCAGGAGAACAGATGAGTTTGAGCACTTTAATTACGGCTCAAAATGTTCAATTTGAAAACTGCACAAAGGTATTTAATACGGATAACGTATCACTGTTTTATCTTACAATAGCTGCGATTAATGCTAACCGTTTCACTATTGACGAAATTCAGTCAAAATCAGGATATATCTTGTTTACAGCCGTAAATAAACAATTCTTGGCAAGCGTTTCTAACGTAAATACAAACCAAGGATTGCTAAAAATTACACCTGCTGATAACAATTATTATTTTCAACCGGGGATTGTTTTAAATATCTTCAAATATATTGAGTTGAATTTATCTAAAAAGCCTGTTGTTATCAATAAATAGGGCTGTTAGTTCAAGTTTGTAAAGGCTGAATCGATGATTTCAGAAATGTTATAGTCGTTTTTGATATTTTCTGTTGTAAGCCAAATCAAGTATTCAATATTCCCTGCAGGACCTTTGATGGATGAATAGGTCAAGCCTTTTATTGAATAGTTTAGTGATTTTGCGCACTCTATAACATTTTCTATGACTTCTTTGTGGGTTTTAGGGTCTCTTACTACTCCGCCTTTTTCAACCTTATCTTTTCCAGCTTCAAATTGTGGTTTTATAAGACAAATCATTTCGTGAAAACTTGGATTTAACAAAGTTTTTAAGTTTGGCAAAACTTTTGTAAGTGAAATAAATGACAAATCGCTCACCAAAAGGTCTGCAACTTCTTCTCCTTGAGCGTAAATATCTTCAAATGTGCAAAGTTTCAGGTTCGTTTTTTCTATGGTTTTAACTCTTTCATCTGAACGAATTTTCCAGTCTAATTGCCCATACCCGACATCGACTGCATAAACAAATTTTGCGCCGTTTTGTAATAAACAATCGGTAAAGCCACCGGTTGAGGCTCCGGCATCAAAACATACGCGGTCTTTTATTATTGGATTAAATGTGTCAATGGCTTTTTTTAGCTTAAACCCTCCGCGAGATACGAATGGCATTGATTTAACTTCAATTTCATATTCTTTCGCCAAATTTATTTGATAGCCGGATTTTGTAATATATTCGTCATTGATTTTGACATGACCTGCCAAAATTGCTGCAGATGCTTTGCTTTTGGTCTCAAAGTATCCTAAATCTGTTAAATATTTATCAAGTCTTTCTTTATTTTGCATTGAAGTTAAAAATCCTTTCAGCGTTTGCTGTTGTTTGTTTTGCTACCTCATCGACTGAGATTCCTCTCAAATTTGCAATTTCTTGGGCTACATATTTGACATAAGACGGTTGATTTTCTGTCCCCCTAAATGGCACAGGTGTCAAATAAGGGTCGTCTGTTTCAAGCAGCATATATTCAAACGGAATTTCTTTTGCAACTTCCTTGGCTTTTACTGCATTTTTGAAAGTTACAACACCGCCAAGTGCGATATAAATACCTTCTTTTATACATTCTTTTGCAAATTCTAAACTGCCTGAAAAACAGTGAAGAATAGCGGTTGAATTTTTGTTGTATTTTTTTAGAATTTCAAGGGTATCAAGATGAGAATCTCTTGAATGGATATTTAGCGGAAGGTTCATTTGGTTTGCAAATTCAATTTGTTTTATAAAAATTTCTTTTTGCAAATCTTTAAAACTCTTATCCCAGTAATAATCCAAACCAACTTCGCCAATTCCGATAATTTTTTTGTTGCGCTTAATTATATCTTCCATTTGAGAAAGAGTCTTGTCATTAAATGTTTTAGCCTCTTCAGGAAAGATTCCGACATACCCAAACAGGTTGTCGTATTTTTGAATAAAGCTATCAACTTCGAGCATATCTTCATTTGTGCAGGAAGGTACAATTGTTATTATTCTATCGTTTTGAGTGTTTTTTATAGCCTCATCTATGCTTGTTTCTTTGAGCATATTTACATGAGAATGTGTATTTATAATATACGGTGTTTCCATAAGTTTGATTATATCACATAAAATAACAGCCTACACGAGATTTGTGCAAGCTGTTGATAATTTTTTAATCAGCCAATATATCAGCGGTTGAGATTGTATTGTATGGTACAAATTCGGTAACTCCGGGGTTGACTTCTTTCAATACAAACTTTTCACCTTTCAATGTTACCATTACGGTTTCTTTCCCATTAATATTTTCTAAATGTATACGCGCATGTGGCTGAAGTTTATTTAATTCCTTAACTAAACTATTTATTTCTTGTGCAAGTTTATACGATGGGTTCTGTCTGTAATCCATATATAGTTTATAGTATTTTTGACCTATAGATTTATATTGAATAGTTTTTTCTGCATTTTCTATTTGGCTAAGCAAATAAGCCTCTTGTTTTGCATCAAAGTTTGGTTGTTTCCTTAGTGCTGCAAGCTCTTGCTCAAGGTGAGATATTTCAAATTTGTTACCGCTAAGTTGAGCCAAAACTTCTTCTGCTCCAAATTCATATTGTGAAAAATCACTGCCCAAGCCCATATTTCCACTTACGGTCTGATATGCCATGTTTCCATCTAAACATTCCAAATTGCCTTTAAATGATTTTATGGCGGTGGATTCTTCAATATATCCAAGTTTTGCGACTTTATCAGCAGGCAAATTTATTGCTGTTGTTGTACCAACTTTATATCTCAATTGGTGAGATTGTGCGTATTTAGTCAACATATCAAGGGCTTCTTCTTTTGATTTATATTGACTGATAAATTCAGGATATTTTTCAATTAATGGTTCAACAAGTTTAGCCAATTGTTCTTTTTCAAGACCATTTGAGCCGATTTTGTAAATATTTTGATTTGCTAATTCTGTAAAATCAGCTTTCATTTCTGTAGGCATCTTCGGTGGTTTTATTGTTGCGTTACCAAAGATTGTTGTCTCATAAGCGACTGTGTTGTTATCTCCGGTTTGGATTTTATTTAGAAGATATTCTCTTGTTAATTGTTCTTTTTTCGTAAAAGTCAAAGTTTCTCTAATCAAGGCTTCTTTTGCGTGCGTTGCCTCATGTTTAATGGTATTAGGCAAGTCAAAAACACCTTCTCGATATGAATTTTCATTAACTTCAATTGTATGTGTCGTAGCTTTATAGCCACCGCCTGTTTTTGCATCATTTTTGACAATTTCAATTTGAGGTCTTAATTCTTCCGGTATTCCATATTGGTCAAACGATTCTTTCGCCAATTTAGAAATTTCTTGACGGATTTCTTCAGTTGTCATTTTTGCTCTTTTGATACCTTCAGGAGTTTTTGCAAATTCTTCTTTTATATCAAAAGATTCTTTTGTTTGTTCTTTTTTTCTTACTATGATGTTTTTCAAATCCTGTAAACGCTCTTTTAGAACAGGCTTTTTGAACTGGTAGATAAAAGCTTGTCTGCCTTCTTTTGTTGTGAAAAGTTTCAGAGTATCTTTAAATGACTTAAATAAAGTCAGCGATTTAACTTTATCTTTGATTGTTGAAATTTGTTCGCCTGAAAGCTTTGTAGCCTTAGTTTCAGATAGTAGTTGAGCTTCTTTGGCTACTCTTGCACTTTGTTTTATTCCAAGGGCAGTAAGGACAGTGTTTATCATTCCTTGTCCGAGACCTTCAAAATCTTTTTCAGCTTTGTCGTAATCTCCGTTTGCAGAGTGTTTAATTATGTTATAAGCGCTTTTGCCAAATTCATAAACTCCAATTGCACCAAAAACAATTGCTGTAGCCGGTGCTAAAACAGGAGCTGCTGAACACGCCAGTGCGGTTGCACCAACAATTCCGATTGTCGAAATCGGATGTTTGATGATTGCTGTGATTGGGCTAAGTAAACCTTTGCAAAAATTATTTGCTGCAACATCCGCATCAAATTGTCCGTTATTTGTTTTGTCTACTTTTCTTCGAGCTGTGAAAGCTTGAGTTGATACTCTGTTTTTCAGCTTTTGTGGAGTAATGTTGTAATTTTGTCTGACTTGATAGCCGTTATTTATTTCTAATGTCATGTTTTCCCTAGATTTTCCCTACTTTTATATAAAAACATAAACATGGGAAAAATTGCTATTTAGAATCTATCAATGTTGATTTTGTTGTCGGCTCAGTAAAATCGAACTACTGATTAACTGGACAAACCCTCACCCTAGCCCTCAGCCATACGGCACGCAGTCTCACACAACTCGCACAGCTCGTTGGTTCGGCTAGTGTCCCTATGAGAGGGTAAATTGTCACCCTGAACTTGTTTCAGGGTCTCAAATGTTACAAAGCAGACATTGTCATTCTGAATTTATTTCAGAATCTTTTCCATATTAATAATTTAACTCATATTGTAATTGATAAATATTGATTATTGAAAGGATTCCGAATTAGCTCAGCCTGCGTCCGCATACAGACTCACACATTTCGCTCTAGCTCAATGGTTCGCTTTGTAAAGTTCGGAGTGATATTGACCTTTTTGTCTTTTTCTTTAAAAGACAACCTCCTAAAATTTTAGGAGGTTGTAGAAGATTTGATTAGTATCTTTCTAAATATCTGTCTAATTCCCATTGAGAAACGTAAGTTCTGAATGAATCCCATTCTTTTTTCTTCGCGGTCATAAATTCAGAGAAAATATGTTCGCCAAGAGCAGCTTTTGCAACCAATGATTTATCCATTTGTTCAAGTGCTTCATATAAGCTACCTGGAAGTGAATCAATTCTTTGTTTTTTACGTTCTTTTGTTGTCAATTTGTAGATGTTGCTTTCAACAGGAGCAGGTGGGTCAATTTTGTTTCTGATACCGTCTAGGCAAGCTTCCAAAATTGCTGCAAACGCCAAGTATGGGTTACAAGCAGGGTCAGGTGACCTTAATTCAACCCTTGTTGAAATACCTCTTTTTGCAGGAACTCTTAATAGTGCACTTCTGTTAGCCAATGACCAAGCCAAATAAACAGGTGCTTCATACCCCGGAACTAAACGTTTGTAACTGTTTACAACAGGGTTAGTGATAGCTGTGATGCTTTTTACATGTTTTAGCATACCGCCGATAGCGTATTTTGCAGTTTCAGAAAGTTGGTATTCTGCTTTTTCATCAAAAAATGCGTTTTTACCGTCTTTAAATAATGAAACGTTGCAGTGCATACCTGAACCGTTGATACCAAAAATCGGTTTTGGCATAAATGTTGCATGTAAATTGTGTTTAGCGGCAATTGCTTTAACTGCAATTCTGAATGTTGTAACATTATCAGCAGCTGTCAAAATGTCTGCATATCTAAAGTCGATTTCGTGTTGACCGTCTGCAACTTCGTGGTGTGATGCTTCAATGTCAAATCCCATTTCTTGAAGAGTTAAAACGATGTCTGAACGTACGTCTTCTCCCAAATCTTCAGGGCCAACATCATAATAACCTGCTCTATCTTGAGTTTCAGTCGTAACATTTCCGTCTTTATCTTTTGAGAACAAGAAAAATTCAGCTTCAGGACCGATGTTCATAGAAAATCCCATTTTTTCAGCGGCTTCCATAACTCTTTTTAAGTTACATCTCGGACAGCCTTCAAACGGTGTACCATCAGCATTGTAGATATCGCAAATAAGTCTTGCTGCATTGATACCGCTGTTTTCTCTCCAAGGTAGAATTTGGAAACTGTTGATATCAGGGTAGAAGAACATATCCGATGTTTCAATACTTCTGAACCCTTTGATAGATGAGCCGTCAAGCATAATTTCGTTATTCAAAACTTTGTCAATTTGTTCTGACGGAACTGACATATTTTTAACCTGACCATTGATGTCAACGAATTGCAATTTGATAAATTTAATGTTTTGTTCTTTGATAATCTTTTTAATTTCGGCTTTGTCGTATACTTTTCCATCTAATCTTACGTGTTTGAACTCTGTCATACTAACCTCTTTCTCTCTGTCTCAAATCTGAATTTAGATTACTTTACAAATATAAAAAGTTTTTCGCAAAAGGTCAAGTTTTTTCTTGTAAAGATTATATAAAGAGGGTTTAGCGCAAATTTGAAATTTATTATTATTCTGTGGATTTTTTTCTAATAATTAAATTATTTCAATAATTTTTCAATAAAAAAAGTCTGTTTTTATTTGTGTAAATTAAAAACAAACTCTTTTTACTAAATATTAAATGTTTAAGAAACGTTACAAAACTAGTGAATTTCGCTGATTTTGTTTTTCTCATCAACGATAACAATAGTTGGTTTGAAAGTTTCTAATTCTTTTTCTTCAAATTGACCGTAAGTAACGATAATTACCTTATCTCCCGGTTGAACTTTTCTTGCTGCAGCTCCGTTTAGACAAATTTGACCAGAATCGGCTTTGCCTTTAATTACGTAAGTTTGAAATCTTTCGCCGTTGTTTACATCAAGAATTTCAACCTTTTGCCATTCTCTGATATTTGCAGCTTTTAATAAAGTTTCATCAATTGTGATTGAACCGACATAGTTAAGATTTGCATCTGTAACTGTTGCTCTGTGTATTTTTGAATGTAAAAATTCTAATAACATATTTTCATACCTCTTGTCATTTTGTTTTTATTTAATAGCTTTTACAGCGTCAATAACTTGTTTAACAGCATCTTCAGGTTTCATTGCAACTTTTTCGCCTGTAGCTCTTGTTACAAATTCAACATTACCTTCGTTGATAGTTTTACCAACGGTAATTCGGAATGGGAATCCGATTAAATCCGCATCTTTGAATTTTACCCCAGGTCTTTCGTCTCTATCATCAATTACAGCCTCAACTCCGTTAGCCAAAAGTTCTTCATAGATTTTGTTAGCTGTATTCATTTGAAGTTCGTCTTTTGTGCTGACAGGAACGATAGTAACGTGGTATGGTGCGATAGCTAAAGGCCATTTGATACCCCAGTCATCGTGGTGTGCCTCAACAGCTGCAGCTGCTGTTCTTGAAATACCGATACCGTAACATCCCATAATATAAGGTTTTGCTTTGCCGTCAGCATCTAGATATACAGCATTCATCGGTTTTGAATATTTTGTTCCGAGTTGGAAAATATTACCAACTTCAATACCTCTTGTTACTTTTAGCGGTTTTCCGCATTGTGGACATAATTCGCCAGCTTCAACAAGTCTGATATCTTCATATTTGATTTCGTCAAGTCCTAAATCCTCAAGATTTGCACCAACTTGATGTTTGTCTGTTATGTTAATACCGACAACAAAGTTTTTCATATCTTTAACGGTGTTATCAGCAACAATTGTGATATTTTTCATTCCTTTCGGTCCGATAAACCCCGGAACTGCATTGAAACCTTGTTGTTCCATTAATTCTTGAATTTCAGCAGAAGTTGCAATTCTGATATCAATTCCGCCAACTGCGTTCATCAATTTTGTTTCTTCAACCGTTTTATCAGCTCTGATTAGCGCAATAACAGGCTTTTTATCAACAATATAAACTAAAGCTTTCAAAATCAATGTTGAAGGTATTTTCAAAAATGCTGATAATTCATCAATTGAATGTGTGTTTGGAGTGTCGATTATTTCTGTTTTTTTGAAATAATCTTTACCGTCAACAACTGCAGGAGGCAATGTTGAAACCGCGTGATTTGAGTTTGCGGAATAATCGCAATCATCGCAATAGAATACGTCATTTTCGCCTGCATCAGTGTCAGTAATTACCATAAATTCGTGAGAAACACTTCCGCCGATTGCACCTGAGTCAGATTGAACCATTTTTGTATTCAAACCGCATCTTTTGAAGATTTTATTATAAGCTTGCGCCATATTTTCGTATTCTTTTTCTAATTCTTCTTGAGATGTTCCAAAGCTGTAACCGTCTTTCATGATGAATTCTCTGCCTCTTAATAACCCAAAACGAGGTCTTACTTCATCTCTGAATTTCAATTGGATTTGGTAAAGGTTTGTTGGAAGTTGTTTGTATGATTTTAGAATATCACGCGCAATTGACGTGATGATTTCTTCGTGAGTCGGTCCAAGACACATTTCTCTGTTGTGTCTGTCTTTCATTCTCATTAATTCTTTTCCGTAAACTTCCCATCTGCCTGATTCAACCCACAATTCTTTTGGCTGAACAAACGGCATAGAAAGTTCTTGAGCGCCTGCATTGTTCATCTCTTCTCTAACGATGTTTTCAACTTTTTGCAAAACTCTCCACATCAAAGGCAAATAGCTGTATACACCTGATGTAAGTTTTTTTATATAACCAGCTCTTGCAAGCATTTTATGAGAAACAACTTCCGCATCTGACGGAAATTCTCTCAATGTTTGCACAAATAAGTTTGACATTTTCATAATTAAATTCCCTCATCAATTTCTTCTTTTAATGACTTTATTCTAGCACAAACAAAAAACAAAGGGGGGATTGTTTTGGCTAATGTTGTAATTATATAGTCATGCTGAACTTGTTTCAGCATCTCAAATAAAACATATTAGTCACATATGAAATTTGTAATATTGGAGACCCTGAAACGAGTTCAGGGTGACACATAGACCTTGTATGTTCAATTTTGAATTCTGAAGGACATAATGTAATTTGTTGGACATTTATTTAATCCGTTTGATTTCTTCTCTGGCTTTGGCAACCGGAATGGATAGTGTTTGATGATTCTTGATTGCGTTTTCAAAATAGGTTGAACTGTTTTCTTCATCTCCTGCTTTTTTAAACACAACAGATGCCAAAAAATCCAAATCGCCTGTTTCTTCACATTCTGATAGCGCAGATTTTATTGTCTCTATTGCATTATTAAAATCGTTTTCTTTGAGTTGAATTTTGGTTAATATTTTGTAAGCCTCAACATCATAAGGATTCATTTCAAGAGTCTTGCGCAAAAAATATTCTGCATTTTGGGTGTCGTTTTCTTCATAATAAATTACGGCTATATTATAATATGCCCAGCTATAATTTGGTGATAGCTTGATAACTTTTTCAAATTTTTCTTTTGCAGAATCAGGGTCACCCAATTCTTTGAAAATATTTCCAAGATAAAAATGTGCGTATAAATCTTCGTCATTAATATCTATTGTTTTTTGGAAATTTTCAATTGCGTTTATATAGTCTTTTTGTTTAAAATACACAAGTCCTAAGTTGAAATACGTGTTAGAATCGTTTGGGTCGTTTTCAATTATTTTGTTGAAACATTCAATTGCTTTGTCAAAATATTTTAACTCGGTGTAAACAAGCCCAAGATTATAAATAGCATCAAATGACTCAGGTTCAAGCTCAATAGCTTTTTCATAAGATTCTTTTGCCTTTTTGAATTGTTTCATCTTTTCGTAAACAATTCCGAGGTTGTAAAAAATTCCCTCATCATAGCTGAATTTTTTTGATAGAAAAAGCAAATGTTGGAGTGCCTCTTCATTAAATCCGCAATCCATAAGAAGAACAGCAAGCTCCCTTCTGGTTTGAAAATCTTCAGGGTCTTGCTGAATCAATCTTTGTAATTCTTCTATTTTATCAAGTTTTGACATAGTTTATATAACCGGAACATCAATAGGGTCAACAAGTATAACTTTTAGAACTTCATCTTTATAAAGTTTTACGTGTGCACCTTTTTTAATCATATCAGCGATACTGCCGTATACAAAGTAACCTGCTGTTCCAAATGCGCCACCTAATGCACTAACCGGAACGGTTACATATTTCCAACCTGAATCATTAACAACATCTTCGCCCCAGCTGATTGCATTTTTGGTAATTCGACCTGATTTCGCACAAGTTTGTTTCCAAGCATCAGCATAGCCTCTTGTTGTAGTTAATCCGCCATCATAGGTCATATCACTTCTGCCAACGACATTTAATGTTAGAGGAAGTTGTCTGCCGTTTGGAGTTACAACATGGTCAAAGTTTAGGTATAAAATTGCACCTTTAGACATTCTTTTTGGTTGAACTATTCCTTGAATGTCTCCTCTAATAATTGAACCTGACGGCAAAATTACATCATCATCTGCGGTTTGGTCAGTTAGTAACATTGCAGAAAAACTGTTACCTGATGTGTTTACAGATGAATCCAATCCGTTAAGCATTTTCAATTGCAATTCTGTACCTGCAGGTATTCTTTTGGTTTTAGCTTTTGCGTTAAATGGCGCAGCCATTGTAACTTGTGCAACTAACAACATTGTAAAAATTATTCCTAAAACTCTAAATTTCTTCATAAATATCCCTCTTTTCTTTCAGTATTTAAACCGAAATTTTCTGTGGTTGTATTTTATCACATGTATTGTTTTTTGTACAGAGTGATAAATATTATGAAGAATTGTAAAATTAAGATACGCTTGAGCTTAGTCTTACGCCAATCACTCCAATAATTATGAATAAAATTGAAATTATTTTAATCCAGTTAAACGTTTCATGAAATACGAAAAATCCTATCGCTGAAATTATTGCAATACCAACAGCACCCCATATTGCATAAGCTACTGCCAAGTCTATTGTCTTTAGTGATAACGATAAACTGTAAAAACTTATTCCGTAACATATTATAAATATTAAACTCGGAATCAGGTTAGTAAAGCCGTTTGTGTATTTTAATGATGTTGTTCCGCAAACTTCAAATATTACTGCCAATGTTAAATATAGGTATCCCATTTCTCTTTTTGCCCTTTCTTCTTTATGTCGTTAGCTTAGCACACAGAATTTTTTAGTTGTCAAATTTAGTATAAAAAAAGAGCCCTTAATGGGCTCGGTCTAATTTAAGAATAGCTGGAAGTATGAAAAAGATTAATTATATTAAACAAAGATTTCACAAATTTTAGTATTAGTCAGTAGAGCTATTTGTGAAGTTTTATATATGGTTTGAAAATTTGTTTTGTGTATAGTAATATTTCTATATTCAATTATAGTCAGACGAAAGGGTGAAATATATGGAAATTTTAAATAAGGCAGATATTGGTGTATTCGGTGGTTCAGGCTTTTACAGCTTTTTAGAAAATATTGAAGAGGTAAAAGTTGAAACTCCTTACGGTGAAACCAGTGACAGTGTATTTATCGGAAAAATCGGAAATCATAGAGTCGCATTTATGCCAAGACACGGCAGAAATCATTCTATTCCGCCACATTTGGTAAATTTCAGAGCAAATGTTTGGGCTATGAAACATTTAGGTTGTAAAAGAGTTATTTCACCTTGTGCTGCAGGTAGTTTGCAAAAAGATGTTAAACCGGGTGATTTTGTAATTTGTGACCAATTTGTAGATTGGACAGACGGAAGAAAAACAACATTCTTTGAAGGTCCTGTTGTTCAGCACCCATCACCAGCTGACCCATATTGTCCTGAACTTAGAAAAGCTGCAATTGAAACAGGTAAAAAACTTGGTATCAATATTCATGACCACGGCACTGTTGTTGTAATTAACGGTCCGAGATTTTCTACAAAATCTGAATCAGCATTCTTTACAAGACAAGGTTGGGAAGTTATCAATATGACAGCTTATCCTGAAGCTTATTTGGTTAAAGAATTGGATATGTGTCCGTTGAATATTTCACTTATTACAGACTATGATGCAGGTCTAGTCGGTGATGTTCCTCCTGTATCACACGAGGCTGTAATGGAAGTATTTAACAACAATGTAGCTAACTTGAAATCTTTGTTATTCACAATGATTGAAAATCTTCCTGATGAGGTTGAAGGTTGTGAATGTGCAAATACTACTAAATTAGACATTTAGTATTGAGGCAATATGGCTAATTTTATTTTATTTTTAAACAGATTAATAAATTTGTATTTATATTTTATAGTAGGTGCCTGTGTTTTATCATGGGTGCCTAATATAAATCCGAATTATCCGCTGTTTCATTATATATTTAAACTTGCAGGATTTTTTATATTACCGCCGTTTATGGGGATGAACTTTTCTCCTGCTTTGGTTATGGTAGTGTGTGCGATTATTATTGCAGGGTTAGAAAAAATATATAGTAAATACTATGCGGATAAAGAGCCAAAAATTATAGTTTTGTCACCTGAAGAATTTTTGGCAAAGTTAAACCAACAAAAAGAAGAGGTTAAAAAAGATGTTAACGATAAAGATAATAGAAGCGATAGCTAACTGTTTCTACGTATTTATGTGGATGATATTTGCAAGATGTCTTTTGACATGGTTTCCGAATGTCAATTGGAACAATCCTATTCTAAGTGCATTGAGGTCAGCTGTTGATTTGTATTTAGATTTGTTTAGAAAAATTATTCCACCTGTTGCGATGTTTGACTTGTCACCGATTGTAGCTTGTTTTGTGTTGGTTTTAATCAGAAATGCCGTGTTATATGGTGCAATATTTTTGATGAGTGCGTTAGGTTTGATAGGTTAGTTTGGTATGAAAATCGTAATTTTTGGAGCAACAGAAATCGGATGCCTTTTGGCTACAGAGTTTTTTGAAGACCATGATATTACTGTTATTGATAAGGAAGAAAACAGAACAGAAGAGTTTGACAAACTTGATATAAGTTTTGTTCACGGCAATGCTACGGATATGAAGGTGTTAAAAGCTGCGGATGTTGTAAATGCGGATGTGTTTATTGCATGTACCGCGCTTGATGAGGCTAATATTGTTGCATGCCTGTCTGTTAAAAAACTTAGCGGAATAAGAACAATTTGTTTTGTTTCAAGAGAAGAATATCAAAATGTTATGGCTTTAGACCACAACGAAGATTATTTGGGCGATTTCTTTATCGATTATGTAATTTGGCCGGAAGCTTTGCTGACTCAAGAAATTTTCCGTATTGTGACAGTTGCTCATGCTCTGGATGTTGAAAATTTTGCAGACGGCAAGGCAAGATTACTTGAATACAAGGTCAGACCAAATTCTGTGATTGTCGGCAAGATGGTAAAAGATTGCGGATTCACTAAAGATACTATTATCGTTGGTATAAAACGCGATTCATTGTTGTTTATTCCAAACGGTCTTACTGAAATTAACGCGGATGACAAGTTGATATTTATGGGGACTTCTCATTCTTTGGATATTTTAGCAGGTACGTTTTTCCACGAAAAAGAGCAGGTTAAATCTGCAGCAATCATTGGCGGTGGAAATGTCGGATATATGCTTGCCAAAAGTCTTGAAGATATGAAGATTAAAACCAAAATCATCGAGAAAAATTATGAAAGATGTGAATTTTTGTCGCAAGAATTAGGCAAAACCCTTGTAATAAACGGAGATGGTACAAATTTAAAACTTTTGGATGAAGAAGAAATCGGCTCATGCGACGTTGCAATTGCTGTAACAAATAACGATGAACGAAATTTGCTATGTTCGCTTTTAGTTAAACAACTAGGTGTCAAACGAGTAATTGCAAGGGTTTCAAAAGTCTTGAATATTCCACTGTTTGAAAAAGTCGGAATTGACGTTGCAGTTTCTCCTAAGACATCTGCAATAAATGAAGTTCGCAACGATATTGATGAAACTAACGTCGACATTTTGGCAACAGTTGAACAGGGTGAGGCGGAAGTTTTGGAAATTCTTGTCCATGGCGAATTTAATGACAAAAAGATTATGGATTTGAGATTTCCTGCCCCTGCGATTGTCGGAATTATTCAACGTCGTGCAAATGTTATTATTCCAAAAGGGGATACGGTATTAAAAACGCATGACATTTTGATTATCTTTACAAAAGCTGAGCATGCGGACGAAGTGAAAGAGTATTTTAAGGTAATATAAGGATATGCGATTAAGCTATATTTCAAGTGCATTGAGTTTGATTTTGAAAGATATTGGTCTTGTTGCCTTTATTCCGATTCTTGTCGCACTTTTTTACCATGAACATCACGCAATTTTGCCTTTTACAACAGCAGGTTTCTTGTCTCTATTTTTAGGAATGTTGCTTAAAAGAGTTACAAAAAATATTACATCAGATTCGTTAAACGACATCAAACGTTCAGAGGCATTGATGGTTGTATCTTTGTCTTGGGTGTCATTTGGTTTTATTGCAGCCATTCCGTATTTGTTCTATGGCTTTAGTTTTACGGATTCATTGTTTGAGGCTGTTTCAGGTATCACAACAACAGGTGCTACGATATTTAAGAGTTACGCTTATCCTCATTCGCTGTTGTTTTGGCGCTCGTTCACTCAGTGGTTGGGAGGTATGGGAATTATCGTCTTGTTCGTTGCGATTTTGCCACAATTTGCCGTAGCAGGGCGGCAAATGTTTTTTGCAGAGGCTCCGGGACCTACTGAAGACAAATTCACCCCAAGAATCAGAAACACCGCGTCTGCTTTGTGGATAATTTATGCAGGTTTGACTTTGATTTGTGGAATATGCTTGTGGCTTGCCGGCATGCATCCGTTTGATTCAATTTGTAATTCAATGTCTACCCTTTCTGCTGGTGGATTTTCCCCTAATTCGTTGAGCACTTACGGTTATCATTCAAATTTGATAAATTGGATTATTATAATTTTCATGTTCATTGCAGGTTCAAGTTTTGTCCTGCAATCGCGTGTTGTTACAAAACGTAAGCTTTCTTTGTTTTGGAAAAGTGAAGAATTTAAGGTTTATGCAATTTCTATGCTTGTACTGTCAGGCTTTCTATGTTTGGCACTTTGTATAAAACAACATTATTCATTATTTCATTCTTTGACGGCGTCATTTTATCAGGTTTTATCTTTGGCAACATCAACAGGTAGTGCAAGTGAAGACTTTTCATTGTGGTCTTATGATGCAAAAGTGTATTTGTTTTTAACAATGTTTATCAGTTCATGTTCAGGGTCAGCAGGTGGTGGTTTGAAAATCACTCGTTGGATTTTAATTTTTAAATATATGAAAAACGAATTATACAAGATTCTACATCCAAAAGCAGTTTTGGCTGTAAAAATTGATAATAAAGTCGTAGCGCCTGACGTATTAAGACAAACGGTATTTTTCGCGTTTTGTTTCTTTGGGTTGTGGGTTCTGTCTGCAGTAATTTTGACTGTTATGGAGCAAGACAGCCTTATCGGTTTGAGTTCTGCAATATCTTCAATCGGTGATATCGGTCCTGCGTTAGAACCTGCAATCGGTCCAATGGGTAGCTATGCGCATTTGAGAGATATTTCAAAACTTATTATAATTTTAAATATGCTCGTTGGTCGTTTGGAAATTATTCCGTTTTTAGTATTGTTCCATAAGGATTTTTGGAGCATTAAAAAATAGTTTTAAAAATTTATTTATTAATATTTGCAGGTTGGTTTTATTAATCCTACAAGTTTAAAGGTGGGCTAGTTGCCCACCCTACTTTATATCGTGTCACCTTGAACTGACTAGAATATGAGTTGAGCTAAAAGCGAAACTCGGTGTTAATCGCACACATGGGTCTATGTCATGCTGAACTTGTTTCAGCATCACAAACTGAACACCTTGAAACTATGTCATTCCGAATTTAGTTCGGAATCCTTTCAATAATCAGGATTTATCAATAATTACATTTGTTAAATTATTAATATGGAAAAGATTCTGAAACAAGTTCAGAATGACAATGTCTGCTTTGTAATATTTGAGACCCTGAAACTCCGCAGTCGCATAAAACGTGACTCCACTTCGTTTCGCACTCTGCTCCTGCTGTTCAGGGTGACAACATTGATAGATTCTGAATAGGATAAAATCTAAGCCAAACAAGCCCACAAGATTTTTAATCCTTTCAGAATGACAATATAAAAATGTCATTGTCCCTAAGTAATAAAAAGCAAGTTTTAAATTTAAAACTTGCCAGACATAAAATGTTTTAGGGATATATTTAAGTTTTTGAGGTTTAAATATCTATTTGATTGCTGAAGTCAAACGCTCGTCGATTTTTCTATCAATCTTTTTGAGCATCTTCTTCATTCGTAAGTTATTGCTATCAATAACAGGGTCTGTATACATATCTCTTCTGTACTTTTTGTACATCTGAATTTCTCTGTCTTTGATATTTTGTTTTATCAAAACTTTTTCATCTTCTTCTGATATATCTTTAGAAACTTTGAAAATAACACAGAACAAAGCTAGTACAAATGTTACCCAAAGAACTTTTTCAATCGGAACAGTTTCCCCAACAATTGTGGTTTCGCCTGTAATCGGTTCCATCATAACTGTTGAATTTTTGATATCATCAGCTTTAACATGGATTCTCAATTTGTTTGGAGATGCATTTTCAACAACCAAACTGTCAATGCTGTTTGTACCTTTGTAGATTGCATTAACTGTTTCTGATGAAGATACACCGCTCAAATCTAATATCAATTCATCTTCTGACGGAGCTTTTTTCGCAACTTTTGCAATGCTGTCAGTTCCGAGGATGATATTATATCCTGAATTATTTTTTTCTAATGTAATTGTGTGCAAATGATTTTCTGCCGCACTAGCAGCCAAGTTTGAGAACATAAATGAAATTAAGAATGTGAATATTAAAAATAATCTTTTCAATTCTCTTACCTCCCTAATCTACACATATATACTACAATCTTTGTTTAGCATGTGCATCAACCTTTGGATTTAGACATGGGGGTCGAAATATTTATTAACTTTTGTAACGAAAAACATCCATGCTGAAATTAGACAAATTTGAAAAACTTTATATTAGTGTAAAGAATATGAGATATTAGGAGACAGAGATGATATTATTATTCGGAGACAAAGCAACAAAGACAGCAGCAACTAATAAAAGTTCTAATGTTAAAAAGAATAATCCGGTTGAAAACTCAGGTATTTTGGCAATGGGTTTTGGTAATGCGAAAAGTTTGTTGACAGTTGGCGAATATGACACTTATGTTTCTTCTAATCCGACAGCTGTTGACTATGCAATGTATGCAAACGAAAGTTTTTCAGATTCAGACTCTGGTTTTATGAGTGATTTTTCTGCAGCAGTAGCTGTTCTTGGTGATTGCGGATTTTCTGCAGGCGGAGTTGATTCAGGTGCATCATTCAGCGGTTCATCTTGTGGCAGTTGCTCAGGTTCATTCTCTTCTATGGGTTAATAAAAAAGTTTAATATATGATGGATGATAATTTAAGGACGGATTTTTTATCCGCCCTTTTTTGTTGAAAAATTTTCTAAAATTTCATTAGAAATTTATGTTACAAAATCTTAACAAAATCCCTCAAAATCCTAAAGTTTCAGGGGAAAATGCCGATTATAAGAATAAGAAAAGTTTTAAGGAAAACGAAAGGAACAAGCTTTACTATGGGAATGGCAGCATCACAAGCTAGATTATTAACAATCACAGCTAGATTGGCTGATAATGAGTTGAGGTCTCAAACTATCAACAATGCTAAAATGCGCTTATCAACTCAAAGTTCACAAGCTAGTGAAAACTACATCAATGCATTGAATAATGCTACAATGAAGTTCTCTAACTATGATGTGAACGGTGAAGCTGTGTCTCAAAATTTGACTTTCAATGCATTGACAGCATACAGTTCATACAATACTCAATACGGTTTGTCTAACGCATCAGGTCAATTGTTGGTTAGTGAATCAGAAGCTGCTATGTTCAAAAATGCAGGTGGAAACTTGAACAAATATTTACAAGCTCATGGTTTGGAATACACAACTACTTATTTTGAAAATGTTGGAGCTATGAAAAATGATGCATACCCATCACCTTTCAATAATATCAGTGTTGAAGATTTGAAATCATACTATGAACAATACAGCAGTTTTGAATCTTCTTTAGAACTTCAAAACTTCCAATCAAGCTACAAAGATTTCGTAAAAGAAACTGCAAACTTAAATAAAGCTGTTAGCACTGCAATGAAAAGCTATTTGGTAAACGGTACTGATTCATTAGACTTAGTAGTAAAAAATGATAATATACAATTCAATGTGGCAGATGATGCACCTATTAAGTTTGGAATAAATAAAGATGATATTGAATCTTTCCAAAATGCATTCAAAGGCTCAAACTCTAACAACTACAATATTGACAAATTAAAAGAAGAAGGATTAATTTCAGAAACTGATTATAAATCTTTAGAGGCTAAAATTAATAATATCAAATATACAGAAAGAACAATGCATAATGCAGATGGCACTGATCCTACCGTTAATGGTATTCAAAGAGCAGATGCAATTGATTTGTCAGCAGCTGAAGATAAAGATGCCGGCACTATTACATATACAATTGATGGTGATGTAAAAATCGTTGTTGATAAATCAACCGGTAAAGTTAAAAGTTGTGAATATACAACTGGCGGTCAAACTGCATCAGAATCAGACACTAATAAAAGAACTTTAGGTTATGCAAAAGCCGGTACTACTATCGATGATGCGATTGCAAATGGTGTATCATTCAAAGATTTTGTAAATAACTTATACTACAATGAAACTACTGATTCAGAAAATTCAAACTCATTCTTTAGTTTGACAGGTGATGGTTCTGAAAAAGACCCTTATCAAGCTTTTGAAGGTGGTATCTTTAATAGTACAGACTCTGCTGAAGTAAAAAAATATTACAATGATTTGGCTGATGATATTATTAACAGTATTATGAACAGTATAAATAAAGAGAAATTTGCACAAATCTTGATTGATAAAGCCGGTAATACTAAAGAACTAGAAAATATGGGGATCAATTTAGATGCATATATCCCTGGGTTGAATAATGTAACACTTGCACAACAATTAACAAACTACAAAAATGCAAAAAATACATTCTTAGATACTATTTTTGATGACAAATCTAAAAATCAAGTTGTTGAAGATTTGCAAAGCAATAAAGTAATTTCATACATTGATGAAAATGGTGAAACAAAACAAGTTACGGTAACTCCTGAAAACTTGACTGACATTGATTTCGTTCTTCAATACTTGAAACAATCAAATTTAACTAAATCTAGCAGTTTCGATACAATCATCAAAGAACACATTGTTGAAACTATGATTGAAAACAATGGTACTCCAAAATATGCATGGGTTGATTCTAACGACACCTCAAACAAAGACAATGCCGATACAAAGGCTCAATGGTACACTAACATGTTCAAAAGAATGCAACAAGGTTACAAAGCTATTGAAAACGGTTTGGCATCATCTTCTCAATGGATGGAATATGCATTAGAAAGCGGTATCGTGACTCTTGAACAAGTTGACAAATCATACAACTGGAATAGTTTAGATTACAAATCTTGTACTAAAATTACAGAAGAAACTGATGATGCAGCCGTAACCAAGGCTGAGGCTGAATACAACAGAGCAATGAACGATATTGAAGCAAAAGACAATATTTATGATATTGAATTGAAAAATATTGATACAGAACACACTTCATTGCAAACTGAATATGATTCTATTAAGAATGTAATTTCTAAAAATATTGATAGAACATTCAAATTCAACCAAAGTGCGTAATTCAGAATCTCTAACTGAACAAGAGAAACATTGTCACCCTGAACTCGTTTCAGGGTCTCTAATAAAACAAATTAAGCATAAGACTAATATGTTTAATTAGAGATTCCGAAACAAGTTCGGAATGACAGGCGTTCCCTCGCTCCTCGTGGGAGAGGGTTAGGGTGAGGGTTTGTCATTTCTTTTCTCATGCACTTTGTGCAGGGATTCTTTTGGTGGCAAAGTCAGTAGGTAGGCTTAACCAAGCCGACAACAAAATCAACATTGATAGATTCTGAATAGGATAAAATCTACGTTGCTGCGCAACTTGATTTTTAATCCTTTCAGAATGACAACATAAAAAGTCATGTCATTACGAGGAGCTTTGTTTTACAAATAAAAACAATTGCCTTTACAGCGCGACGTAGTAATCCCCAACATACATGGCAATCCTTATCTTGAAATCAAAACTAACCAAAATATTCACTAATCAAATGCTCAATGGTCTTAGCAGAATCGCCGACACCGTAAGGGTTTTGAGCTTTTAATCTCGTTTCTTGTCTTGTTTTTGACAAAATCTCAGATGCGTAAGAGGTAATCTTGTCATAATCCGCACCAACAAGAACTGAAACTCCAGCGTCAATCCCTTCTTGACGTTCTGTTTCATAACGCATAACAAGAGTAGGACAACCAAAAGATGGAGCTTCCTCTTGAATACCACCTGAATCTGTCAAAATTAATTTGGCATTTTTCATCAAATAAACCAAATACGGATAATCCAAAGGTTTTAATAATGATACATTCTCATATTCGCCAAGTCTTGAGTAAATTTTACATTTTACATTCGGATTTGGGTGAACAGGAATAACAAAATGATGGTCTGAATATTTTTTGATTAAATATTCTAAAGCATCCAATATATGGTCAATTCTTTCACCATGATTTTCTCTTCTATGAACAGTAATTAGTACCAATTTATCATCTACAGGTATGTTTTGTTCTTCGTAAAAAGCTTTAGCCTGTGACATTGTGCTTTCTGACAAGCAGAACAATGCATCAATTACAGTATTACCTGTCACATGAATTTTTGATTCTGAAATATCTTCTTTAAGTAGAGCTTTTCTATTTTTCTCAGTTGGTGCAAAATGCAATTGCGCAACGCGAGATGTCATTTGTCGCATAACTTCTTCTGGAAATGGTTCATAGATATCATACGAACGCAATCCTGCTTCTACGTGGAATACTGGAATCTTTCTGTAAAAACTTGTTAAAGCTCCGCACAATACAGTCATTGTATCACCCTGAACAATGGTTGCATCAACTTTATTATCTGCAAAAACTTTATCTAAAGATGTTAAAATTCTTGATTGAATTTCTACGAGAGTTTGATTTTCTCTCATACAGTCCAAGTTGATATCAGCTTTTAAACCGAAATATGCCAATGTTTGGTTAGACAATTCTTTTTGCTGTTCAGTATTACAAATAATAACCTTATACTTTTCAGGATATTTTTTTAGTTCTAAAATGACCGGTGCAAGTTTGATAACTTCAGGTCTTGTTCCAAAAACAAATAATATATTCTTTTTATTCATAGCTGTAGTTTAGTATAAAAATCATTATTTTGCAATTAACCAAGCAGGATAAAAAATAATCACAAGGGTAATTTAAAAAAATATCATTTTCGCTCACCTTATATTGTCATAAATAAAAAAGGAGGAATAATGTTAGATTTATTTATTCTTGAAAGTTGCCCCTATTGCAGAAAAGTAATGGATTTTATGAAAGAAAACAATATCAAATTCCATAAATTTGACACAATAAACAACGATAATGCGCTTAGACTTCTCACAATTGGCGGAGTTGACCAAGTTCCATTTTTATACAATGAGGAAACTGATGATAAAATTTACGAATCCGAAGAAATAATTAAATATCTAAAAAATATGGACAGGAACAATTATGCAAAACAATAATCAATATAAAACAACTTATAATGAGGTAAACGAATGTAGTGCAAGAGGCGCTTGTTCTATCTCGCCTGCAATTGTCGCACTGGAAGAGCTTTCCCTAAGTTTTCTCCAGCAAATAGCATATTATATGCTAAAACTCGAGGAATTTGGTGCGAACAACAAAAATATTAAACTTGAAATAACGCAAATAATTGCAAGTATGGTGTCGGTTAATGAATTTAGCGAAAATCAGCTCTATTCAATAATTCTAAAAGAATATTACATCTTGCAGGAAACTTTGCGAATTTATTCTGACATTTGTAAAAAACAGAAATTGCCAAGGAAATTACTCAACAGGCAAATCAAATTCAATGAAAAAACAAACCTTTCAAAAGCTATCGCGCTAGGTGAGAAGATTTTCTTTGCCAAATATCAAAAAACATCTACCAAACAGAAAAATTTGGTTAGTATTTTGGTAATTATTTTAAAAAGTGTCAGTCTAAATTTGATTAAACTGAATGATTTTGGCAAATTCCATAACAATACTTTCCATGAATTGCTTGAAACTTTGAATTTGTTCAATTCTAAAAACATTGATAGCGAAAATTTAATTTTGCAAATTGATAAACTATCAAAATTTGATAATGAATTGCAGCACGAAATCAGCAAACAGTTGATTTCTACTTTTGGAGAAATTTCAAAGGTTAAGGTTTCTCATTCGACAAGAAAAGGCAAGGCTATACTTGTTTCCGGTAACAATTTCTTTGACTTAATGGCGATATTAGAGGATACAAAAGACAAAGATATCGACATTTACACTCATTCAAATTTGCTAATCACACACGCTCTGAGCCATTTTCAAAAATTTGACCATCTAAAAGGGCATTACGGTGATACGACAGAAAATTGTATATTAGATTTTGCAACATTCCCGGGGGCTATACTTTTGACAAAAAATTCGCGCGGAAATTCTGAATATTTCTACCGTGGCAGACTGTTTTCAAATGATTATATCGTTCCTGATGGGGTGATAAAACTTTCTGATAACAATTATGATGAGGTGATAGAATCAGCCCTGAATGCAAAAGGCTTTTCAAAAGGAAAAATCAAAAATGGCACCAATTTAGGGTTTGACAAAGATGAAATCTTAAATCAGTTTGAAAATATTTGCAAAAGAGTTAATAATGGTGAGATTAAACGACTTTATATTGTCGGATTTGATGCCCATTCTGAGATTCAAAAAGAGTATTTCAAAGAATTTTTTAGCAAACTCAAAGAGGATGAATTTGTCATAAGTTTTTCTTATGAAAGTTTCAAAGATAATGTCTTAACCATCAATGTCGGCAACTATGTTCCGATTGCGATGAGTGTTTTGAAATTGTTGTTTGACAAATTGACAATTACGGACAATCGAATTACCTTTTTCTTTACAACTTGTGATGTTATGACAATCTCAGGAATAATCAGGTTGAAAAACTTAGATGCTAAAAATATTTATATGAATGAATGTTCGCCGACATCTGTCAATCCGTCTGTTTACACTACTTTGTGTGAAACTTACAATATAAAAACTACCACAACTCCTGAAAATGACCTTAAAAATATCAGGATATAAAATTTTACTTGAATATTAAAAAAGCAGACATGCTATACAACATGTCTGCTAAATTTTTATTAACTAAAAAATTAGTATCTGTAGTGAGCGAAAGCTTTGTTAGCTTCTGCCATTTTGTGAGTATCTTCACGTTTTTTGCAAGCTGCACCTTGACCGTTTGAAGCGTCGATTAATTCGTTAGTTAATTTATCAATGAATGATTTACCGCCTCTTTTCTTAGCTGATTCAATCAACCAAGAAGAAGAAAGTGCAAATCCTCTATCAGCTTTAACTTCGATAGGAACTTGGTAAGTAGAACCACCAATACGACGAGCTTTAACTTCAAGCAATGGAGTTGCGTTAGTCATAGCCTTTTGGAAAATTTCGATTGGGTCTTCGTTAGTTCTTTCTTTAATTCTTTCCATTGTGCCGTAGAAAATCTTTTCAGCTAAAGATTTTTTACCACGTCTCATAATTCTGTTAATGAATTTAGAGATATCAACACTGTTATAAACTGGGTCTGCTAAAGGTATTCTTCTTGCAGGTTTAGAACGTCTAGACATTACTTCTTACCTCCTTTTCCCTTTGCATCTTTTTTAGCACCGTATTTAGAACGGCTTTGAGCTCTGTTAGCAACACCTGCAGTATCTAAAGTACCACGAACGATGTGATAACGAACACCAGGTAAATCCTTAACACGACCACCTCTGATTAGAACAACACTGTGTTCTTGTAAGTTGTGACCAATACCCGGAATATAAGAAGTTACTTCAAATCCGTTAGTTAATCTAACCCTTGCAACTTTTCTAAGTGCTGAGTTTGGTTTTTTAGGGGTTGTTGTATAAACCCTTGTACATACTCCACGTCTTTGAGGACAATTCATCAAAGCTGGAGATTTTGTTTTGTCTTGTAGCTTTTTACGTTCAGAACGTACAAGCTGGTTAATAGTTGGCATAATTTCTCCTTTAATTTTACCAAATTCGCCCTACACAAGCATTATTGGGAGCTTAGGCTTCGCGTCCCTGCTTTTTACTACTTATATTAACCGTCAAATCCAGCACGAAAATTTCGGCTAATATACAATATTATTAGACATCAACCAGACCTTTTTGTCAACATGGGGATTTTTTTAGAAGGCAAGAGGGCTGGAGGCTCGGAGGGCAAGTCTATTTACTGTCATTACGAACTTGTTTCGGAATCTCTAATTGAACATATGGGTCATTGTCCCCCTGAACTTGATTCAGGGTCTATCCATTTGTTTAAAAAATAATGCAAAGAGGTCACTTTTCAAAATCAACATTGATAGATTCTGAATAGGATAAAATCTACGTCGCTACGCAACTTGATTTTTAATCCTTTCAGAATGACAATATAGAAACTGGTCAAGTAAATAACTAGCCTTCCAGCCATCTCTTGCAATGCCGAACTACACATTTCTATCAATAATATTTTTGGAAATCCAATAAACTCTCGGATAAATTCCTAAAAGTGAAGTTATTGCCAAATATGCGATTAAACCTGTAATAAACAATTGAATTAGTGAGTAATCAAGCAATAGCGGACGGTTGAAGAAAAACGCAATTTGTGCAACCAAATAATTAATAAACGGAATATAAGAAAGGAACTTCAAAATCAGTCCTAAACCCATTGCTAAAATAAAATAGAACAACGATATAAAAATCGATTGCATTGCATTGTATCTCAAAAAACGAGACGGAGTCTTTTTTCTGAAATACATAACAACAAGCACAATCATTCCGCCCCAACCGGCAGTGATATAAGATATACATGAAATCAGTCTGTCTAAGATTCCTATAGAATCACGCATTACACTTCTCCACGAACAGACTTAACATAATCATCTACAACTTGGCTATATATCAAACGATATTCATCATTATCAGGTGCTATACCGATTGATGCGCGGTATGATGAAATCGCTTGTTCAATATCTTTATCCAAATAATGAGCGTTACCTAATAACATATAAGTTTCAGCATTGTTAGGTTCAAATCTCAAAGCTTTTCTATATAGTTCAATTGCCTCTTTTACTCTATTTTGAGTAGAATACAAGTTTGCTAACAAAATATATGCATTTGGTTGTTTTGGAGCAAACTCGATTGCTTTTTTATACATTGCCTCAGCCTCGGCATATTTTTTGAACTCGGTCAATGAAATTGCATAAGAGATAAAAATTCTATACTTATCATCTGTCATTGAAAGTGCTTTGTCGTAGTATAAATAAGCCTCTTTTTCTTCTTTCATAAGAGTCAGTGCGTTTGCGATACAAACTGCAACAAGTTCGTTATCAGGATTCAATACAAAAACTTTTTTGAATAATTTCAATGCAGTTTTATAATCAAACAACTTGAAACATACATTACCCATATCAATCAAAGCATTAACATTTTCAGGGTCTAGCGAAAGCGCCTTTTCATAATATGCTTTAGCCTCAACGTAGTCTTCAATATCTTGATATAAAAGTGCGATTGCATTATAAATTTCAGGATTTGATGAGTTTAAGTCAATCGCTCTGTTATAGTAGAATAGCGCTTTTGAGAAATTTTTCCATTCTGCAAAAACATTTCCGATATTGTAATATATCAAGAAGTTTTTCGGATTGATTTCCAATGCTTTATTGTAATATGATAGCGACTTTCTGAAATCTCTTTCATAGAACCACATTGTGCCCATTCCGACAAGTGCCTGAACATCATCAGGTTTGATTGCCAAAAGGCTGTCCAAAACTGACATAACTTTGTCATAATCTTTTTGCATCATATAAAGCTCAGACAATTTGTGATAGTTTTCTATAACATTAGGCTCTTTTGCCATTTTAACGACAAGTTCGTTAATCTTCTCATTTAAACTCATATTTTCCATGTCCTCATTGTAGCCTATTACGATAATTTTGTAAATCGTTTTACAGAAATTAATATTGTGGTTGAATTTTTGATATCTTTGCATGGGATTACTACGTCACGTTGTAATGGCTATTGTTTTCTTTGTAAAATATCGCTCCTCGTAATGACATGAATCTAAAGTTGTCACCCTGAACTTGTTTCAGGGTCTCAAAGAAAACAAAGTAAGCATAAGACAAATATGTTAAATTAGAGATTCCGAAACAAGTTCGGAATGACTTAAAGCATCCTTGCCCTCAAGGGGAGAGGGAAAAGTCATATTGCCATCCAGCCATCCTGTCCTCCGGACTTCCGAAACATCTACCTATGCATCAAAAAAGCTCGCGGATGACCGCGAGCTTTGCATATTGTTTTGTTTATCCTTAACCTTGACCTGTGTAGTTTGGAGCGAGGTTCTTTGCATCTGCTTGTTCCATTTTCTTGCAAGCTTCGTAATCTTGCTGTGCGATTTGGATTTGAGATTCCAAAGAATCCTTTTCTGTTTGCAACATTTCTTCTTCGTCTTTCAATGGTTCCAATTGAGCTTCTCTTAGAGCCTCGAAACTGTTAGAAACTTGTTGTTTCATTTGAGAAAGCCATTGTTCATTATATGAACCAATTGTAGTTGAACCTTGAGTATATGCTGTAGACCAAGAATTGTATTGTTGAGTTTCAGCATCTGATAATTTTTCACCGTTACCAATTCTAGTTTGTAGATTTAGAAATGCTTCTTGATTTCCTCCTAGGATTTGTCCTAGTGCCATTTGTTTAGCATTTATTGCTGTTGTTGAATATGCATTTAATGCATCTTTTTCTTGTCTTTGTAATTGTTTTTCCATTTCGGATACGTCGCGGGTTGCTCGTCTCAGTCTAGACTGGACGCGCATCATTTGAGCTTGGAGTTGTCTAACTCGCCTGCCCGCAGCTAATTTTCCGAATGCGCCTAATAAGAAACCCATTGTCCTCGTATCCTTGTGTTTAGTGTCCTCGTATTTATATAAAGTATTTCTGTCTTTGATAATTGCCTTTTTTGAGTTCTCATGTTACGAAATGTTACGAAAATGTTTAACATTATTATATATCGCTTTATATACATGAGTATCTATCCCAGTATTTACGCATACATGAGAAAGTTGCTTAGTTTGTCGAACAGTTGAAATAATTAATTGTTTTTTGTATTATTTAAGGGTTTTATCAGACAAAAACAGGGGAAAATACATGCTAAAGAAGTTTTTTAATCCAAAAACGATTATATTTACGGCTCTTGCTGTCTTTATATTATTATTAATACCTAAAATTACTGGGCTGTTGATGATATTATTCGCATCATTTGTAATTGCAGCCGCATTAAATCCTTTTGTAAACAAGGTTCAGGAAAAAATCAAAAACAGAGCTGCTGCATCTTCAATCATTGTATTGTCAGCGATTGTGGCATTGTTTGCGTTGATTTTACCTATTATTATAATGTGTTTTAAAGAAGTTGAATTATTTATTTCAATCATGCCTCAAAAGGCTGCAAACTTATACAGCTTTATTACTCAGACAAAACTTTATGGCAGGACTCTTTTAGATATTATTCCTGTTGATAATATTACAAATGCATCATCTGATATTGCGCAAAACGTATTAAACCAATCTATGAATATCACAGTTGCGGCGGCTCAAGGTATATTTATTACTTTAGCGTTGACGATGTTTGTATATTATATATTGGTTGATAAAGTTTATTTGAGAGAAAAGTTTTTGGAATTTTTCCCACCTGCAATGAAAGAAAAGGCTGGATGTATATTATATAATATTACATCTAAGGTTGGTAGTTATGTCAGAGCACAAACCATTTCAATGATTTTGGTCGGTGTGATGATTACGATTGTGGTTGCATTACTTGGAATTGAATATCCGATTTTGTTAGGTTTAATTGCAGGTATTTGTGAAATTATCCCAGTATTAGGCCCTACGATTGCAATTTCTGTGATTATCGCATTAGCTTTTCCTTTAGGATGGGTGAAAGTCATTATTGCTGCAGTGTTATTTTTGACTATTCAACAAGTCAACAATTATGTAATTCGTCCGTTTTTGTTTGGCAAATTCATGAAACTCCATCCGATAAGCATTTTGGTTGCATTGTTTGTAGCAGAACAATTCTTGGGAATATTCGGTGTAATTTTATCCCCTGCAATTGCTGCAACTATCTGTGTATTGGTTGATGAGTTGTATTTAACCCCAATAAATGAGAAAGATACAGGTAACGAACTTGAACAACACAGCTAGCGAAGAACGCAACGAAATATTTTTATACGACAGAAAAATAAAAAAAGATGCAGATTTTAACATGTGGTTCTTTTTCCCCGGACCTGAGTCTTTTGCATTGTCGTCGTTAGGTTATTTGTGGCTCTATCGAGCAATTGACATGCTTGATGATATAAATATAGAGCGAGTCTACGACGATACAAAAACAACTGTTCTAATGAGAGACCGAATTGATTTAATCGGCATGTCATTTACTTTTGATACGGATTTTCTTGCTATATTCAAATTTTTAGAGTGGAACAAGTTTGAGTTAAAATCAAAAGAGCGCCAAGAGTCTGCACCATTGGTTTTTGCAGGAGGTCCTGTTGTTACCTCAAATCCTACACCCTATAAAGAGTTCTTTGATTTCTTTATTATCGGTGATGGGGAAGAGGCAAACTTAAAAGCTGTTGAAATTTGCAAAAAGTGTAAAGAAGAAGGCAAGACAAAACAAGAGACCCTAAAAGAACTTGCAAATATAGAAGGGGTATATGTTCCAAGTTTGAACCAAACAACTGTCAAAAAGGCTACCAAAAAGCTTACCGAGTGTGTTTATACGCCAATTTTAAGTAACAAAGCCTTTTTCCCTCATACTTTCATTCTTGAAGTTGAGCGCGGTTGTGCCAATAGATGCGGTTTTTGTTTGGCATCTTATATGAATTTGCCGATAAGATTTGTCGAATATGACAAGATTATTGAATCCATTGAACTTGGGCTTAAACATACTAATAAAATTGCACTGCTTGGTGCTCAATTGACATCACACCCACGATTTAAGGATATTTGCAAATATATAGAAAACAAAATTGACAATGGGCAGGAAATCGAAATGAGCGTGTCTTCACTTCGAGTGGATTCTTTTACTCCTGAGATTGTGAATACTCTTGTAAAAGCAGGACAAAAGAATTTGACCCTTGCAATTGAGGCAGGCAGTGAACGACTTAGAAAAGTAATTAATAAAAATTTGACAGAAGAGCAGATATTTAAAGCAATTGAAGTTGCGATAGAGTGTAATCTGCATGGGATGAAGTTTTACGGAATGATTGGACTTCCGACCGAGATGATGGAAGATTTGGAAGAAATTATAAATCTATGCAAGCGAATAAAAGCGAAATTCAAAAAGTTTGAGATATCGTTTGGATTTTCGACTTTTGTGCCAAAAGCAAACACTCCGTTTCAGTGGTTTGGACGAGAAGATGAAAAATCTTTAGAAAAAAAATCAAAATATTTGCAAAAAGAACTTCATAAACTTGGGATTCAATCAAGTGTATCAAGTGCAAAATGGGATTATTATCAGGCATTGACTTCTCGCGGCGATGAAAATTTGACAGATTATTTGATTGAAGTTTACAAACTTGGTGGAAAGCTGGGGGCTTTTAAAAGAGCTGCAAAAGAATTTAAAATTGATACCGATTATTATGCAACACAGGATTATGGCTACGAAAAACCTCTTCCTTGGGATTTTATAGACATCCGCCCCGGAAAAGATTTCTTGATTAAAGAAAGCCAAAGGTTGATTAGTATTAAGTAAGGTATATTGGGAAATTGCTTGTGGGGACACCTCGTTTTCCCACACTACTTTTACTTTTGCCACCAAATGCACCCCTGTACGGAGTGTTTGAAATAAAGAATGGAAGAACCCTCACCCTGCCCCTCAGCCATACGGCACGCAGTCTCACTCAACTCGCATTGCTCGTTGGTTCTGCTAGTGTCCCTTGGAGAGGGAACAATCTGTATGTCATGCTGAACTTGTTTCAGCATCTCTAATTGAACATATTTTTCTTATGCTTAATTTGTTTTATTTATTCAGGAATAACAAATTCCTTTCCATAGCAAGCTTGATTGTCCATTTTCAAGATAACACGTTCTTTGTTGTTTTCTGTTTTTGTAACATAACATTTAGCCGTACTCAATCGTCCTCCCAAAAGAGGATATGCAACTAAAGTTCTGGCTTGATTTGCTGTAAAGTTTTTGCTTGTCGCTGATGCTTGGCAGTTATTTGAACTATATTTGCCGTTTACAAAATCGATACATTTTGACATTGTTCTAAGTTTATAAATACTTGGGTTTTGCGCCCCTGTAACTTTAAATTCACAGGTTCTTTCGACTTTCTTTTGATTGATAGTAGCAGACCATAGTGCTTTTGGGTCTTTATCGCAAGAAAAATAACCTTTAATTTCAGGTTTTACCTTGTTTTCAGTTTCAGGTACAGCAGTTTGTTTGCATGCCGACAAAGCTCCGCATCCGCAAGTTTTACCTGCGCATGGGTCAATTCTGCGTTGAGTTTGTACAGTTCCGTTTGGAGCTGCTGAGTTTACCACACTTACTGATAAAGCTGAAATTGCCAAGAATAATACTAATAATGCTAAATGTTTTATCTTCACTGTCATAAATCCTCCTTATTGAGGTACGTAATCTGAGTAAACCAAGCTTGCCCATTGTTCAAAATAGCTGATTTGGGTCGCACTACCTGTTCTGATAAATATTTTCGGTAATTTATCCGCAGGAATATCTAACGCACCGCAAATTGCAGCCTGAATGACTTCAGGGTGAGTAACTATGATAATTCTGTTTCCGATGTTTTCTGAAACAAGTCTGTCTATGACCTTTTTAGTCCTTGCAATAAAGGCTGTTGAGCCTTCAGCGTTAGCCATTGTGATTTCATCAGGATATTTTAAAATGCGTTCCAATCCTTCAGGATATTTATCAATAATTTGCGAGAAAGTTAAACCGTTCCAATCTCCGCATTCTCTTGTTTTGAGGTCGTCTACTACAACATAGTCTTTTTTGAAGACTTTTGATACCATCATAGCTGATTGCATTGTTCTAACAGAAGGTGAAGTGTAAATTACGTCATTTTTTACACCACGCGCTTTCAAATATTTTGCCATATTCTCCATTTCTTCTACACCAAGTTCAGACAATGGAGGATAATTTTCCGCATCAGAAAATCTCCCTTCTTCTGAATAAATTGTTGCCCCATGGCAAATGAACGTTATTTTACATTTTCTGCTAAAATACATAGATAACCACCTTTTTTGTATTTTATTATAACACATATTTTGTTTTTGCGGTAGTATAGATAGAGGAAAAGGAGAGTTTTTATGAAGGGAAAAGCATTCAAATTTGGAGACAACATTTCAACAGACCACATTGCACCTGGCAGATTATATCACTTGAGGTCAAATTTGCCTGAGTTTGCAAAACACGTACTGGAAGATGCGGATGAGACTTTTGCATCAAGAATGAAAAAAGGTGATTTTGTTGTCGCAGGTTCAAATTTCGGATTAGGGTCTTCAAGAGAACATGCTCCTTTAATTATGAAAATTGCAGGTGTTGGTGCTGTTTTAGCCAAATCTTTTGCAAGAATTTTTTATAGAAATGCAATAAATATCGGCTTGTTGGCTATTGAATGTGACACTGATTCAATAGATGATGGTGATGAATTAGAACTTGATATAGAAAAAGGTGTTATCACTAACCTTACAAACGGTTCAATTATTCAAATAGAGCCACTTCCGCCTGTTATGATTAAACTGTTGAAAGATGGCGGTTTGGTTGAACACATCAAGAAAAACGGTGATTTCAAACTTACAGACTAGTTGAAATATCTTAATATATTGAGTTTTAGAGATAAATATTATATTCTGTTATATACAAGTATCAGATAAGGGGAGAAAACATGAATATCCAAGAGCGCATGGACAGTATAAATGGCGTAATTAAAAATATAGCAGACTTTATCCAAAGTCATGAAGAAATAAAATTGGATTTTAATGAGTATTTAAGAACAATCGGAGCTAATTCACGAGGCAATGTGCCACTACAGACAGCTTGTTTTAGCTACATTTTGGAAAGAAATTTGGGTGAAGATTTAAAAAGTATTCCTCAACTTTATCTTGAAAATACAAAAGGTTTAGACAAAGAGACAAAAGAAATCGTAGAGGCAATAGACAATTCTATTTCTTCTGTTTTTGAAATTAAAAAGGTTACAAAAACAGGTTTTGACCTTCTAAATATCGTAAACGAAAGAAGATATTTGATTACATCATTGATGAAAATGACAGCGTTTAGAGGGTTAGGTTCAGGTGATTACATTATCGCAAGAATTGTAAATATTAACGGTGATTACTTCTTGTTAGAAATTTCAGGCGTTTTGCCTGCAACTAAAAAAGATGATGCTTATAGATTTGCGGTTGCTAAAATTATCCAAAATCCAGAACTAGTGTATTTAGACAACCCTGAAAAACAAAAAGAAATCGAAGATGATGTTGCAGAAATTTATCAAAAATTTGTCGATTTCTTCGGTACAACAGAAATTATTACAACAAATAAACATGCTGATGAATTAATCGGTATGTTCAATGATTACGCGGAAGACGGCACAAAAGCAGATTATAAAGACCTGATTGTTGAACCTGAAGAATATAAATTCTTCAACGTAAGCGAATTTAATAATTCTTATGACAATTTCTTGGAAAATTCTCTTGGCGGATTTTCTGCTCACAAAGAAACCTACGATGTAGGTATTATTTATGATAAAGAGCTTGGCTTATATGCAATTCCGTTCTATGGCACATTTAACAAGATTTTTGAAGTTAAAGATTATACAAAAGTTCTTAATTTTGATTCTTGTATCAAATATTTCCTAGAAAATGATAAATATTCAGCAAATTTAGTCCGTATGGTTGCTGATAAGCATAAAAACTTCATGGAAATTGTTAATGCAGTGTTGGGCAAAAACTATACATTAGAAGAATTGTTGAAAAAATATAAACGCAGATATGTTTCAAACAAAATCATATCTTCAACAACTGTTTTGTATCGTTCAAATGCCTTTTCTAACACATTAGGAATCATTGAGGATAACGAAAATAAACCTCAAATTGACACAACTAAAAAAATCGGCAGAAATGACCCATGTCCTTGCGGCAGTGGTAAAAAATACAAAAAATGTTGTGGTGCAGCAGTTTTACAAAACTAATAATATAAAATAGCAAGATGATTAAGCAGATAAAATTAAAAGATTACATTTTAATAGATGAACTTTGCGCAAATTTCGACAACAGATTAAACATAATCACTGGTGAAACAGGCGCAGGGAAAAGTATTATCTTGAATGCAATTGATTTAGTTTTTTCTTCAAGAGTATCTAAAGACGTAATAAAGACAGGTTGTGACAAGGCAAGTATTGAAATTACGCTTGAAAATACCAAACATGATTTGTCAAAGTTGTTTGAGGAAAACGGTATTGATAACCTTGGCTCTGAAATAATCATCTCAAAAGAAATCACGCAAAGCTCTGTTCGCTCAAGAATCAACGGTACTCTTGTTAATCAAGAATTGTTGAAAAATTTGCGAACTCTGTTTGTTGATATTCATTCACAACATCAGACATATACTTTCTTGCAGCCGCAATATCATATCAATTTGTTGGATTCTTACGGTAGGGAAGATTATGGCGCATTGTTAGATGAATACAAGTCAAAATTTGGAGAATATCAAACTCTATTGACTGCGCTTGAAACTGCAAAGAGTTCGGCTAATGCAACAGAATCTCAAATTGACTTCTTGAATTTTCAAATAAATGAAATCGAAGAGGCAAATATCCAAAGTGTTACAGAGGAAGATGAATTAAACCAAGAGCTTGAAGTTTTGGAAAATGCGGAGAAACTAAAAGAACTTACCGGAAGTTCGTATTGGGCAATAAATGGGGATGATGGTTCAATTCTTGAGGCGCTTGCAAAAATAAAAGTTGACCTGTCTAAGGCTGCAGGATTTGATTCAAGTCTTGAAGAAGTTAATCAACAGTTTATTGATGCGGTTGAAAATTTGAAAGATTTATCATCAACACTTCGCGAATACAGTCAAAATCTTGATAATGACACCGAAAGGCTAAATGAAATTCAAGAACGTCTATTTATTTTTGACAAATTAAAAAGAAAATACGGTGGAACGCTAGAATCAGTTTTGCAAAATTATGAGCAGTTTTCTAATGAACTTTCTACAATTGAATTTTCTACCCAAAATATTGATAAATTAGAACAAGAAATTTCAAAATCAAAGGCAGAATTAACTGAAATTGCCTCAAAAATTACAGAAAATCGTAGCAATTACGCTCAAGTTTTGTCTGTTTTGATTCAAGATAAACTTGCAGTATTAGAACTTCCAAAAGCAAGATTTGAAATTAAAATCACTCCAAAAGAACTTGGTGCAAATGGGGCTGATAACGTTGAATTTATGATTTCTACAAATGTTTCAGAAGACTTAAAACCTCTGGCAAAAGTTGCATCAGGCGGTGAAATCTCAAGGGTCATGCTTGCTATCAAATCTATCTTTGCTCAAAATGATGATATTGATACCGTTATTTTTGATGAAATTGACACAGGAATTTCAGGCAAGGCTACTCAAAGTGTAGCTGATGAAATTGTTGAATTGAGCAAATCACATCAGGTTATTGTTATTACTCACCAAGCAATAATAGCCTCAAAAGCCAATAAACACTTCTATGTCAGAAAATCGCAAGAAGATGAGACAAAAGTCGAAGTGTATGTTTTAACAGGTGATAACAGAATCAAGGCATTGGCAGAGCTTGCTGGTGGAACAATAAACGAACAATCAATCGAATTTGCAAAATCACTTTTAAATATTTAGTTAAGAAGAAGGGAGTTTATATGAAATGTCCAAAATGTAGTTCAGAACTTGAGGTTCTGAATATTTGTGACCTAACCGTACAGTATTGCAAAGACTGTGGCGGAATGTGGATAAAATATCCAACGCTAAAGAAAATAGGCGAAATGCTCGGTTTAAAAAGTGAACTTATTAACCCTGCAGAAATGGTTAATATCAACGTGAAAGAGTCTCCACGTGAATGTCCTAGTTGTACAAAAACTATGGAAAAAGTTTATTTTAACGGAATTATCGTTGATAAATGTTCGGCATGTAATGGCACATGGTTTGATAATGGCGAACTTGCCAAGTATTTTAAACTATTTGTAAAAGGTAATATCGAAATTACTGATAACAAAAACTTTATCACAAGATATTGCAAGGCAAATAAAGTGCAAAAACAAGAGTATCAAGAGCTGGAAATTCAAAGTAAAGAACAAGAAAAGCCTGCATTTGCTATAAACGGCTTTATCGTTTTAGGGCTTTTGGTTTTGGCGGTTATTGCGACTTTGCCGTTTGCATTTTTCGCTCCGTTCGTTATTCCTGTTGTGGTTGTTGCAGTTATTTTTATTGCAGCAGGATTTAGAGTTTTAAAACCGCAAGAAGCGCTTGCGCTAACAATTTTTGGTAAATATGTCGGAACTCTTCGCGGAGCAGGTTTTCACTGGGTTAATCCGTTTTCTATGAACGCAACTCCGCTAATGACAATTTCGCTAAAAGCAATGACTCTTGATAACGGAAAACAAAAAATCAACGATGAACTTGGTAATCCGATTGAAGTCGGCATTATTGTAATTTGGGAAGTTGCTGATACTGCAAAGGCAATATTTAATGTAGATGATTACAAAACTTTTATTTCTGCTCAAAGCGATTCGGCATTGAGAAATATTGTCAGAATGTATCCTTATGATGCGCCGGAAGAGTCAGGAAAATCTTCTTTGCGTGGTGATAGTGCAGAAATTTCTGCCAAACTTAAAGCCGAAATCCAAAGAAATGTCAAAGTTGCAGGGATAAATGTAGTGGATGCAAAAATTACTCACCTTGCTTATGCTCCTGAAATTGCTATTGCCATGCTCCAAAGACAACAAGCTGCTGCAGTTATTGATGCGAAAAAGACAATTGTTGAAGGTGCTGTCGGTATGGTAGAAATGGCGTTAAACAGATTGACTGCGAATAATATTGTTCAACTTGACGAATTGGAAAAAGCTAAGATGATAAATAATCTTCTTGTTACATTGTGTAGTAACAAAGAGGCTCAACCTGTTATCAAAAATAATTTACATTAAGGATGTGGCGGAGCCGAAGGCTCCGCTTTTTTTATATATAAAAATAAACACCGGTATCAGAAAGCAAGCTCATATTCCATACCGGCTGATTAGATGATGAATTACAGTTAATTATTAGATTTAGTTTGTTATATAGTCTCTATAGTGGGATATGTTTGAATTGTGTCTTAATTTAGTTATTGCACCCTCCTCAATCTGTCTGATACGTTCTTTTGAATAACCGAGCATGTCTCCAAGTTGAGATAATGTCTTTGGCTCATTTGAATCAATTCCGAATCTGTTTATCAAAACTTTTTGCTCGCGTTCGGTTAGTTCGTTCATCATTTTAGGCAAACCTGTTTTTAGAAAGTCAACATCTGCAAAATTTTCAGGTGAGAATGACTTTTTATCTTCAATATAATCTCCGATACACAAATCATCTGTAACCGCGGTTTCTAAACTAATCGGCTCTAACATTATTGACTGCTTGATTTTTCTCAATTTATTTATCGAAAGTTCCATCGCATTTGCCATTTCTGCTTCTGTAGGCTCTCTTCCGTAAGTTTTTGATAACGCAGTAAAAATCTTTTTATACTTTCTGATTTTATCTGCCATGTGAACAGGTATTCTTATAGATTTTGCGTTGTTTGCAATAGCGCGAATTATTGCCTGCTTTATCCACCATGTCGCATAAGTTGAAAATTTAAAATTCTTTGAATAATCAAATTTTTCAACCGCTTTTATCAAGCCGATTGAGCCTTCCTGCACCAAATCCATAAACTGAACCCCTTGCCCAACATATCTTTTAGCGATGCTTACAACAAGTCTCAAGTTCGCCTGAATAAGTTTACGCTTTGCAATTTTGCATTTTTGCTCTTTTACAAGCTGTCCCAGTTCTTTTTCTTCGCATGACTTTAGAAGTTTTATTTTGCCGACTTCTTTTAAATAAGTTTGCAAAATATCATCTTCATGCGCAATTGCACTAAATGTTCTTACTTCTTCCATATTATCTCCTGACAAAATGTCAGCCTTTATTCTGTCCATATTTTCAAGATTTAAGCTCACAATTACCTCCAACTCACTGATTAAATCTCTTCTATTAGGAAGGACGAAAATTAATAAAAAAAGTTTCAACAAAAGCCTTGACATTAAAATTTGTTCTTGGTATTATAAATCTTGTGGAGAGGATAACTCAAAGCACACCAGCTAATGAAATTAAATAGTTTTAGATGGGTGTTTAGCTCAGTTGGTAGAGCGTCTCCCTTACAAGGAGAGGGTCGGGGGTTCAAGTCCCTCAACACCCACCATTTTAAAAGACGGTTTTAATACCGTCTTTTTTAGTGTAAGAAATAATATAAATCAAAAATCTGCATACAATTGAAAAGCTTAAATTATATTTTACTTAACCATGATTTTTACTGCATCAATTTCATAAGGTTTGCATTTGCCATATAAAGAATTTAGCAGTGCATAAGTCTGTGCCTTTGCAGCAGGTTGTTTTGCATCCTCTAAAAACATATAACCGGATGATAGCATTGTAAGTTTTGAGCAATCTGGGGTTTGTGTTGTTTTGAAATATTGTAAACAATTTGGAAATATTGAGTTCATGTAAGCTTTTTGTTCATTTTGTAACTTGTTCATAGCTTCCAATGAAACAGATTGAGGATTTTGTAAAGCTGCCATGGCTCTTTGTTGGTAGCCTTGCATTTTGGTTTGAAATTCTGCATTACTTGGGCAATATCCTGCAGCTAAGGCGATAGAGCCAATAGATACTATTGCTAGGCTTAGTATTAATTTTGATATTTTAGTCATAAAAACTCCCTATATAATTCTAGTTTGCTTGAAGAAACATTTTTAGCACAGATTGTTCAACTTGACATTTGTTGCCAAGATATTTTAATGCATCATAAACTTGAGCTTTTGCTCCTGCAGCATTACTGCCAAGTTGTGAAAAATATGCGTTTTGCAACATAGAAACCTTTGAGCAATCAGGGTTAGGGGTTGTTTTTATATATCCTAAACAGTTCTTAAAAACCGATAAGTCATAAGCATCATTTTCGTTTGATATGCGTGTAAATTCAGCATTACTTATTGACGGATTTGAAACTTTTTGCATAAAAGCATTTTCTTTTGCTTTATATTCGCTTTCTGATGGGCAATAATATCCTGCAGCAAGTGAAATTGAACCAATAGAAATAATTGACATGCTCAATACTAAACTTAAAAACTTTTTCATAGTAAACTCCCAAAAATATATAACATATCCATTTTAACAAATTTTTCACCGTTTTTCAACTGCAAAACTAAAACTTTGGCATGATGACTATTTCTCAAATAAATGTTAAACTAAGAATGTAGAAAATAAACGAGGTATTATGAAAAAGAAAGCTTTCACCTTAGCAGAAGTATTGATTGTACTCGCTCTTGTCGGATTTTTATTTACTTTGACGATTCCAAATGTCATTCATAAACAAGGGTCGCAAAAATATATTGATACACTGACAACTGCTCAAGCAAAACTTCAAACCGCTTTTGATGAAACAGCAAAAGCTAATAATAACAGGCTTCCACTGGATTGGGACAGTGTAAAGGCTAGTAATAACAAAGCAGAAGCCATCATAAAAGAACTTGGCAAAAAACTTCAAATAATGTCATATTGTGGTGCGTCAGATAAAGGTTGTTTTGCACCAAACGGATATAGAACATTGAATGGTGTGGCAACAACTGTCATAACAGATGATATGGAACCTTTTGCCATCATATCATCTCAACCACAAGAAAACCTTGTTGCAAATGATAAAGCAGGACTTGAGTCTCAAGATGATAATAATACTGACTCTGAACAACCTAAAAAGCCTATACCATATCAACAAGCAGACCCTCAAGCATCTTCTGTTTATGTATCATTGCTTGATGGTGGGTCAATTGCGCTAAAGACAAGTTCGACTTACTGTAACGGAATTGTGCCGTCAGTTGACCCAATAGAGCGACCATTTTGTGGTGTGATTTATGTTGATGTAAATGGTCCTGCAATACCGAATATGCTTGGTGTTGATGTTTTTGGATTCTATTTGTCAGGAAACAATGTATTGCCTATGGGATTTTATGGTGATGATTTCTCATTTGACTACAATTGCCTGAGAGAAACTCCGCATGCGACAAAATACAACGGTTTAGGCTGTACTGCGTGGGCTATGAAAAATAAAAATATGGAGTATCGCAAATGCCAAGCCGGTAAAAGGTTAGGTTGGGCATCAGCAACAAGGTGTGTCGAGCCTTCAAAATAAATGAAAGATTAAAGTTAAACCATATAAAAAGAGGCTGAAAACAAATTCAGTCTCTTTTATTTATCATTATTTGATTTTAGTTCTATACAACGTTTTCGATATTATCTATACGTTTTTGAGAGTCACGCTTAATAATTCTTTTTGCAACTAATACTAGAACTAATACGCCTAGTAAAATAATGAATGCAATTGCAAAACCGCTATATTGAACATATTGCAATTTGATTGTTGTTGGTGCATCTTTTTTGATATTCCAAGTGTAGATGTTTCCTGACATTGAATCGGCATTGTTGTAAGATGCAAATGATGGAACTTGAATACTTAGTGAAGTTTTTAAGTCTTCATCTGTAAGTTTTTGCTCAGGTTCTGCTGCAGGCATAGATTCTTTAGTAAATTGTTTTGTTGCTTCATCCAAGTTATCTGCAACCGCATCAGAGTTATCCGTATCAAAATCAGCGGAATCACCATATTTTTGGAAGTATTCAGGAGTCAAACCTCCATCAGCGTTTTTCACTTTTGGATTTTGTGTCTTTTGTTCAACTTTTTGGAACTTTTCAGCTTGAGTTTTGTAGTCGTAAGTCATATCGACATTGAAAGATGAAACTAAAAAGTTTTTCTTAATTTCGATAAATTTTTTGCTTGGCAAATTAGATACAAAGCCTAAAGATGATAAGTCTAAATCAGTGTATTTTAAATTTTTGACAGATTTAGATGCTGTAATTGTTGATAATTTTGCGCCATAAGCGTTTTCAACTTTGTACGAATCATCCAAAAACTTTTCATAATTGCTTTCAATATTTTGTCCGATAAAATCAGTTTTGTCTGACAAATCGCCTTGATAAGTGATTGATGATGCTACAGATGCGGATTTGTCATCGTTTATGGTAATCTTTGTGTCAATATTTGCGCACCCTGCAACAAGTGGAACTAACATTAGCAAAGATAAAATAAGTCTCTTCATTAAAATACTCTCCCTATTGTACTGTAGTAAATATCATACCATAATTTGTACAATATGTTAAATTATAAAGATTGTTTAAGGTATAATTAATATATGAAAGTAAATGAAGAATATATTGCAAAGATAGAAAAATTGACTAATGAAGGCGCAGGGATTACAAGAGTTGACAATTGTGTTGTTTTTATCAAGAATACCTGCCCTGAAGATGAAATAAAATTTAAAATAACAAAAGTCAATAAAACTTTTGCTCAAGGACAGATTGTTGAAATAATTACACCATCAAAACATAGAGTAAAGCCGTTTTGCCCTATGTATAATGCCTGCGGAGCATGTCAATTGCAATTTATCGACTATGACTATCAATTGCAGATTAAACAAGAAATTACACAAGATGCGATGGATAGAATCGGCGGACTTGATATCAAGGTTAAACCGACTATTCCAAGTCCTGAACAGAAAAATTACAGACACAAAATTCAGTATCCTGTTTCAAGGACGAAAAATTCAGGCAGAATTTTGGCTGGTTATTACAAACCAAAAACTCATGAAATTGTGAATATCAAATATTGTCCTATACAGCCTGAAATTTGTGATGATATTATTAATTTTATTCGTGAAAAAGCTTTTGATTTTGGAGTACAAGGGTTTGTCGAAAAAAATCATTCAGGCGATTTGCGCCATATTGTATTAAGAAGTTCTGTTTACAACGGAAAAATCTTAGTTACCCTTGTTGTTAATGCAACTAAGATTTTTGACAGGTTGAAAGATTTTGCCAAATGTATTTATGATGAGTTTGACGAAGTTGTCGGCGTTTGTGTCAATTACAATTCTAAAAAAACAAATGTTATTTTAGGCAACAAAACAGAATGTCTTTGCGGTCAGGATTATGTTGAGGAAAAATTAATAGATAAAACTTTCAAAATCGGAGCATCAACATTTTTCCAAGTAAATCCCAAAAGTGCCGAAAATATTTTTAAATATGTCAAAAATTATTTAAAGGACAACTTTGAAACTCCGACTGTTTTGGATGCTTATGCAGGAATTTCATCATTTGGGATTTGTGTTTCTGATGTTTGCAAAAAAGTTGTGACAGTAGAAGAAAACAAAGAATCTTGCGACAAAGCAAGAGAAGTTGTTCAGACAAACCGTATTAAAAATGTCGAAATTCACAATATGGATGCGGCGAAGTTTTTTGCAAAAGAAAAGCGTAAATTTGATGCGATAATTCTTGACCCTCCACGAAAAGGTTGTACAAAAGACTCTCTTGAGGAGGCAATCAGGCTTGCGAACGATACTATTATTTATGTAAGTTGCAATCCTGCGACTCTTGCGCGCGATTTGAAATATTTGACAGAACATGGATTTTCTGTTGAATCAGTTCAGCCTTTTGACATGTTTTGTCACACTTACCATGTGGAAAATGTCGCAATAGTAAAAAAGGGGTAAATGTCATTGAAGTCGGCTTGGTAAAGCCGACCTACGAACTCGTCATTCTGAAAGCTTAGAAAATTTGTGCGAAGTATGAACACATAATTTTTTGCTATTCAGAATCTCTAACTGAACGTATTAAGACTATGTAGTTAGATATTAATCATTTTACAGGTGGGCTAGTGAGCCCACCCTACTTAATCTAATGTGTAGTGAATTACCGACGTAATCTAAAATTGTACTTATGACACTTGAAATTTGGACTTGATTATATAAAATAAAAGTATAGGTTATGTGCGTTAATGAAAGGGTATTAGGGATTAAATGATTAAATTTGACTGCCGAAATGCGGATTGTAATGTCGTTGGACAAGAAAATGGTTTAGATTTAGCTAGTGAATTTGCTCAATATAAAGACAGAATTACTGAAATCATAGCAGATTTGAACAAACGCAAAGATAAACCAGGTCAAATGTTACAATGGTTGAATCTTGGCTACAATGAAGAAACTCTTTGGTATGTCAAAGAATATGCGTCAATGGTTCGTGGCAGATTTGATAATGTTTTAGTCTTAGGTATCGGTGGTTCGGCTTTGGGCGGTATGGCAATTTCAGAAGCCTTATTGAAACCGTACTGGAACCTTCTAACCCCTGAACAGCGCGACAATTACCCTAGAATTTTCTTTTTGGATAACATTGACCCTGACACCATGAACGGACTTTTGGACGTTTTAGATTTGAAAAAAACTTTGGTTAATGTGATTACAAAATCAGGTTCTACAGCCGAGACAATGGCTCAATTTATGGTTGTAAAGGACCGTTTGGAACAAGTTTTGGGCGAAGATGAATACCGTAAAAATGTAGTTGCAACAACAGATAAACAAACAGGTGTGCTAAGACAAATCGCCGAGCAAGAAGGATATAAAACTTTCGTTGTTCCAGATGATGTCGGCGGTAGATTTTCTGTATTTTCAGCAGTTGGTTTGTTGCCGTTAGCCCTTGTCGGTATAGATATTGATGAAATTATGAATGGTATAAAAGACATGGATTTGGCTTTGAAAAACACCAATATTTGCGAAAATATTGCGGCTCAAAATGCACTGATTCAGTATCTTATGGATGTTAAAAAAGGCAAAAATTTGTCTGTAATGATGCCATATTCAAGCAAATTAAGATATGTTTCAGATTGGTATGTTCAATTGTGGGCAGAGTCTTTAGGAAAACATGAAGATTTGCAAGGCAATCACACCCATGTCGGACCTACTCCAATCAAGGCACTTGGTGCGACAGACCAACATTCTCAATTCCAATTGTTTAACGAAGGACCAAATGACAAAATTATCAATTTCATCAGGGTTGAAAATTTTGATACGACTTTGGATATCCCAAAAATATTTGAATACACAGGGATTGGTTATCTTGGCGGTAAAACAATGAACGATTTGATGAACGCTGAGGCTGATTCGACAAAAGTTTCTTTGTCTGATTATGCTCGTCCGACGGTGACAATTTCGTTACCAAAGGTTGACGGTTACAATGTTGCACAGTTATTGTACATGTTAGAAGTTCAGACCGCTATTGCAGGTGAATTGTATAATGTAGATACTTATAGTCAACCTGGGGTTGAGCAGTCTAAAAATTATACTTATGCATTGATGGGGAGAGCCGGTTATGAGGATTCAGCCAAAACTCTTCAAACAAAAATGGCAAATCTTGCAAGTTTAGGGTCTTAATGTTTAAATCAATTTTAAAAATTTGTATAGTCTTTTTACTTTGTGTTGTACCATGCTTTTTGGCGCAATCATATTCTTCAGATATGGTTTTAAAAGGCAGTGTTGAAAAAGTTCCAAACGGATTTTTCGGCTCTTGGAGAGTAAAGTCTGTCAGGGTCAGCACCGATTCTCCTGCAACTTTTAAAGAAAAAGGTTTAGATTTGTGGAACATATCGCAAGAGTTTGACGTCATAAAATTAAGTAATCCGTTTTCAGGAGCATCAGCACAAATAACTATTCAAAATGTTCATAATGGAAATGTCGAATTTTCAAAATCAGGCAAAAACGGTAGTAAGTTATTATCAGATACCGTCACGATTTCCATAAAAGGAGACAGGTTTGAAGGTTATGATGTCCTAAAACTTGATACCCTATCAGATGTTGATGGGCGTGTTATGAAAACGGAAACTGCAAAATATCTCGTGATAGGAGAGCGAATTGCAGGTCAAGATGTTGAGTAAAAAGTTTTGAGGAGTTAAATATGCAAATTTTAGAGTTTGATACTGTAATTTTGGGTGGCGGTCCTGCAGGATTTTCAGCAGGTTTATACGCTGCAAGGGGCGAATTATCTACCGCGATTGTCGATATAAGTATGCTCGGCGGTCAGCCTTCAAATTATTTGGAACTTGAAAATTACCCCGGATTTGTTTGTATTGGCGGTTATGAACTTATGGAAAAGTTTGAAGAGCATGCGGACAAATTTGGCATTAATAAATTCCCAATGCAAGAAATTTTGTCTGTTGATTTGATTTCAAATCCAAAAGTTATAAAAACCAAAGAGCATGAATTTAGAGCAAAAACTGTTATTATCGCAACAGGCGCAAAACCTATGAAACTGGGCGTAAAAGGTGAAAAAGAATTTGTCGGACGCGGAGTTAGCTACTGTGCGGTTTGTGATGGTGCATTTTATAAAGACAAAGTTGTGGCAGTTGTTGGTGGCGGAAATTCTGCTGTTGAAGAAGCAATTTATTTGACAAGATTTGCATCAAAAGTTTATTTAATTCACCGCAGGGATGAATTAAGAGCTGACAAAATCGTTCAATGTCGAGCTTTTGAAAATCCTAAACTTGAATTTGTATTTGATTCAGTTGTAAAAGAAATCGTTGGCGAAGATTGTGTCAAATCGCTTGTACTTGACAATGTGAAAACTAAAGAAACAACGAATTTGCCTGTTGATGGGGTATTCCCATATATTGGAATTTCTCCAAATGTCGATAATTTTTCAGGACAAATCGCACAGGATTCAAAAGGATTTATTTTGACTGATGAGACAATGAAAACCTCTGTTGATGGAGTTTTCGCAGTTGGGGATGTCAGGGTAACTCCGTTGCGCCAAGTTATAACTGCTGCATCAGATGGCGCAATCAGCGCAGTCTATGCCTCTCGCTATATCGAATCTCAAAAAGAAATCAAAGTGGGGTAAATAATGCAATATAAGAACGAAAAAACTTTAAAAATCTTTAAGATATAAAGAAAATATTAATATTACCCCTCGGATATAAAGATTATGTAAGGAAATCAGACTTAGCATATTTTTTAATTTATAATAATAATGTTAAGACAAATGTATGGAGAAAAAATTATGCAATCAGTTAATGAAATCCTTTCAGAATTAGAAAATGCAGATAACGTAACAAAAAATAAATTAGAAAACGAATTGGTTAGTATCGGTACTTCAGCTGTTCCTCAATTGGTTGACCAATTACAAGTTGTTAGAGGTATCAAAAGAGGCGTTGTTGCTATGACTCTTATTCGTTTAGGTGATGTTTCAGTTAAATATTTGGAAAAAGCTGCTCACGAAAACAAAGATTTTGAATGGGTTGCTGAATACTTAATCAGAGAAATTAAAGGTTTAGCTGCATAGTTTAAACAAAATAAAATTAGTTAAAAGCAGGAGTAGTCAGGTAGTGGTTACTCCGCTTTTTTATGGTAGAATTTGGGTTATGAAAGAATATAGCAGTTTTAAATATACGTGTTTATTTGGTGGTGGAGCAATCAGAGGTGCGGCTCATGCTGGTGTTTATAAGGCTTTGTTGCACCTTGGAATTGAACCGACAACCTTGGCAGGCTCTTCCGTAGGTTCGCTTGTTGCTGCGCTGATTGCAGTCGGATATACTCCTGAAGAGTTATCTCAAGTATTTTTGTCAGTAAATTTTGAATTATTCCGCGATATTTCATTGGGATTTAATCAAAAATTTGCACTTAGTAAGGGTGAAGTATTTTTAGAGTGGCTCAGAGATTTGATTGAGCAAAAATTCTATGGTCCTGCTTATCTAAAAGATCAATGTAAGCGCGTGACATTTAGTGATATCAAGAAAAATTTGATTATTATAACTACTAATATGAACGATTTTTCATGCAAAGAATTTTCAAATTTTGAAACACCTGATTTTGAAATCGCTATGGCTGTAAGGATTTCTTGTTGCATGCCGGGGCTTATGAGAGCAGTTAATCTTGAAAATGATTTACTTGTTGATGGTGATTTGCAAAAGGGAAAACCGATGTGGTCACTATCAAAAAATCTGCAAAATTCAGCAGATAGAATCCTTGAAATCAGGCTTGAAGGTACTTTTTCTGGCTCTGACCAAAGTCCGATTGAATATGTTAATGGGATGTATTCTTGCATGACATCATCAGAAACTGCTTTTATAAAAAGTATCTATGGGGCGCGAGATAGATTTGATTACTTGGTTGTAAATACAGGTAATGTCGTGGTTGTAGATTTTAATTATCCGACGGAAAAACGTCAGGCAATTATTGATGATGGTTATCGCCAAACCGAAACGTTTTTCAAGGATTACTTAGTGCTGAAAAAACAGAAAATATCTGATATTTATTCTGAAATTTTGGATAAATTGCGCCATGTTCAAACCTTTTTCCTTATCAAAAAATATATGGCTGCAAAAAATACCGTTGCTGAATTGTTTATATATTTGGCAAAAGTTAAAGATATTATTGATGAAGATGTTTTTGGTGCAATCAATGTATTTCAAAAACTTGTTTTTGAAAACGTAAAATCAGGTTTGTTGGGTCGCTCAAGCTGTGCAAACACAGATACTGTAAGAAATGCCCTAAATGCCATAATATCAGATTTAACAGTGCGAATTGAAGAAATCGATAAGTATATTAATAAATTTTCCGTTTGACATTGAGGATGTTTTGTTATAAGATAATCACATAGCCGAAGCGATGTTTGCTCCAGTGGCGGAATCGGTAGACGCGTTGGACTTAAAATCCAATTGGGCGTATAACCCAGTGCCAGTTCAAGTCTGGCCTGGAGCAATTTTAAAAGACTCACACAAGTGGGTCTTTTTTAGTTTTAAGATAAATTCCAAAATAAAAATACCCTACTAATATGTAGGGCATTTTTTATGAATATAATATTTACTTATTCAATTTTTCAAGTAACCAGACGATGTTTTCGCCGAGGTTTTCCATGTTGAGTTTTGCTTCCTCGTCTGTTTGGACATCTCCTTTATCACGTCCGATTCCAAAGTTCCAATATAATGACCCCGGAATAATCATTTCGCGCATTAAAAACATGTGATGGATTGTTGCTTGGATAGCTGGTCCGCCCCCTCTTCTTTGGGCAACTACGGCTGCTCCGATTTTATGTTTAAACGGATTGCCGATACTACCTGCGACAACTCCTGCACGGTCGATAAACGCTTTTAATTCCGGTGTCATATCTGAAAAATACGATGGTGTTCCAAGAATCAATGCATCTGCTGAAAATACTTCAGGCAAAATTTCGTTAAGAATATCATCATCAAATACGCATTTGCCGTCTTTTTTCTTTGTACAAGCCCAGCAACCGCGACATCCATGGATATTTTTGCCGCCAACTTGGATTAATTTAGTTTCTATTCCAGCTTTTGCAACCGTATCAAGTACGATATTTAACAATTGCTCAGTATTTCCGCCTTTGCGCGGACTTCCGTTTATTGCAACAACTTTCATTTTTTACTCCTTATTTTATAAATATTTTACTCATTTATAATTTTTTCAAAATTTGTCCAATTAAAATCTTTTTCTTTAACTTTTTGAGCTATAAAATCGGTATCAAGTGATTTTAGTTGTTCAAATTGGTCTTCAAAATCCTTTTGCAAGCCAATTACAGGCAGATGAAATTCCGATGCAATTTTTTCCACCTTGATATCATAATTTATAGCAATGGTTTTTATATTGGCTAAAAGTGCAATAATTATCGCATGAAATCGCATCGCAATTACGTATTCGGATTTAGAAAGTTCAGAAATAATTTCTTCGTCTGTTAAGCCTGAATGGATTTTTGTTTTCATAGCCGGATTTAGCATATTCAGTGCTTTTTCAAATTTTTGGCAAATCTCCAAATCTAAAGCATCTTGGAACGAAAATATTTCAACATTTCTGTCAGAAAACTCTGTTGCAACTTTTTGAGCAAGTCTATCAATAAAGTCTTCGCTCATAGTCTTAAAATCTCTCAGTTGAACGGCTACGGAACTATTTGTCTCAACATTTGGAATCGTTGTTGAAAAAATTGGGTCACAAAGCAAATCTGTGTCTATCCCCCAGCCTTTCAGTAATTCATAACTCTTTTTGTCTCTAACGCTGACGTAAGTGCAATGTTTCAGTAAATTTTTAGTCAAAAACTGTCCGACAGGTGTTTTGATGGGTCCGATGCCTTGAGCAAAAATTATTACTTTTTTACCTAAAACAAGACCTATAAATATAATAAACAGGTAATAAATCAAGCTTTTTAGGCTTGTAGCATCTTGTAATAAACTTCCTCCTCCTGAAATTAAGAAATCTGATTTTGCAATAGCGCCAATAATATCAGGAATTTTAAAGGTATAAACACTTCTAATATGTTTAAATTTGCCAATCGTATATTTTGGGTCAGATGAAATAACCGTGATGCGGTGTTTGTACTGCTGCAATTTGTTGACTAAGACAGACAAAATCGCCTCATCTCCAAAGTTTTTAAATCCAAAATATCCTGATAAAACGAATCTTTTTTTTGTGCTCATTACAAATCCTTTTCTTTGTAAATTTTATAAACTTCGTCAAAATAAGGAACAGATTTTATTGCGCCGATTCCTTGTGCTTGAAGTCCTGCATCAATTGATGCGATATTTGCAGCCTCAATCGGTGTATACGAGTTTGCTATAGCGTGCAAAAATGCGCCGTTAAAAGCGTCTCCAGATGATGTTGTATCAACGACATGGTCTGTGTAGAAAGGTATAAATGTAGAATTACCCATGTAATTCAAATGATAACCTTTTGTTTCGCTTGATTTGATTATAATTGTTTGGATGCCACTATCTGTCAAGTATTTTACAATGTTTTCCAAAGATTCAATGTCAAAAATACTTTTTGTATCGTATTTTGAACTCATAAACAAAATATCTGTATAAGGTATTATTTCTTCAAAATATTCCTTTGCATCTTCTTTTGTTGCAATCAGTGATGAATAATTGGGGTCATAAGCTGTTGTAATACCGTTTTCTTTGGCAATTTCAAAAGCCTTTTTAACAGCCTCTCTAGCATTGATTGACAGTGATTGAGTGATACCTGAAGCATAAATAATTTTGGCTCTTTTAATGTACTCTTCATCAATATCGTCAATTGATAATTTTGCAGGAGCAATTTTTTTCCTGTAGTACATGAACTCTTTTTCTTCCCCAGGAACGCGAGAAACCATATATAAGCCGTTTTTCTCATTGACAACTTTTATATGTTTTAAGTCAAGACCTTCTTTTTCCCAACAGGAAATCATAAAATCTTTAAAAGGGTCATCGCCAACGCAAGTGATAAAACCGACATTTGATTTTAATCTTTTTGCTGCAACTGCAACAACCAAAGAGTCCCCGCCATAATATTTGTGCAAACATTCGGCATCTTTCAGTTTTTGATTAGTTGAAAATTCAACTAAACTTTCTCCAATTGTAATCAAGTCAAATTGTGTATTATCCATGATTATTTCAATTGCTCCAACAATTCTTTTGTACGAATGGTTATTTCTTTATAGTTATTAGCATGTGTCAAATGTCTGCCGACACCGACTGCTAAAGCGCCTGCTTTAATATATAAAGCAACTTCATTAAGATGAACATCACCTTGTGGAATAACGTTTAGAAACGGCATTGGTCTTAATAAGTTTTCAATATATTCAACTCCGCCCATTGCAGTAATCGGATAAATTTTAACTGCCGGAATACGTGATTTCCAAGCGCTGTATGCCTCGTTTGCCGTAGATGTACCAGCAATCATCGGAACACGTCTGTCTTTTGAAATCTTTAACAAATTCTTTTGAAAAATAGGTGAAGAAAGAATTTGAGCACCTGAATCAATAGCTGTTTCTGCTTGAAGAGATGTGATAATTCCTCCTGCGCAGATAATAGCATCTTGTGATACAGCTTTAATTGCATTATAGATTTCAGGAGTTTCTACATTAACTTCCATAACATCAAGTCCGCCTTCTAACAGTGCGTTGACTTTTTCAATAACATCTTTTGGGTCTTTACTTCTAATGATAGGAAAAACTTTATTTTCCTTTAATTTGTCTAATAAATTTATGTTCATAATCTATCCTTTTTTTTGAATTTATTATATCATAACATTAATATTCATAGGGGAGTGTTTTATGAAAAAGATTAAGAACAAATTATTTTATATAAATTCGTTTTTATTATATATGTTTTTGGCGATAGTAGCTTTTGCACTGTCTTTTATATATTTAGAGCCAAATGTTAAGAGCTTTTTTATTTCAACATTTATGGCGAATAAGGTTGGGTCAAATGATATATTAGAAATTATTATTGATGATGCAAATCCTGAATATTGGCCATGGACAAAGACTATGTATACGGATTTGCTTGACTATTTTTCAACTTATGCTAAGCCAAAAGTTATCGGCTTGGATGTGTTTTTACCTTCAATAAATCCTAATACGGATTCGGATAAAGCCTTTTTGAATAAAATTAGCAAAATGGACAATTTAGTTGTGACTTTTCTTCCAAATACGACAAGTGGAGAAGAAGATAAGCAGTTTTTAGCAAATTTTCAACAAAAACAGTCTCTATCCGTAAATGAAGAAGCACTTGGTTGGAATACTCAATATCACAACATTACTAAGGTTGACCCTGAATATTATAGTGTTGCCAAAAATTTCGGTTTTGTAAAAGTTAATCCTGATAGTATCGGTAACAGATTATTTACAGGCATAAATGTTATGAAAATCGGAGATGCATATTATCCGTCATTGGCATTTAAAATGTATTTATTAGCCAATAAAACTAATGAACTTGTTTTGAATGATTTTAATGTATATGTTCCTGCTACTGGTTTAAAGATCCCTAACAAATTGAATCTTGATGGACTGGTTCAATCTGATATCAGGTATTATGCGAATAGATTAGCACAGCAAAACGGAAAATTAATTGACACTCATTCATCTCATTATAGTATTCATGCTGCTGATATTTTAAATAGCTATAAACATTTAAAGGCAGGCAAATTAGAAGAAAATGATATTTCGCCTGATGTATTTAAAAATGCAGTTGTATTTATAGGTGTAAATATTTCAGGACCGGCGGATGATATATTTAGAACTCCTATTCAAGAACGTCACGCCGGTGTAGATGTTCAAGCAACAATGTATGATAACCTTGAAAACGGATATTTTATGCATTCTGCAGGATTTTTCCCACAGTTGCTTAATTTGCTGTTGTTATCACTTGTGACTTTTATTCTTATTCTGCGATGCAGATTTATCAAATCATTGTTACTGGTGACTTTGATGGATTTTATATTCTTTGCACTAGTCGGAATATGCGCGTATAACGGTTATTTAATGAGTTTTATCAATCCGATAGTTGTTCAGTTTGTAACATTGATTTTTGGATATTCTTTCAAATTTATCTCAGAAAGTCGAAACAAGGAAAAAATCAAGCAAGCGATGGGCAAATATTTGTCAAACGACATTATGAAAAATGTAGTAAGTAATATTGATGATTTGAAACTTGGCGGAAAGCGTGCAATTGTAACCGTGTTATTTTCTGATATCAGAGGGTTTACAAGCTTGAGTGAAAAAATGTCAGCCGAAGAGGTTTCAATGATTTTGAACGAATATTTTTCAGAAATGGAGCCGATTATCACCAAATATAACGGCGTAATTAATAAATTTATCGGTGATGCGGTTATGGCAATTTTCGGTGAACCTATTCAAGATATAAATCACCCTCAAAATGCGGTCAAATGTGCTTATGAGATGCTTAAAAAAGTTGAATATTTGAGAGAAAAATGGTTGTACGAAGGTAAACCGAAAATCGAAATCGGTGTTGGTATAAATACAGGTGAAGTTTTTATCGGCAATATCGGTACCGAAAATCGTATGGAATACACTGTAATTGGTGATACAGTAAACTTAGCATCAAGAATTGAAAGTTATAACAAGGTTTATAAAACGAATTTGCTTGTGAGCAGTTCGACTTACGCAAGTATTGCTGATATTGCGGATGTAATTAAAATTTCCGAGGTTCAAATCCGTGGTAAGGCTAAGAAAATGAATATTTACGAAGTTTTGCGTATTGATATGAAGAAGGGAAATTAATAGTCACCCTGAACTTGATTTAGGGTCTATCCGTTCGATTAAAAGAAGCGCAAATTTATCCAAATTTTAAAATAAACATTGATAGATTCTGAATAGGATAAAATTTATGTCGCTACGCTCCTTGATTTTTTATCCTTTCAGAATGACATTATTTTATAAATGTAGATTAAAGTAGTGTAGGGAAAACGAAGTGTCCCCACAAAGTAATATTGTCGGCATAGCAATGCCGACCTACAATTTAAGGTCTCTAATTAAACACATCGGTCTATGTCATTCTGAACTTGATTCAGAATCTTTTTAATAATCGACAATTTAGCAAATGTTGTTATTGATAAACAATGATTATTGAAAGGATTCCGAAATAGTCTTGGATTATTGGCGGCTCGACCGGCTCAACGCAGTTCTCGCCAAGACGTGCTGGGTTCGTTATGCTCACACGGCGCACTTGCCAAAATCCGCAATTCGGAATGACAATGTTTACTTTGTTTGGCTAGAGACCCTGAAACGAGTTCAGGGTGACAACTTTAGATTCATGTATTACAAGGAGCGATATTTTACAAATAAAACAATAGCCATTACAACGTGACGTAGTAATCCTCAACAAGTAGGTCAACAATCCGACAATAGCCAAAAGTGAACAATCAAACAAAACGAGTAAACTACAAAAGCCGAATTTGTTTGAGGAACGAA
>CABUXT010000004.1 GCA_902495705.1 uncultured cyanobacterium
TAATCCTCAACAAGTAGGTCAACAATCCGACAATAGCCAAAAGTGAACAATCAAACAAAACGAGTAAACTACAAAAGCCGAATTTGTTTGAGGAACGAAAGTGACGAGTTATTCGGCTACTATACGAGTTTTTAGTTTGATGTGAACATTGGCGTGTCGGTGGTTTTGCGGTGCTTTTGCCACCAAAAGCACCCCTGCACGGAGTGCATGAAAAAGAAAAGATGAACCCTCACCCTGCCCTCTCCCTAGGAGAGGGTAAAAGTATATAATCACAAGACTTTGCCCCCTCACCTCACTCCTCAGCCACAAGGGGCGAGGAAGCTTTTTTATCTATAATTCGTAAATTGCAACGGATAATCGTATTTATCCTCGTTTTTGCGCAAAGTTTGAATTACTGTTTGCAAATCGTCCTTGTCTTTTCCTGTAACCCTAACTTGTTCGCCTTGGATTGATGCTTGAACTTTTAATTTTGTAGCTTTAATATCAGAGACAATTGTTTTTGCTAGTTCTTGAGTTAAACCTTTCTTTAATTCAAATACCTGTCTAACGTTTCCGCCAAGTGCATTTTCGACAGGTTTAGGGTCAAGAATTTTTATACTCAAATTTCTTTTTACTAATTTTGATTGAAGAATATCAACGATATTTCTCAATTTCATTTCATCATTTGTTGTAATAGTGATTGTCTTATCAGCCTCTAATTCGACCTCTGAATTTGAATTTTTTAGGTCAAATCTTGAAGTTAATTCTCTTTTTACTTGGTCAATTGCGTTTACAAGTTCTTGCTTGTTGTATTCAGATACAATATCAAAACTACATTCTTTAGCCATATTTAAACTCCTTTTCTCAAAAATAATCTAACCTTTAGTTTAATATAACATAAAAAAGCAGGATTTTTCAATCCTGCACGAGACACACTTCTATTTTCTACTTACTACGAGAATTTATTTTTTGAATACGGATTTGATTTTAGAGCCTAATCCTTTAATACCGCTCAAAACTTTTCCAAATCCGCCTTTTAGGCTTGTTCCGATTTTAGAAAATCCGCTTTTAACTTTTGGTGCGACTTTCTTGCCGCCTTTCCAAAGGAGTATGCCACCGCCTATTGCTGCAGCTCCTTTAAATATATTTTTCCATGTCTTACCATCTTTTTCTTTTTGAGATAGTTCGACCTTATCACCTTTTAGGTTACCTTGTATGGTTATGCCATTCATAGAACCGGTTATCCCCGGGAAATACATTCCGCTGCCATCCATTGTAGAAGGTGCCATCGGCATTGTTGTACCTGTTCCTAATGACTCACCGATATCATCAGTCAAAGCAGGATTAGTCAAATTGTATTTTACACTATCAAACATTTCTACCATAAAAAATAACCCTTTAACCTACATATTTATAAAGTATTTTTTGATTAAATAATTTACTTTTTATTAAAAATCTGCTTTAATAAACTTAACAATAGAAAAAAGAGGGCTAGAGTATGAAAAATATGTTTCAAAGATGGTATGATGCGGATGCTGCTGTAAGTAGAGCTATCAACGAACTTGAAAAATCATCAGAAGAAATTCAAGTCAGATGTGCAGATTATATTATTGATTTGTTAAAAGATGTTGAACTTGAAAAGTTGAGTTTGGAAGACCAATACAATTACATTATGCGCAGATGGTACGATAAAAATATCAAAGTTTCTCACGCTATTGAGTATTTGAGACTATCTCCAAAAGATGTCAGACGCGAAACAGCTTTGAAAGTTTTGGATTATTTGAAAGAAATTACCAAAAAAGAATCTTAACAATTTAGACTTATTTTCGGATATGTTGTTTAATAGTATCAGGAGGGATTTTTGTGTCAAATGAGATAAATAAAAAAGTAATCGACTTGTTTTCAAGCCATAATAAAAACTGTTTACCTCCTGATGTGCAAGAGCGTGTAAAGTTCTATGCCGGTTTTAATTATGTCAAACTCAAAAAAGACGCAAACGGAATAAAGTTTAATAAGGAAAATTTGTTAAATTATTCATCAAAGTGCCACTATATGGTCTCTGTAATGAGAGAAATCGACGGAGAAACCGTTCTATACAGTTATGATGTTCCAAATTCGGATTTGTTCAAGTTTATGAAATCGTTTGAGGAAAATACCTTAGATGGCACAATTATTGAAATTGACAAATATTTTCCTGATGATTTAGCGTAAAGAGAATTGAGAAAATGTGTTTTTTTAATAAGTATCACGAAAGTTTATTTAATTGTACCAAGCCTTACCAATATGTTGGGGGCGAATATTTATCCCATAACAAAGATTTTGATAGCGCAAAAGTAAGATTTTTAATGGCATTTCCTGATAAATATGAAATCGGGATTTCAAATTTGGGTGTCAGAGTTTTGTATGAATTTATAAATCGTGTTCCTGAATTTATGTGTGACAGAACTTATGCGCCTGAAGCTGATTTTAAGCCTGAAACACTTTATGGTGTTGAGTCTAAACGCCCAATGAAAGAGTTTGACGGTGTAGGTTTTTCACTCCAATATGAAATGGCATATCCGACGATTTTAAAAATGCTTGAAATGTCAGGAATACCTTATCGAAACGAAGATAGAACAGATGATGACCCTATAATCTTTGGCGGAGGTCCTTGTGCATTCAATCCTCTTCCTATGAGTGATTTTATTGACGTATTTTTAGTTGGCGATGGTGAAGATTCTATTGTTGAAGTTTGCAGAATTTTAGAACAAACCAAAGGTCTGCCAAGAGAAGATAGAATAAAAGCACTTTGTGAGGGTGAAAATTCAGGCAGATGGTCTAAAAAATACAGTACAACCGTAAAAAAACGTGTTGCACAACTGACTCCTGATACTGCACTTACATCTTATCCGATACCTTATTCTTCATCAATTCAGGATAGGGCAGTCGTTGAGATAAGAAGAGGTTGTGGCAGAATGTGTCGTTTTTGCCAACCGGGGCATGTAACTTTACCGATTAGAGAGCGTAGCGCAAAAGATATTATTGATATTACAAAAGAACTTGTAAAAAATACCGGATATGACGAATATTCTTTATTATCGCTGTCTTCAAATGATTACGCTAATATTAATGAAGTTATAAAAGAATTGGCGGTTGATTTTAATGACAGAAAAATCTCTGTATCCTTGCCTAGTCAACGTATCGACGGATTTAATTTAGAGCTTGCAAATTTAGTTCAAAGTGTTAGAAAATCAACAATGACCCTTGCACCAGAGGCAGGTAGCCAAAGACTTCGCGATGTTATCAAGAAAAATATCACGGAAGAACAAATTATGAATGCTGTTTTAACACTTTATGAAAACGGCTGGTCAAGAGTTAAATTTTACTTTATTTGCGGACTTCCAACAGAAACGATTGAAGATATGGAAGAAATGGCTGAGTTATTCAGACGTATCAGATATCGTTCTCGTCTAATCAAAAAAGAAAAGAATTTGAAACACTCACTTGATTTGACCTGCACTCTATCTATTTTTGTTCCAAAGCCGCTCACTCCGTTCCAATGGTGTCCGCAGATGGATTTGGATGAAGTCACCGAACATATTCACTATTTGATGGAACAAGTTAAACATATCAAAGGGGTAAAGGTTAATTATCACGAAAAATTTGTATCGCTACTTGAGGCTGTTTTGACTCGTGGGGATGAATCTATGTCAAAATATATTGAGGCTCTTTATAAAAAAGGATGCTACTTGGATGCTTGGGGCGAATATTTTGATAAAAATGTTTGGTTTGAAACAGCGGAAGAACTCGGCATTGATTTGAAAAAATTGGCTCAAACTCAATACGATTTAGATAAACCGCTACCTTGGGATTTTGTTGACATTGGTGTTTCAAAAGATTGGTTCAAAGCTGAATATAAAAAAGCCTTTGAAGTTGATGCAAATTCTCCGCACATTGTTCCGACTTGTCAACACCATTGTGTCGGTTGCGGTGTTTGTCCAAATCTTGGGGTAAAAAAGGTTATGGATGCGCCGTTTAAAGCAAGTGATAAGGCTCAACTTATTTTAAAACAAGAACATGTTGACCCTAAACTTTGTCCTAAAAATGTAAAAGAAGTTTTCCGCTACCGCATAAAGCTTACGAAAACAGGCACATTGAGATATTTTTCTCATTTGGATTGGCAAAATACTTTCTTTAAATCAATTTCGCGTTCAAATCTTAAAGTTGCGTTTTCTTACGGATTTAATCCGACTATGAAAATATCTATGGGGATTGCTCTTCCGTTATTTTGTGAAAGTAAAACCGAATTGGTTGATATTGAATTGTGGGAAGATGTAACTGCGGATTATGTGAAAGATGAGTTGTCAAAAGTTTTACCAAAAGAATCGCAAATTCTTGATGTTCATAAAATTGACAAATCCGCTCCATCTATTGACCATACGGCTTGTTGGGCAGAATATGAAATTAAGATATTTAACAAAGCACTTTACGGCTTTGACGATTTTGTGTATAATACAGAAAGAGTTTTGGCTTCTGACGAAATTTTAGTCGAGAAGAAAAACAAAAAAGGTTTAGTTCAAAAAACAGATATCAAAAAATCAATCGGTTCACATCGATTTGAAGGAGAAAGTCTGTTCATAGTATTAAAGACCGGTCAAGGGTCAGAAATTCCGCCACTCAGGGCAGATGTGCTAATGAATGTAATAGCACCTGACGTTATTTTTGACATCACGCGTGTAAAATTCTTAACCGAGTCTTTGCATGAGTTATAGAAAAGGAAGATTTATGAGCGACAGAAATCACAATTCCAACCAAAATGTTGAGAAAAAAATTGTTATCGCTGAACGTGATAACATTGCAGCCGTACTTGAAAACAAAAAAGTAACAGATTTCTTTATCCATAGAGGTGAAGTTCTGTTAGGTGATGTTTATTTGGCAACAGTTGACAATATTTTGCCAAGTATTGATGCTGCATTTGTAAATGTAGGTACTGATAGAATGGGCTTTTTGCATGCACAAGATGTAATGGGAAAAGGCACATTGAAAGAAAAACTTTCACCGAAACAAAAACTTGTAGTCCAAGTCGTGAAAGAACCTACAGGACACAAAGGGCCTAGGGTTACTACGGAAATCAGTTTACCAGGGAGATTCTTGGTATTGATGCCAAGTGAACCTGGGGTAAGCGTAAGTAAAAAGATTGAAAATTCAAAAGAACGTGCAAGATTAAAGGCTATTGTTAATTTGATTAAACCTGTTGGAGTTGGTGTAATTATTAGAACTGAAGCAGAAGGGCAATCAGAAGCCGATATCCAAGAAGATTTAGAAATTCTTTTAGAAAAATGGAACAACATTATCACTTCAGCTGAGTCTTTAACTCCTCCAAACTTGATTTATAGAGACCAAGATTTGTTGTATAGAGTTATCAGAGAGGCTTGTACAGACGATGTAAAAGAAATTATTGTAGATACTCCGTTTGCCATGAATCGTGTTCAAACAATTTTGCAAAATTGGCACATTTCAAAAAATGTTCAAGTAACTTTGTATAAAGGTACAGAACCGCTATTAGTTGCTATGGATATTCACAAAGAAATCAAAGCCGCGCTAAATGTAAAAGTTAATATGCCATCAGGCGGATATTTGTTTATACAACAAACAGAGGCTTTGACGGTAATTGATGTAAATAGTGGTAAATTTATCAGTTCTGCAACTCAAGATGAAACAATTTTGAAAACAAACATTGAGGCTGTTCATGAAATTGCTCGTCAATTGAGATTGCGTAACATTGGCGGTATGGTTATCGTTGACTTTATTGATATGATGTCTCGTGCTGATAAATTGGCTATGATGGAAGAATTAGAAATTGCACTTGAACCTGATAAGGCAAAACCGCAAGTCGGTCAATTGTCTGATTTAGGACTTGTTGAATTGACAAGACATCGTCAAGGTCAATCTTTGTCAGAAATATTTACTAAAAAATGTCCACATTGCCAAGGTAGCGGATATTCAATGATTGAATTTAACTTTGCAACTCCGACTGCTGAAGGTGAATACCGTGCAAAAGCTGCAAAATTAAAAATGCCGACTGGTAACTACAAGAAAAATAACAACAATAATAAATTCAACAAAAATAATAACCAACAGCAACCAGTGCAAGAACCTGTTCAAGAACAAGCTCCAAAAGTAGTTATTGAAACAGAACCTTCTGCAGTTGTAGCTGAGGAAGTTGTTAAAAAGGAAAATAACAAACGTAAAAACAGAAGAAATAAATTTGATAAAAATAAACAACAGGAATCAGAACAAAAGGTTGTAACTCCTGAAATTTCACCTGAACCTGCTGTTGAAACTCAAATTGAAGAAGTTAAGGCAGAACAACCAAAAGTTGAAGAACCGAAAGTTGTTGAAAATACACCTGCAGTTGAAGAAGTGAAAACAGAAGAACCTGTGGTTGAACCTAAAATAAAAGGCAAATCTCGCAAGAGAAAAGCTGCATCTAAAAAAGCTGCTGAGGCTGAAACTCCAAAAGAAGAGGAGTCAGCAGTGGCAGAAGTTCAGGAAAAAGAAGTTCAACCGACTGAACCTGTTGCAGAAACTCCTGTAGAACCAACACAACAGGAAGAAGAACCTAAAAAACGTACAAGAAGACCAAACAGAGGTTCTTCAAAAGCAAAAACTTCCAGAAAAACTAAGAAATCAGAAGAAAATGTTGAAGAATAATTTGTTAAACAAAATATCAATGGCAATTTTAGCAGTGTTTTTATGCACTGCTAACTTTGCTTTCGCAGTTGATGTTAATAGAGCAATGCTCAAAGCAGGTATTATAAAATACTCGACTGTTCTTTGTGCAATTGTAATTACTTCAGTTGTTTTGACAGTCGGATTGTCTGTATACAACAGATTTTTTGTGCGCTCTCAGATGAAAGATTACAAATTGAATCGAGATTCGCTAAAAGCTCCATCTGATAAAGATGAGGCAATTTTGATGTTTATTTCAAAAAACAGGTTAAAGTAGGAAATTTTTATGAAAAAAGCACTTGGTATGGTTGAAATATTGTTGGTAATTGTTGTTATTACGGCGCTATATTTCACATGTTTTCATTCAAAATACGGACGCTCAAATCCGTTTGATGATAATTCAAATTTGAATAATCAACAAGAAATGGTTGAAGATAAAATTCAAGATATTGAAAATACAAAGGCTTTAAAGAAAAAGATTGAAGATAACTTAAATAAAGGATATTAAATGAAGAAATCCACACTATTTGATATAATTTCACCGGTTATGATTGGTCCATCGAGTTCTCACACTGCAGGTGCTGTCCGACTCGGACTGTTGGCACGAAATATTTATAAAAATTCTCCGCGTAAGGTTTCATTTAAACTTTACAATTCTTACGCACATACAGGCAAAGGTCACGGTACCGAAAAAGGTTTGCTCGCAGGAGTGCTTGGGTTAAGTGTTGAAGATAGAAGAATTAAGGACATTTTTGACTCTGATTTAGCTAAACAAATTGAGTACACATTTGAGTACGCAGATAATTTCAAACGCCACCCAAATGCTGTTGATATGGTGTTTGAAGGGGAGAACAAAATGTTTATCGCAGGAGATTCTGTCGGAGCAGGTGAAATTGCGATTAGGCAAATAAATGATTTCAAGGTGAAATTAACAGGTAAATATAATACGGTTTTAATCGTTTATAAAGACATGCCGGGGATGATTTCTCAAGTTTCATCTGTTCTTCAATATTACAACATAAACATTGCATCTTTGAATTGCGACAGAAACGCAAAAGGCAAAGAGGCGTCAATGATAATCAGTGTTGATGGACATTTAACCTCTGATATTGTTGAAGTTATTGAAGAAATTCCAGAAGTTTACTTTGTAAGTTATATAGAAAAATTGGAAAATTAATTATGGACATAAACACATTTGAACAATTACACAACGAATGTATTTCTAAAAACAAACAGATTTATGAAATTGCACAAGAAAATATGGCGCAAGAGGCTGATATTTCGGTAGAACAGGTCAGGGCTTTTTCTAACAGAAGTCTATATGCGATGAAAGAGGCTATCCAAACAGGAATGAAGAGCAAAGAACTTTCAATGAGCGAAATGTGTGGACAAGATTGCCACAGATTGCAAGTAAAATTCAAAAATGAAGGTGCTATGTTTGGTCAAACTTTTGAGAAAATCTTAGAATACGCACTTGCAACCAGTGAAGAAAACATCCGAATGGGTAAAATTGTAGCTTGTCCAACAGCAGGTTCTTGCGGAATTTTGCCATCAACTCTTGTTGCAGTGAGCGAGGATTATAACTATTCAGAAAGAGAACAGCTTAATGCGCTGATAACAGCAGGTGAAATCGGTCGAATAATTTCTGCAAAAGTTGCTTTAGCGGGTGCTGTTGCAGGTTGTCAGGCTGAATGTGGTGTCGCATCTGCGATGAGTGCTGCTGCAATTTGTCAAATGAGAGGTGGAAGTGTGCCGCAAATATTAAATGCCGCTGCTTTAGCCATGAAAAATTTGTTAGGACTTACTTGTGACCCTGTTGCCGGATTGGTTGAAGTCCCTTGTGTGAAACGTAATCCTTTTTTAGCAATTCATTCAATTACGGCTGTAGAGCTTGCTTTGGCAGGGGTTGAGTCAAAAATACCGTTAGATGAAGTTATTGATGCGATGGAGCAAACCGGAGCATTGATGTCGCCGACATTAAAAGAAAGTTCTCAAGCCGGACTTGCAACAACAAAGACAGCCTTGGAAATTCAGGAAAAAGTATTTGGAAAGTAAAACGAAATAAACTTGTCTGCATGGTAATGCCGACTTACAATAATTTGTCACCCTGAACTTGATTCAGGGTCTCAAATTTAACAAATTATACAAAAGTAAATGTGTATAGTTAGAGATTCTGAATAGCAAGAAAATTATGCGTTCATACTTCACGCAAATTTTCTAAGCTTTCAGAATGACAATATAAAAAAAGTCATGTTAAATGACAAATATAATAATGAAAACCCTTCCTTGGGTATGCGGAAGGGTTTTTAGCGTCTCATAGTAGTTATAAAAAAGAAAATAAGGAGTTCATTTATTTTTTACCGAAACCAATTGGATTGCGTGAAGACTTTCTGTGTTGCTCTTTGAATTGTTTAATTGCCTCAAGAAAATCCTCATTTTTGTAAACAGGATTTGCCATATCCGCATCTACATAAGTGTTGTTTTCCATTTTTTCAAAGATACCAAGTCTTCTCATCATGTTTTCTCTTGCAAGTTTTGTAATATATTTGATATCACTACCTACAGCTTTATCTGCGTACATTTTATCAACAAGAGCATTAACATCGACATCTTTGTCTAAGTTTTTGCCATCTGTGTAGATTTTGAAAATTGTTTCAACACCACTTCTATCAGGTGCATCAACCAAGATGTGCTTACTTAATCTTTCAGAACGTTTAAGCGCACTATCAAGCATGTCATATTTGTTGGTTAAACCTAAAATGTATACGTTATCTCCTTCATCATAAAGGTCTGTGATACAAGTTAGTAACTGGTCGATTAACTTATTGCCGTATTTGTCGGCATCTCCTCTTTCAGCACCAATCGCATCAATTTCATCAATAATGCCGATAGATGGTTGATTGTCTCTTAATTTGTCAAAAAATGCTCTTACATTTGCTTCAGATTCACCAACGTATTTTGCCTGAAATGCTGTACCGCTAACGTAATCGCAATTAACTCCCGCCTCATTTGCAAGCGCCTTACATAGTGCTGTTTTACCGGTCCCCGCAGGTCCATGCAAAATATAACCTCTTGTAATATCTTCTGCGCCGTAGGCTGAAGGATATTTTATCGGATATAAAATACCTTTTTTAAGTTCCTCAATTACTTTGTCCTGACCTCCGATTTTGCTAAAAGTTTGCTTTTCAACAGGTCTTGTCGTGTGTAAAATTGTTTGCGCCAAAGTTCTTTTATTAAGTGCAGCCAGTTCATTATTCATGCTTTTTTCAAAGTCATAAACAGTTGAAAATCCTGCTTTTTTAGACGATAAATCATATTTTGGTTTTTCTTTAATATGCAATACATCGTTTGCAATTTGAACGGTGTCATTATTAACTACATAAAAACTCTGCCCAGGGTCAAGAAAATACTTCTTTCCGCCTGTCGTCAAGATAATTTTTTTGTCATTAACGTTTAATAACTCAATATCACCTAATGAGTTTTTCAAAAACGCATAATTTCTTTGGAGGGTGTTTTCTGGCATAAAAATTTCTTTTTTAATTGCTTGTTTTAAGCCTTTAACATTTTTGGTTAAAGCCTTTTGCGCGTCATTGTAATTTTTGCCAAGGAGAATAATTTCACCGTGTTTTAAACCTTTAAATAGCGTCGCAAGTCGTTCTTCTACTGGGAATTGTTTAAGCAACGCTAAACCTGCTTTTGTCACATCGTCAGCTCCGCCTGTAAAAGCTACACTATTTGTCTTTTTATGTACCAAATCCATTCCGTAACCATATTTTGGCATTGATGTCATATTTTGTGAAGGGTTTGAGACCGAATTTTTAGCATTATTAGATTTAACAAATGATTGTTGTCTGTTATACACTTGTTGCTGATAATTAATTGCTTGAATTCTCATCTTTCACCTCACACAAATCTGTACCATATCTTACTTAGAGATAAATGTACTCTTAATATTCTATCTACTATATGTGTAGTAGAATAAAACTATTTTGAGGATTTGTCAAGCATAATGCGAATAATTCGCATTGTGTAAAAGATAAAATCAGGCTCAGACTGTTACAATGATAGTATTTTATACACTTATTAGAATGTTAAGAATTTGTAATATTCTATAATAGAATAAATAAAGACAAATAAAAAACGATTACCAATATTTGATAATCGTTTTTTTAAACTTACGCTCGAAGAGATTCGAACTCCCGACCTTTTGGTTCGTAGCCAAACGCTCTATCCAACTGAGCTACGAGCGCATATTTGATTTACAAGTTATATATTATAAAAAACAAACTTTTTTTTCAAGTCCTTTTTAAAAGAAAAATTATATAAACAATGTGTAACAATTTTGCTCTTTTTGAAAACAAATAATATAATCTCATTAGGTATAAAATTATGAAGAACTTTTTTATAAAATTGTTATGCATTTTTGCATTTATCCTTAGTTTTGGCGGTTTGACAAATGCAGCTGACTTAAATATTTCATCTGTAACATTTGATAATTCCGCAACATTTATGGCGATTAATTCACAAGATAACGATGACAACTTAATTCCAACAGGGATAAAATTAAATTCAGTTCCTGATGAGAAGAAAGTTTATTTTGATATACCATCGGCGATTTTACGCTGTGCAGCTCAAGATTTGGTTATCCAAAACTCTGATATCAAAGAAGTTTTGGTAAAACAATTCTCTGCAAATCCAAATGTAGTACGAGTTGTAATTTATTATAACGATGGCTACAGTCCATCAAATATACAATTAAAGCGATTAAATAATTCGTTATTTGTCAGATTTGGTAACACTCAAATTCAAAATTTCTATTTCCAACAAGTTTATAATGATATTTCGGCAAATGTAGCTAAATTGTATGAAACAACAGGTATTCAAGTGCCTGTGACAGTAAATACGAACAATTTGATAAACCAAATCAATTCGGCTTTCAAACTCGGAGATACAACCGAAGACAAAAACTATATTTTATCAAAAAAGGATTTATCACTTCCGACAAAATATTATTTGGATAATATAACTGTTAAAAACGGAATGGTGCATTTGACAGGTATCGGTACTGCAAATTTGACAAAACCGTTTGCTCTGTCAAATCCTATACGTGTTGTCTATGATATTCCAAATACTGTTGTTAATACTTCAATCAGAAATAAAGATATTTCTATCAATCAATCTGAATCAGTCAAGGTCGGACAATTTAACCAAAACACTGCAAGAGTTGTAATTACTAGCCAAAGTGCTTACAAATATATTCCAGTCGTTTATGCAGATTCAGAAAGAATTGTCTTTATGGATAAGGATGCAGAAAATTACACAACACTATTTACAACAAAAGTTGCTTTAACTTCTGCAAATAGTGAGGTTTTTGATACTCGCACACAAGCCGGTAAATTGGTATTTTCAAAGCCTGTAATCTACGGTATTGATAGAGATAACAACAATGTCGATATATATTTGCTAAATGTCGACAGATACCAAGATGTTAATCTTAAATCAGCATTATCGTTTGGTGGACTAAAAGTTAGTGCCCTCAAGCATGGCGGTGCGAAAATTTCTATTCCGTTAAAGAAAGATGATGAACTTGATATCCATGCCGGAGCAGATGGCAAAACATTGCGTATCAAAATAAAATATGCAAAAGTGGAACTGCCTGCAGTTGTTGTTCCGACTGTAGTAAAAACACCAGCGACAACAACCACCATCCAAAAGAAACCTGCAACAGGCAAAAAGGTTATTGTAATTGACCCTGGGCATGGCGGTTCTGATGTTGGCGCAACACGAAACGGAATTTACGAGAAAAATATAACACTTGATGTTTCTAAAAAAGTTGTAGACCTATTGAAGAAAAAAGGCTATCAAGTTTATATGACAAGGGATAAAGACGAAACTGTATCATTGCAGGAACGTGTTGCAATCAGTGAAAACATTTCACCTGACGTATTTGTAAGCATTCACGTAAATTCTAGTAACAGTGACTCTCCAACAGGTTTAGAAACTCATTATTATAAAGATAACAGTTTGACTTTGGCTAAAAATGTTCACGCATCATTATTAAACCATGTTAATTCTAAAGACCGTGGGTTGTTTAAATCAAGATTTTATGTTATAAATCATACTACAGCGCCTGCAATACTGGTTGAAATCGGATTTATTTCAAGTCCTGTAGAGCGTGCTCAACTGGTATCAGAAAGTCGAAAACAGGCGACTGCTAAAGCTATAGCTGAGGGTATAGATGATTATTTCAAAAAATAACAATGACAGCAATTCCCCAATTGCATTTTTTGATTCGGGTGTTGGCGGTTTAACGGTATATAACAAGGTTAAGAAGATATTACCAAACGAAAATTACGTTTATTATGGCGATACCTTACATGTACCTTACGGTGAAAAAACAAAAGGGCAGTTATTAGAATACTCGGATAATATTTTAAAATTTTTTGAGTCGAAACACTGCAAAGCCGTTGTTATGGCTTGTAATACAACATCTTCAGTTATTTATGATGATATTTGCGGAAAGTACAATTTTAAACTCTATCCGATTGTACAATCTGTGGCAGAAATTCTTTCAACATTACCGATAAAAAGACTTGGCGTATTTGCAACAAGTGCAACAATTAATTCACAAGTTTATCCTCGAGAAATCTCAAAATATAACAAAGAAATTCAAGTTTTTGGGCAACATTGTCCAAAATGGGTTAATATTGTTGAAAATAACACTTTGACTGACTTGGATAGCATTGCAACGGTTAAAGAAGATTTAGAACAGATGTTGAAAAATCATCCTGACAAAATTGTTCTTGGATGCACTCACTATCCGTTCTTGTTAAAGATATTATCTAAATTCGCGCCTGAAGATTTATTTATTGACCCTGCAATTTCTTTTGCTCAATATATTAAAGACGACTTAGAAAAATCTGGTTTGTTGAATACATCCAACTCAAAACCTGTTGAAGAGTTTTATGTAAGTTCAGAACCTGAAAAATTTAAAATCGCTTCAAAAATGTTTTATAACTTAAAAGAAACACCTAAACTTTTAACTTTTTAAAATCATTTTAAGGCAGTTTTCATAAGTATTAACCTCAATGATATTAGAGTTCTTGAGCAATTTATCTTTTGTTACATCAAGTTCTGTTTTGTTTTCTAATACTGCATAAGTCTTGATATTTCTTTTTTGTGCCTCAAAAACAGGAACACTCCCCAGCGAATTGTATGGCATAACTAAAAAATCTAAGTCTGAAATATTGATGCCGAGTTTTTTTGTTTTATCAATCAGTGGAGCTTGACTCAATCCTAACAAAATACAAGGCAAAAATGTTGGTGTTATGTATTCTGATGAGGATTTAGGATTGACTATATCAGGATAAATTGAATAGTCGCGAAATGCCGGTGAGTGAGCACAAGGGACTTGAAAGTGTTTTGATATGTAGTGAGATAATATCGCCTCAACACCACCCACAGGGTCAGCACCTTGACCGTTTGCATAATCAGGATTGTCTTCATCCGAATCTTCAAATAAACAAACAATAGCAATCGCCGTACAACCTTTAGAAAGAAGTTTTTCACAAGCTTTGCCGATGGTTTCGATATTGTTTACCGTTCCTGTTGATATCCCATCTTCTGTCATAAAAAATTCAACGCCAACATCTTCTTCTGTGATTTCGTAAGCTGAAATATCAACACCATAGACAGCTTTTACGGCATTTTGAGTGTTTAGATGGACATTTAGAACATCTTTTGGTATGGCTTTATCATAAATTATGCCGATTTTGTTATTTTCTGACGGAACTAAATTTATTTCACCTTTAAAAAATGAATCAAGAGAATACCCTTCGATATACAACATAGAATCCGTTATTGCAGAAAACCCGCCTGCATTAACAACATTTGGATTGACGATTAAATTTGTGTATTTAGCAAATCTTCTAGCATAAGGACCTGCATCTCCCGCGTAACCTCCGATAGAGGCGCCAATTCCTGTCGGAACAATAAATGCTCCTGTTTTTTTATCTTTGTTGTATGTCATTTATATATTTCTCCAAACCGTGTAATATCGCTTTTGCTGTCTGCTCTTGAAATTCAGGATTAACAAGTTTTGAATTATCTTCAGGATTTATCATATAACCGACTTCAACAAGTACGGCAATTGATTCAGTGTTTCTGACAACAGCAAAACTTTCTTGATGAACTTTATCATCATTCATTTTTAACTCATCAACCAAACTTGCTTGAATATCTTCTGCAAGTTTTCTTGATTGCGGATAAAAATAATACACTCCTGAACCTGAACGCTTTGACATTGCAGCAGAATCAGGCAATGCATTGTTATGAATACTTATGAAAATATCAGCGTCATTGTCTTTAGAGATTTTTACTCTGTCATTTAGCGAAACAGCTTTGTCTGATTCTCTTGTCATAATGACTTTTGCACCTGAATTTTCAAGCAGCTGTTTCAAATCTTGAGCGATGTTCAAATTTATATCTTTTTCTTTGTCGCCAAGACATCCGATTGCCCCAAATTCATCTCCGCCATGACCTGCGTCAACTACGATTTTCAAATCTTTGAACGATTGAGTTTTATCTGCAATTGGTGCTCTTTTTATTTCTATAACAAGTTCTTTACTGTTTTTGTAATACGTTTTATATCCAAATGGTGCTGACACGCGATTTATGTGGAAATCGTATTTATTTTCAGGATAACCGCTTACATTATACAAAGTAAAATCAAAACCTGTATTATAAGGTTTTAGTTGCTTATAATCACCGTTTTTAGGCAAATATGACCTTGTTTCACTCAAAATATACGGCTCTTTTTTACTCATTTTGATTGTGTAAATTCGAGCATTTGGAGTTTCGTCATAAACAAAACTTTCGATCCTTGCAGGTGAATTATTGTAATTTTCTATTTTTGAAAGAAAACTTTTCCCAACCCAAACATAATCATCTCTTGCCAATTGAACTCTATAAAAGTCTTTATGTTCACCTACGACATTTAGCGGTATTCCTTTTTCTAAATGCTGTAATCTGTTTGTACCGCCGTCATAAGGTTCTGAACGCAACGGCACATTATCTGAATTTGTTGCAAAGACTACAGGCGAGTCATAGTCTTTTATTGCAAAAGGTGTCTTTGTTGCAGTCTTTGCCTTTTGTTCAGGGCGTGTAATTTTATAAATTTGAGTAGTTTTGCCGTTAGAAATTTTAAAAATATTTTCTCCGACATTTAGTTTTACTACATGATAAAAACCGCCTGATGGGTGGATTTCAACAGGTTCTGAATTTATATTCAGGTTTAATTTAGGATTCTCATTACCTATAAAAAAGGTTACAGGAGAGTTTATGACAACCTCTTGAGCCTTTGGATAGACGATATTTGCACCAAATACAGATTGATTTGAGCCAAAAATAACCAATAAAGTGAATAAATAAACTAAGTTTTTCATAACAATAATATACTATATTTTTAATAATAATTTAATTTCGTAAATTTATTTAATAATTGTGTTATTTGAACCTCATTGTGATAAAATTGAATTACTAAGGGATGGGATATGAGAAGAGAAGATGAACCTCAGTTAAGACAACAAAAGCCGTCAAATGGCAAGTATTGTGTCAAAGTGACCAATATCTTGGAGATTCTTTATTGCGTTGTAATTATAATTTTGATAATTCACTTATTCGTACTTCAAATTTTTGATGTGCGCAAATATAGAGAACGTGGCAGGATGCAACGCGCAAGCCATGATTTTGCTGTTCGTGGTGATATCTACGACCGCCATGGAATTAAACTTGCCACAGATAGAATTTATTACAATATCTATGCTCGTCCTGTTGATTATTCAGAAAAAGAAACTCCACGCAAAATTGCAAAACTTTTTGCTCCGGTTTTACAAATTCCAGAGGCTAAATTGTATGAAAAACTTTCTAATACAAAAATCCCTGTAATTGCCTTAAAAAAAGATGTTGATAGAGATACGGCAAAGAAATTGATGAGCATTATTGCAGATAACAATTTCCGCTCTATCAGTTTAGATAAGAAAAATACAAGAGAATATCCTCAAGGTGTATTTGCCTCTCATGTTTTAGGTTTTTACAACTTTGATGCAGGTGTTTCAAACGGGGTTGAATTGACAGCAAAAGATAAGCTAGAGCACGCAGTTCGTGCAACTTATGAAAAAACACGAGACGGTAAAATTATTTATAAAATTCCGACAGACCCTGTCGGTCCGACAAGAAATCCAAAAGGTCAAGATGTTACATTAACAATTGATGCTGCTATTCAGCACGTTTGTGAAAAAGAATTGCAAAAAATTATCCACGAAAAAGAAGCTTTACGTGGTGCTGTTATTGTAATGAATCCTAAAAACGGTGAAATCCTTGCTTATGCGGTTTATCCGACTTATGACCCAAATAAATTCCAAAAAGCAAGTAATACACAAATTAAAAACTGGACTCTGACAGATGTATATCCTCCTGGGTCAACATTCAAAACTATAACGGTAACAAGTGCTATGGAACTTGGCAAAATCAATGAAAATTCTATCATTGAAGACTCAGGTAGAATGAAGTTTGGCGGATATACAATTGAAAACTACGACTATAAACAAAAAGGTGCTCCAGGGAAAATTAATTTGGTTTACCTGTTTGAGCACTCAAGTAATATCGGTTCTGTTAATGTCGGATTTTTAATGACGCATAGAGAATTTTACGACATGCTGAAAAAATTCGGCTTTGGTGAAAAATCAGGAATAGACCTTCCGGGTGAATCTTCAGGGTTGTTGGCGGCTCCTCAATTTTGGGACAGAGGTCTTCACATGACAATGTCTTACGGTTACGGAACATCAGTTTCAATTATGCAAATGGTTTCAGCCGTATCAGCTCTTGCAAATAACGGTGTGAGAGTAACTCCGCACGTTATTAAATATTCTCCTGAGGAAGAGGCTGAAAAGATTAAACATATTCCGACCGTTTCACCGCAAACGGCTCATACGATTACTAAACTGCTTGCAATGAGTGTTAATAACGGTAAATCATGTATTAAAATGGATAAATATAATGTAGCAGCCAAAACAGGTACTTCAAGAAAACCTCTTGAAAGTGGTGTTGGTTATTCAGGCGCGATGTACACATCAACTATCGGTTATTTGCCTGCAAGTGACCCACAAGTTTTGATTTATGTTGTTGTTGATAGTGCGAAAAAGGGCCCTGTTTGGGGTAACACCGTAGCCGGTCCGATTTTCCACGAGGTAGCCGAACAAACAGCAAGAATTTTGGACTTGAAACCTGATAAAATCCCTGCTACACCTACAAAAAATATTAATTAGTATAGGAGAAATATATTATGAGATTGGATGAATTAATTGAATATTTGAAGTATGAAGACCTTATCAATTTTAAAAATGTTGAAATTTCAGGCATTTCGTACAATTCTAAAACAACCAAAAAAGGTGACATCTTTATTTGTTTGGTTGGAGAACACACAGATGGGCACGAGTATGCTCAGATGGCCATTGATAACGGCGCAGCTGCATTGCTTGTAGAACACAAAGTTGAAGGTGTATCTGTACCGCAAGTTCAAGTTGATTCAACAAGACATAAAATTGCAGATATCGCAGACAGATTTTATTCAAGCCCTTCAAAAGGTATCAATTTGATTGGTGTAACAGGTACTAACGGAAAAACTACCGTTACCCACCTTATCCAAAAGATTTTTGAAGAAAATAACGAAAAATGTGCTCTAATCGGTACACTTGGATACAAATTGTCTTCAACAGGTGAATATCGTGATGCAAAACACACCACCCCACAAGCACCTGAGTTGCAGGCAACTTTAAGAATGATTAAAGATGTTGAAAAAATTGATAATGTTGTTATGGAAGTAAGTTCTCACGCCCTCGACCAAAATAGAGTCGGTGGATGCAGATTTAACGGCGCAGTTTTGACTAACTTGACCCAAGACCACCTAGATTATCACATCACAATGGAGAATTATTTCAAAGCTAAAGCTTTACTTTTCCAAAGACTTACAGAAGGTGATTTTGCGGTTATTAATAAAGATGATGAATACGGTGACAAATTCTTAGCTGTTGTACCTGAAGATGTTAGAAAGTTTACTTACGGTGTGAAAAAAGATGCTGATGTAATGGCAAAAGATATTCATTTTTCTCTAAATGGGGCAGAATTTAAACTTGTATTAAAAGATGAACAGTATTCAGTAAATCTTCACATGAACGGTATGTTTAGTGTTTATAATGTATTGGCTGCCGTTACTGCATCAATTGCTATGGGGATTGATATTAAAGTGGCTTTAAAAGCCCTTCAAAATGTCCATGGTGTTGCAGGCAGATTTGAAGTCGTTAATAAAAAACCGCTTGTAATCGTTGATTACGCGCACACTCCAGACGGATTAGAAAATGTATTAAAATCAGCAAGAGAAATTACACCTGCTGATGGCAAATTGATTTGCCTATTTGGATGTGGTGGTGATAGAGATGCAACCAAACGTCCTAAAATGGGTGCAATTGCTCAAAAACTTGCAGATAAAATCGTTATCACAAGTGATAATCCTCGTTCAGAAGACCCTCAACAAATTATCACAGATATTATTGCAGGTTTACAATCTGTTGACCCTGAAAAAGTTACCGTTGAGCCTGATAGAGGGGAAGCAATCAGCTTGTTAAAAACAATTGCCGATAATAATGATGTTGTCTTGATTGCAGGTAAAGGTCACGAAGATTATCAAATTTTAAAAGACAAAACAATTCATTTTGATGACAGAGAACAAGCAAGAAAAGTTTTTGCAGGAAGTGTTATCTAATCATGAAGACAAGATTATTGGTAGAACAACATTTTCACGGATGTTACGGTGTTGATTTCAGTATAGCAACGGTTGATGAAGTTTTAGAACTGTCAAAACGTATGCTTAAAGACGGTTACGGATATATTTTCCCAACTCTTGTAACAGACAGTGTAGAAAATATCAAACGCCAAATCAATGTAATAAAAGAGTCAGCAACTCGTCAAACCTCAGATATGGCAAATATTTGCGGTATTCATTTGGAAGGAATTTTTCTAAATCCTGAGAAAAAGGGAATCCATAATCCAAAATATTTTCTAAAACCGACACTTGAAAATTACAAAAAAATAGAAGATGATTTTATCAAAATTATCACTATTGCACCTGAATTTGCCGATATTGAGTTGTTGCAATACTTAAAAACAAAAGATATAAAAGTTCAGGCAGGGCATTGTGTTGGCGGTGATTTAAGCTATTGTGACGGTACTACACATACTTTTAACGGTATGGCAGGAATTTCGCATAGAGGGAGTTCGACCGCACTATCAGCACTCATAAACGATGATATTTATACTGAAATTATTGCGGATGGTATTCATGTCTATGACGATGCTCTGAAACTCTTGTTTAAAACAAAACAAATGAATAAAATTTTGCTAATATCTGATAGTTTGTCTTGTGCTCATAGCAATATCAAAGAATTTGAATTTGCAGGCGAGACTATTTACTATGATGGACATAGAGCAACCTCAAAAGAAGGCACAATTGCAGGCAGTGCAATGATGTTGACTGATATCATCAAAATATTAGGCCAAAAAGGTATGTTTAGTAAACAATTTATCTCAAATTCTTATGACTATCACAAACTGCCTGATATTGGCGAATTAGAGTGGGATGAAGATTTTAATATCGTCAGTGTTAAACATTAACAAAAAGGATGATTATGCGCAGTGATAATATAAAAAAAAGAATAGCAAGAACGCCACATAGAGGGCTTTTGATGGCAACAGGTGTCAGTAGGAAGAATATGGATACTCCGTTTATCGGTATAGCCAGTTCTTTTACTGATTTAATTCCAGGGCATATTGGAATGAGAGACCTTGAGCGACAAATTGAAAAAGGTATCCATTCAGGCGGTGGTCAGGCTTTTATTTTTGGTGTTCCTGCCGTATGTGATGGGATTGCAATGGGGCATTGCGGAATGAGATATTCTTTGCCGTCTCGAGATTTGATTGCCGATTGTGTTGAAACTGTCGCTGAGGCGCACCAATTAGACGGTTTGGTTTTATTATCTAATTGTGACAAAATCACCCCAGGGATGCTTATTGCTGCATTAAGACTAAACATTCCGACAATAATTGTCACGGCAGGTCCTATGCTTGATGGGGAAAGTAAATGTGAAAAACTTTCTATGATAAAAGGTTCATTTGAAGCGGTTGGAAAGTTTAGAAGTGGCATTATTGATAAAAAACGACTACTTGAACTGGAAGAAGAATCTTGCCCAACAGCAGGTTCTTGTCAAGGAATGTACACTGCAAACACTATGGCTTGCTTAACAGAAGTTATGGGGATGAGTTTGCCGTTTTGTGCAACATCTGCGGCTGTTTCTTCTAAAAAACGCAGAATTGCTTTTGATAGCGGTATGCAAATCGTTGACCTTGTAAAAAAAGATATTAAACCGCGCGATATTGTAGATAAAGATACTTTGCGAAATGCAATTATTTGTGACCTTGCGATGGGTGGTTCTACAAATTCATTTTTACATATTTTAGCTCTAGCTTCAGCTGGTGAAATTGATGTTACTCTAAAGGATTTTGAAGAATTGAGTCACAAAATTCACCAAATCTTAAAACTTGACCCTGCAGGAGAGCCGACAATGACTGATTTTCACCATGGAGGCGGAGTTCCTGCACTGTTAAAAACTTTGATGGAAGCAAATGTAGGTATTAAAGATAAATTGACAACAAGTGAAATGATGTTATCAGAAATCACAAGTGATGCATACATTGATAAAAACTTGATACACCCATATCCAGAACCAGTCACAACAAAACCTGGACTTGGCATTTTGTACGGTAATCTTGCACCTGATGGATGTGTAACCAAGATTTCAGGTATTGATGAATCTTGTTATGAATTTGAAGGAGTTGCAAAGACTTTTGACTCAGAAGAAGATGCAATGAAGGCACTGGAAGATGATAAAATCAAAGCAGGTGATATTTTGATTATCCGCTACGAAGGTCCAAAAGGAGGACCCGGTATGCGTGAAATGCTAGCCCCAACGTCATTACTTGTCGGTAAAGGGCTTGGAACAACTTGTGCGTTAATTACAGACGGAAGATTTTCAGGCGGAACTCGCGGAGTTTGCATCGGACATGTTTGCCCTGAGGCTGCAGAAGGCGGACCAATCGCGCTAATTAAAGATGGTGACAAGATTAAAATTGATATAAACACAAGAAAAATTGAACTTCTAGTAACTGATGAAGAATTAGCTAAGCGCAAATCAGAATTAAAACCGTTTGAGTTAAAGTGTAAGTCAGGATATCTTGCAAAATACGCTAAAAACGTTCAAGATGCCTCTCATGGCGCAATTGTATAAAGGAAAATTTATGGATATAAATCAAATTGTTAAAGATACAAATTTAAAACACATTGCAATCATTATGGATGGCAATCGTCGTTGGGCAAGAGAAAAGAATTTGCCAACCGCACTAGGACATAAAAAAGGGGTTGAGGCACTAAAAGCAACCCTTAGAGCCTGTAATGATTATGGAGTAAAATATCTTACCGTTTATGCTTTTTCAACCGAAAATTGGAACAGAAAAAAGGAAGAAGTAGATTTTTTAATGAACTTGGTTGCTGTGACTTTATCAAATGAACTTGATGAAATGCACAAAGAAAACGTACAAATTCACTTTATCGGAGACTTGAGCAGATTATCTGACAAACTGCAAAAGATTTTAAATAATGCTGTAGAAACAACAAAAAATAACACCGGTGTTGTTTTGCAAATAGCCCTAAACTACGGTTCGCGTGATGAAATCACTCATGCTGTAAAAAATATCGTAAAATCAGGAATTTTACCTGACGATATAACAGAAGAGACAATTTCTGATAATTTGTATACAAATAATGTTCCTGACCCTGATATTTTGGTCAGAACAGGCGGTGAACAGCGTATTTCAAATTATTTATTGTGGCAGATTGCATATTCAGAAATAATTATCAGAAAAGAATTTTGGCCTGAATTTAACAAAAAAATGCTTAGTGAATGTATTGAAGAATTTGGAAACAGGCAAAGAAGATATGGAAAATAGTATTATGAAAATAGTTTTTGCAACAGGCAATCCTCATAAAGTCCATGAAATAAATGAAATTTCAAAAGGGCGTGGAGTTGAGTTTGTTCTACCACCTGAAGGGTTTGACCCTATTGAAGATGGAACGACTTTTGAGCAAAATTCTCTTATCAAAGCCAAAACTGCGGCGAAAATATCAAAAAATATAACATTAGCAGATGATTCAGGGCTTTGCGTTGAGGCTTTAGATGGTGCCCCTGGGATATTTTCGGCAAGATATGCAGATACAGCCCAAGCGCGCATTGACAAGTTGCTTAAAAATATGGATGGAAAAGCAAATCGAAAAGCCAAATTTGTCTGTGCAATGACTTTGCTAGACGGTGATGGGAATATTTTGGACCAAGAAATCGGAGAGTGCCATGGCAAAATCGCCACAGAGCAGTTTGGAACTAACGGTTTTGGTTATGACCCAATATTTATTCCAGATGGGTATAACATCACTATTGCTCAAATGAGTGAAGATTTGAAAAATAAAATTTCCCATAGGAGTATCGCGTTAAATAAAATTTTAACCTATATATCTGATAATTTTTAGAATTGGATGGCGAGATGGCAAGAAGGGTGGATGGCAGGCTATTAATAATATTAGTCTCATATTTAATGGTGACTTATTAGTTTAAAAATCAACATTGATAGATTCTGAATCAAGTTCAGAATGACTTATAACTGACAACCTTTAGACCTGCTCTAACCCTATTGCCTAACGGATTATAACCCAATTGCATAATCTTGACATCCTTGTTATCTGTTATAAAATTAATATGTTGATTAGAAATTTATCCAGACAAAATTTGTGACTCAGGGAGAGTGAATAATGAAAAAAAAGATTATAATTGTAGTATTGGCTGTATTGCTTGCTATTGCAACGCGATTTATTATATCTGCAGCCGGTTCGTATATGAAAAAGAATTCGGCAAAAAATCGTCCGGCACCGAATGTTGTTGTTGATACAATCAGTGAAAAAGATGTTATTCAAAGCTTTGAGGCTCCAGGACGTGTTGTTTCTAAATACCAAGTAAGCGTTATGGCACGTATTTCAGGCTATTTGCAAAAAAGTTACTTCAAAGAAGGCGATTATGTAAAAGCAGGGGAAACGCTTTTCTTAATCGAACCGGTTGAATATCAAAACGCATCAAATGTTGCAGGTGCAAATATTCAAAATATCAAGGCTCAATTAGCTTATGCAAATAAACAACTTGTCAGAGCAGAAGAACTTGTAAAACAAGACTACATTGCAAAATCAAGATATGATGAGATTTTAGCAAACAGAGACGCTTTGCAGGCTCAATTAAAGGCTGCTCAATCAAATTACAATGATACAAACAGAAATTTGAGCTACACTCGAGTAAAAGCTCCTGTTGATGGCAGAATCGGTATTATTGATGTTACTGTCGGCAACTACGTGACCCCATCATCAGGGTCATTGACAACCATTAACAGTACAAATCCGATTTACGTAACATTTCCGCTATCATCAGAAGATTACGCATCAATTTCTTCAATTGATGAAAATGCAAATGCAAAAAGAAGAGTTGAATTGTATTTCCAAAACGGAGATAAATACAACCAAGACGGTGTACAAGATTTCTTAGACAACAAAGTTGACCAATCAACCGGTACGGTTACAATGAGGGCAACTTTCCAAAATAAAGACAACAAACTTCTTCATGGCGAATTTGTAAATGTAAAATTATATGCAAATCATCCGGTAAAAGTTCCGGTTGTACCGATTGTAGCAGTTCAGGAAAACCAAGAAGGCAAATATGTTTATACAATTGATGAAACAGGTATGCCAAAACTTACTTATATCAAGGTTCAAGGTCAATCAGGTGATAATTGGATTGTTAAAGACGGTTTAAAAGCAGGTGATAGAGTAATTGTAGATGGAATATTGAAAGTTACTCCTGGGTCTCCTGTCAAAATTGTTTCAAAAGAAGAAATGGCAAAATTAAACGAAATCAAATCAGATAAAAAGAAAAAATAATAAAGGTTAAATATAAATGGCAGAAGAAAAACAAGGAAATTTATTTATTAAACGTCCGAAATTGGCGATTGTTATCTCACTTGCAATTCTACTTGCAGGTATTTTGATGATTAAAACATTGCCGCTTGAAGAATATCCTTCAATCACACCTCCTCAAGTTGTAGTTAGTGCAACTTATGCCGGTGCGAGTTCTGACGTAATCGAATCTACAATTGCAGCCCCTGTTGAGGCTCAATTGAATGGTGTTCAAGATATGATTTATATGTCTTCAACATCACAAAACGGTTCTTATAAATTAACCTTGTATTTTGAAGTAGGTTCTGACCCTGATATGGCTGTTGTAAACGTACAAAACCAACTTCAATTGGTAACTCCGCGTTTGCCTGAAGAAGTCCGAAGATACGGTCTGTCGGTTAAAAAGTCGACAGGCGGTCCGGGGTTGATGATGATTTCCGTAAACTCACCGCACGGTTCTTATGACAGCTTGTTTGTTTCAAACTACGCTGATATTTTTATCAAAGATGAACTTGCTCGTATTAAAGGTGTTGGTACAGTTAGTGTATTCGGCTCATCCAGCTATTCTATGAGAATTTGGCTTGATGCTGATAAAATGGCGACCTACGGACTATCCACAACTGATGTAACAACGGCAATTCAATCGCAAAACATTCAATCTCCGGCAGGGGATTTGGGCGTTGAGCCGATGAAAGACAAGCAGTTGATTAAGCTTACAATGCGTACAAAAGGGCGTTTAAAAGATGCCAAGGAATTTGAAGACATTATCATCAAATCCTTGCCAAATGGTGCGCAAGTTCGCTTGAAAGATGTTGCAAGAGTTGATTTAGGTGCAGAAAGTTATTCAAACTTTTCAAGAATCAGCGGAAAAAATTCCGCAATCATCCCTGTCAGTCAACTGCCTGAAGCTAACGCTATTGACCTTTCTAACAAAATCAGAAAGAAAATGGAAGAGTTAAGCAAAACTTTCCCTAAAGATATTGAATATAGAATACAGCACGATGAAACAGAATTTGTACGTGAATCTATCCACGAGGTAATTTCAGCCGTAGCACTTGCGGTTCTTTTGGTTTCACTTGTAACATATCTGTTCTTGGGTACTGCAAGGGCGGCATTTATTCCGTTTGCGGCAATTCCGGTATCTTTGATTGGTGTATTTATTTTTATGAATATCTTCGGATTTTCAATAAACTTGTTAATCTTATTTGGTTTGGTACTCGCCGTCGGACTGGTTGTAGATGACGCTATCGTAGTTTTGGAAAACACACAGCGACACATTCAAGAAGGCAAAGACCCTAAAACAGCTACAGAAATCACAATGAAAGAGGTTTTTGGTGCGGTTTTGGCAACATCATTAGTTTTGATGGCTGTATTTGTTCCTGTATCATTTATGGGTGGTATCACAGGCAGAATGTTTAGACAGTTTGCACTGTGTATCGCATCTTCAATCGGTTTATCTACCCTTGTAGCTTTAACATTAGCACCTGCACTTTGTTCTATGATTCTTAAATCAGGGGAAGAAAAGGCGGATTTCCAATTCATTCAGACTTTTGATGATTGGTTTGCAAAAGTCAGAGATAAATATTTGTCATACACAAAATACTTTGTTGAATCTTGGCAACTTACATTATCCGTACTTGGAATTATTGTCCTGTTTACAGCAGGAATGTTTTTAATTATTCCGCGCGGATTCTTGCCTCAAGAAGACAGAGGTGCAGTATTTACGCAAATCCAATTGCCTGACGGTTCATCAGCATCAAGAACAGATGAAGTAGCAAAAGATGTTGAACAAAAATTGGCTAAAATTCCAGGGGTTAGAGAAACAATTTCTCTTGTAGGTTTGAATGGCGAAAACACCGCATTTATTGTTTCAGACTTCAAACCTTGGTCAAAACGTCATAAAAAAGAAGAATCACTTGACGGTATTATGAAAAACATCAACCAACAGTTTGCTCATTATCCGTCAGCAACCGTTGCTACATTCTCTCCACCTGCAATTTCAGGTTTAGGTATGTTTGGTGGTTTTGAGTATCAATTGCTTGATAAAGGAGACAGAGATGCCTCTGAACTGTATTCTCAAGCTCAAAAACTTATGGGAACAGTAATGCAAGACCCTAACTTTGAGATGTTCTATACTACATACAGTGCGAATTTGCCACAACTTGAACTTGATGTGGATGTAGATAAGGCTATGGCGCAAAGCGTTCAGGTGAGCGAAGTTTACAATGCTATCGCATCATATTTTGCAAAAACTTATGTAAACGACTTCAACAAATACGGTCGTGTTTACCGTGTATATGTTCAAGCAGATTCACCATTTAGGGCAAGAATTTCTGATATTGATAAAATTTATGTCAAAAATACTTTAGGCAGAATGGTTCCTCTATCTTCTGTCATAAAAATTAAAAATGTTGTCGGACCATACACAAGGACAAGGTTCAACATGTATCCTGCCGTAACATTCAACGGTAGTACAAGAGCAGGCATAAGTTCAGGTAAAGCAATGGAGATGATGGAAAAAATCTCAGATGAAGTTTTACCAGAAGATATGGGCTTTGCTTGGTCTGGTTCTTCATTACAAGAAAAACAATCAAGCGGACAAATTATTCCAATTTTGATAATGTCACTTGTATTTATTTTCTTGTTCCTTGTCGGCTTGTATGAAAGTTGGTTATTGCCAATCAGCGTACTTTTGGTTACACCTGTTGCGTTAGTTGGAGCATTATTGTTCCAATATGTTGCAGGATATTCACTTGATATTTACTCTCAAATCGGTCTTGTTATGTTAATCGGTTTGAGTACAAAACAGGCTATTTTAATTATCGAATTTGCAAAAGATGCCCACGAAAGCGGATTATCTATCAGAGATGCAGCAATGCAAGCAGCTAAACTGAGATTCAGAGCCGTAATGATGACAAACATCGCATTTATCTTAGGTTTGTTACCATTGGTATTCGCATCAGGTGCAGGTGCCGCATCAAGACACTCTGTTGGTATGACTGTATTTGGCGGAATGATTGCCGTTGCATTTATCGGTACACTTCTTGTTCCAGCTTTTTATGTAATGGTAGAAGAATTCAAAGTAAACTTTGCTAAACGAGTAAAACAATATAGAGAAAGTAAAAAGAATGCTTAGAAAATATATATTATTATTTATAACACTTGTAATAACAATGTTTTCGACACTTCAAAACGTTGATGCCAGAGGAATTGGAAATAAAATCAACTCCGATGAATTTCCACAAGGTGAAAATGTTTTACCAAATGTTGAAGTAAAACCTGATTTTGTTATTGCAGGTTCAGTCGAAAAAAATATTGATATGACACTCGATAACTGTATCAGGCTGGCACTTGGAAATAATCCGCAAATCAATGCTGCATTTCAGGATATCTTAGCGTCCGATGCTCGTATTAAACAAGTTTGGTCAAATTATTTTCCGACAATTACTTGGCAAACAGGCTATACTAAATTAAAACAACTACAATTGTCTGATGCGTTAGGTAAAAATTTAGAATTTAATTATTACCTATTAGGTCAAGTTTCATTACAAGAAATGCTTTATGACTTTGGGGTTACTCAAAACCAAGCAATAATCAGAAAATTAGACTATGAGGCTTACAAAAAGACTTTTGAGGCAACAGTAAACGATGTCATTTACCAAACAAAAGATGCTTATTATAATGTGCTTTTTGCTTATGAGGCTAAACGCGTAGCACAAGATACCGTCGACAAATATCAACTGTTCTACAATCAGGCAAGAGCCTTCTACACAACTGGAATGAACCCAAAAGTTGATGTTACGATAGCTGAAACAAATTTAAGCAGTGCAAAACTTAAACTAATCCAAGCTGAAAACGCCGTGAATTTGGCTATAGCAAAGTTAAATAATGTAATGGGTGTTCCGTATATCGAAAGATATGATGTGCTTGACCGTTTGCAATATAAACCGATTAGTCTGACATTTGAACAAGCAATTGATACGGCTAGAGACTCAAGGCCTGAGCTGAAACTTGCAGAAATCAAAGTTGAAGGTACAAATCAGACAGTAAAATTGACTAAAAAATCGTACTTCCCAACAATATCACTGGAAGGTCAATACCAAAGAGGTGGTAAATCGTGGAACTCAAACTACGGTTACAATTTAGGCGCTTATTTGACGTTTCCGAGTGTCAACGCTATGTTGATTAGAAATGAAATCAAAGAGGCAAAATATTTGTATGATAAAGAACTAGCGAATGCAAGGAATACTCAAAACGCAATTTATTTAGAAATCCAAAATGCATACTTGCAACTTGAAGAAAAGAGAAACCAGTTACCTGTAGCAATTTTGCAAGTTAAACAGTCAAAAGAAAACTACGAACTTTCCTACGGCAGATACCGTGTAGGTGAGGCATCCCCTACAGAATTGAAAGATGCTGAAAATAGCTATGAACAGGCGCAGTTGACTTATTACACCGCGTTATATGAATATAATTCGGCAAAGGCTTTACTTGAAAAATCTATTGGCAAAAACATCGTTGACGATGATATTGTCGAAATGGAGCCGTAAACTCCTTTCATCTAACATAAACTCAGCATCGATAATAGCCTGCCTTCCAGCCATCTTGCCATCTAGCCTTCCAAAACATTAAGTTTTGTAAACTCAAAGATTTACAAAAAAGCAATTTTTCAAACTTTATCTACTTTATATATATGTAAGATATAAATAAGAGAGAGAAAAGAGAAATGTTAGCTACTTCAGACAAACCTTTTGGAACAATGACAAGACGAGTTTCTAAAAGAAAATCAATTGAAGATTTTAAATATTTGGAAAATAAAGACAGAAGAATGAGATTCAATAACTCTCAAGACCCAATCTATTTCGTTTTTGATTGTATTGAAAACAGACCGGTAAGCGTTCTTGCTAAAGAGTTTGTGAAAGATTCATTCTTTGAAGCTTGTAACTTCGTTTCAAAAATCGTTGGATAATCAATAGGATAAAAGAGAAAAAGGATTTACTTAGGAAAAAGGATAGGAAATTATTTTATGATAAACGCTCAATTGAGCGTTTTTTATTTTGTAAACATTTTTTAATATATGAACTAAATTATTAAAGATTACCAAAAAACATTCCGATTACATATATGTAATTAGACAATGCGGAGTGTGTATCAAGCATGTACGAAGATTTAATGAGAAAGCAGATTATTATTGAGCTTAAAAATTTAATTAAGAAGGCAGAGAATATTGACAATGACAAAGATACTTATTGTGAATTTATGAAAGATATGATTTTAAGTACCTACAGCGTTAATTAGACTGTTGTGCAATGTTTTTTCCATAGAAATAACTTAGATTATTTCTATGGAAATTGTTATCATAGGAGCAGTGGCAGCAGGAGCTAAAGCTGCAGCAAAAATCAAACGTTTACTACCAAATTCAAATGTCAGTATTTACACAGATGATACCCATGTTTCGTATTCATCTTGTGGCTTACCTTATTATATTGAAGGTAATTTTTCGGACTACAAGTCTTTACTTGTGCGTTCTGTCGAGGAATTTAATGCCTCTGGTATAAATGTATACCTGCAAACAAGAGTAGAAAAAATTCTTATAAAAGAACAACAAGTATTGGTTCGCTCAAAGAATAAAGAAGAAAAACTTGTAAAATATGACAGATTGATTATTGCAACCGGCGCAAGACCTTTAATCCCTAATATCAAGGGGGTTAAGGATTTTGATAATGTTTATACTCTGAGAAAAATTGAAGACGGCATAAAAATTAAAGAAAAAATGCTGCAATCAAAACATGCTGTAATTGTTGGCAGTGGCTATATAGGTTTGGAACTGTTGGAAGCCTTTGTACGTAACGGTTTAGAAGTAGATGTAATAGAAAAGAACAACCGAATTATGCCAATGTTTGACCCTGATATGTCAGATATTATTAAAACGCGCATAGAATCCTGTAATACCAAGACTTTCGCGTTTTATACAGGCGAAACAGTGAGCGAATTTTTAGGAGAAGGGCGAACTTTGACCCATGTCAAAACCCACTCAGGCAAGATGTTTAAGACAGATTTTGTATTATTAAGTGCTGGGATTGTCCCAAATTCCGAAATTGCAAAAGATGCAGGAATTGAAATTGGCGAATCAGGCGCTATAAAAGTTAATAAACTTATGCAGACCTCTGTTCATAATATTTATGCTTGCGGAGATTGTTGTGAAGAACCTCATTTGATTAGCGGTCATTCGGTTTGGGTACCGTTAGGCTCTACCGCAAATAAAGAAGGGCGCTGTGCGGCACTAAATGCTGCAGGGGTTTATACGGTTTTTGAAGGAGTTCTTGGCTCAGCAGTTTCAAGATGTCTTAATACAACTATGTCGATGACAGGTTTGACGACAAAAGAGGCGGAAATTTTTGGCTATACACCTGTTTCAGCCGTTGTATCAAAATCTGATATGGTCGCATATATGCCAGAGGCAAGCGATATCACCATTAAAGTCATAGCAGATAAAGTTACAGGATTGCTACTTGGAGGGCAAGCCGTAGGCTCTCTTGGCGCAGATAAAAGAATAAATTCTCTAGCCAGTGCGCTAGTCGGAAAACTTACGGTCAAACAGTTTGGCAGTAACGACTTGACTTATTCTCCACCATTTTCGCCAACTATTGACCCTCTGCTTGATGCAATGAATATTCTTTGTACTAAGATTCCGCGCCATTGTTAGCAATTTGACTTGCCATATATCTTGCTGCAGCTTCCCCCATAGAAAAGCAACTGGTCTGAACGCGCAAAGCCCCTTGTGCCATATAATCCGCAGAAATTCCACGACCGACTACGAGTAAATTATCATAATCATAAGAAATCAGGCTTTCTATCGGCAATTGGTATTCCCCTGTCATTGTTAGCGTTGAGCTGTTTTTATCTTTGCTATGAACATCGACAGGATAATTTGAAATCAGCACAGGATGCTCAAACTTTTTACCTGAGCGCAAATCATCAATTGTATATAGGTATTTCCCTTTAATTCTGTTAGAAACCCTTATGCCAAGCATATCTGCGATATTTGAAATATAAGCATTTTCAAAGCCTTTTAGATATTTTTTGCAAAATATTGAAAGCCTAAAAATACTTTCTCTAGCCTGCATCAAGGCTTTTGTAGTGTCTTTTACAAGGTTCGGATTAAGGGTTTCGGCAATTCTTGGACAGTTGAAAGCTACAGAATCAGGCATTCCGGCTATGGTAAACACCTGAAAATAGTTTCTGTCACTATCTTTTAGCACTCCATCGGCTACAGCTTTATCAAAAATAGGGGCTAAAGCCCAGTGTTTATCGCTATCCCAAGTATATGCCGTAGATAAATGAATTTGTCCATCTATATTTTGTACGGTGGTCACATTTCTATCAGAATCAAGCTCTAAAAGCCAATTCCCAAAGGTTTTTAAGTCGATTCCACTCATGATAAAGCGCAAACTCATCGGCTGATAATCTGATTCCATTTTTAGAAAAGTGCAATTAATTTGGTTTGCAAAATCGCAATTTCCTGTCGCGTCCACAAAATACTTCGCTCCGATATATACCGATAATGGCTTGTACTCTTGATTGATATTATCAGTATCTACCTCTTCGTTATATACTGATAATATTTCTTTATTAATTTCAACTGAAAGAACATTGTTAGCATCGGTTTTAACATCTTTAACTTCTGCATTAAAACGGACTTCTACACCAACATCATTCATCATTTTGTCTAAAACAATTTTCAACAATTCAGGATTAAACCACCCCTGATTGCCCATATAAGTGACCTGTCCGCCAACTTTTTTCAATTCTGAAATAAGAATATTAAAAAAATCAGTATTTATCTGATGATGACCGCCCATCATTGCAGGAACAACAAACCCTGATGTTATCGTACCGCCAAGGTGAATACCACGCTCAATCAACAAAACTTTTAACCCAAGTTTTGCGCTCATATACGCTACAGAACAACCTGCAGTCCCCCCACCAACAACTATTACATCATAATTTTTGCTCATAATAGTATTATAATTCGCGATTTTCCCAGTGCAAAATTGTTAAGAATTAGTGCAAATAGTTCATGTTGTTTTGAGAAAGGACATAGTAAGCACAACCTATGCCTGTATCTTTTTTGTTACAAGTGTTTTTATACATATCATAAGGGTCGCCCATAGGTTTAACAGAATTGCTATATACATAAAAGGCAAATAAATCTTTTCCCCAAGTATTTGGCATAGTAGGACCATTTGTATCAATAAAAACTACAAATTGCGTACTGCCATTCGTATCAACCTCACCAACATGGGCTGAACGCCACCAAATAGATGAGCCATTTAATAACTTTACTTTATAATATTCGGTTCTATCATAATATGTTTGCCAATTTCCACCATCTAATCTTTTATATAATTTATTTGGAGCACATATTCCGTTATTATCCATTACACCACAATCTACAGCAATTTTTATATAGAGCAACAATTTATCAGCAATAGCTTTAGCATCAGCACTTGACATCTTGTGCTCAAGCCCCCATCCATCAGCATCGCCATTTTCTTCTGCTGACATCTTCAATGCTTGCGCAAGGATTGATTGAGTTTCTCTCAAAACAGAAACAGTTTTCTTTTCCGTATATCTTTGCATAAGAGTTGGTATCGTCATCGCTGCAACGATTCCGATGATTCCTAGTGTTATCAAAACTTCTGCAAGCGTAAAAGCTTTTTTCATAAAATCCTCCCTAATCAGATTAATTGTTAAGTAATTATAGATTTATAACATGGTTAATAGATATATAACACTATTATTATAAAGTGTTTGCGAAAACATGTCAATATAATCAATAATTAGACATATAAATCTATTTTTGGAGGTTTTATGTCAGTACGAGAGTTCGTAAAAATATTATTAGCAAAAGAGTGTATGACACTGACTCAGCTTGCTAAATTGGCAACAGAGCACAGCGACAAAAAATACACAATGGACGGACTCTCTCACAAAATGCGCAAAGGTTCACTTGATTTTAACGACGTTGAATTTTTCGCTAAGCTTTTAGGATATGAAATCGTCCTCAAAAAAGTTGAAAATTTGTCTGATAATTAATTTATACTATCGCTACGATATATACTTATAATATTAAATCCATATCTAACTTACATATAGGTCATTGTCATTCTGAACTTGATTCAGAATCTTTTCCATTTAATAATTTAACAAATATAATCATTGATAAATTCTGATTATTGAAAGGATTTCGAAACAAGTTCGGAATGACTAAATTTAACATATTCGTCTGATACTTAATTTGTTTTCTATGAGACCCTGAATCCCCTGAATCAAGTTCAGAATGACATAGACCTAAGTGTTCATCTTTGCTTGTTTTCGATACTTTGAAGTCGACAGGCGAGTACTGTTTTTAACCTCTTCATTTCGACGCGCTGATATAGCCTCATTAAGGTCGGTCAAATTTTCATCACGATAAAATATACCTGCCTTAGTTTTAACAAGCCCTAAATCGAATTCTGAAAGGGGGTATTTTATCAACGATTTGTTTTTGGTTGCAATAGTTCCTGTGAATTTCTTTTCGCGTTCATTATAAATATTGCCGATAAAAAATCCAGCCTCAATCATCGCACCGCGAACTGAAGCTGATGTCGTATAGGTCAAAATTTTTCCATCCGGTTCCAAATGCTCAAAAAGCAATTTAAAAAATTCATAAGACCACAAACATGGACATTTGGATGGCGTAAAAGCATCTAAAAATATCAAATCGTATAAATTATTATCTTCGATAATAACTTTGCGCGCATCGTCATTTTTTAGTTCAAATTCGATATCCTGTAGATTATACCTTTTTAGACCGCTTTTATACCCTTTAGATACATACTTATAATATATATTATGTAAAAACGTCCAAAAAGACTTTTTAGGGGTATTCTTACTTATCCTAGAACGATAATATTCAAAAATGCCTCTTATTTTCTCGTCTAAAAATCTATCATACTTCGGATTATTCAAAATAGATATCAAATCCTGATTTTCGAGAATTTCAGGTGATTTTTCGATAATTTTTGATAAAATCAGATAATTTATCAAGTTATTGATTTTCTTATGTTCGATTTTTGAATCTGAATTTAGAAATTTGTTTATTGTACTATACTCAAAATCCAAATGAGAATTATCAATCTTTTTTGCACCGGTTTTTATAAACGGAGAAAGTTGGGACAAAAATTTATCAAAGTCTACAGCTTTTATATAAATATTGGGGAAAACTTTATCGCCATGTATCGATACGTTATATTGGTCAGACTCAGAGGATAATTTGTTCATACCTTTGGTGAAAATATTATCGTTATATACCTTATCGATACAATTCCTCGTACTTTCGCTCAAATTATTATCGGCATCTATCGGCGCGATATGCGATTTTGTAAGTGAAGAACTTTTTGAAAAATTTTTCTGAGAATAATTTTCAAAAATATAATTTAGAAAACTTTTTGAATTATATCCGATACCGTAACAGATATCCAAAACTTTTATCGACTCTTTTATCATTAACGATTCAATGCCTGACGGATAGATAAATTTTTCATAAGCCTCTGTTAAAGCTCCTGTTGCACTGTGGTAAATGTCATTAAACTGCGGACTATACAGCCCTACAGAACCATCATGCGTAAAATATGGATGAAATTCGCTCATAGTCTCATTATACGCCCCATAGATATAATGTTAAGATTGTAACATTATCTTAATATAGTGAATATATCAAAAATATCTCTTTTTTATATAAATAGATGACTAATTCGATAACAAATACTCCAATAAATTCACCACAAATACAGACCAATACGCAAAATCAGCCTCAAAAAGCCAATGGCAAGCAGGATGATTATACATCTATGAACCGTTCGCTTTTTGATTATTCAGGACGGAATAAAGATGCATCGGTCAATAGCGAAGGTAAAGACACTATCACTTACGGAGATTTTACTGAGGCAGAATTAAACAGAACAAATGCCAAGAATATGACATTTAAAGACGCGATATCATCAATAATCGGTAAGACTTGGGATATGGCAGGAGCTTTGCTTGATAATATTGTCCAAATATTTAATGGTGACACTTCAAACGGTGAGGAGACCGTTGAAGGGCGCAAAGTCGGCGAAAAGAATGACAATGGTGATGCTGTTTGGTGTAACGATGGACAATACCACAAAGCAAACGAATCCTACAATAAAAACGGCATAACATACACGGTTAATGGAAATTTGGCAATTATTTCAACCGGCAATCAAGGCTCAAAAACTGAATATTATAAAGATGGTTACACCGTAACAGAAGATAACGGCGACAATGAATATACCGTAAAAGCTTATAAATACAAAGATGGAATGTCCAATTCAAACTCAGCAGAAGATGGAGAATTGGTTTACGAAATTGATAAATACAACAACGGCGCAGCCGGAATAAGAAAATACGACGGAGATAATGTAAAACGCGGAACACTAAAAAATCAAAACGGTGTTCCTAAATATTTTGAATAACTGATAATAATTAGCTTTTTTATTTATTCTTGGTATAATATACTACGAAAGGTAGATTAAGAATATGAAAGTTAGTGTAAAAGTTCCTGCTACAACAGCGAACATCGGTCCGGGATTTGATTGTTTAGGAATGGCTTTGCCTGTTTATAACACAATCACAATAGAAGAAACCGTACTTCCGGGCACAGGCGTAGAAATCAACGTTTTGGCTGATAATGACTCAATTGACCAACTGTCACTTGACCATGTACCTTCAGACGAAAACAGTATTGTATACAAAGCAGTCGAGCTTTTGTACAATTCAATCGGACAATCTCCGAGTGAATTAAAAATAAATATCCACTCAAACATCCCTGTTGCAAGGGGTTTAGGAAGCAGTTCATCTGTTATTGTAGGTGCTTTAATTGCGGCAAACGAGCTTTTAGGCAGACCTGCTGATGAAGTTGCATTATTATCTATTGCATGCGAAATCGAAGGACACCCTGACAACATTACTCCTGCAATCGTTGGCGGACTTGTTATCTCATCTCAAGAAGAGGATGGCAGTGTTGTTTACAGAAAACTTGAATGGCCTTCTGAGTGGGCAGTAACAGTTTGTGTCCCTGATTTTGAACTATCAACAGATATTGCACGTTCAGTATTACCAAAAGAAGTTCCAATGAAGGATGCAATCTTTAACGCAAAAAGACTTGCTATGTTTGTACAAGCCGTACATACAAAAGATTCAGAATTGATGAAATTAGCTCTACAAGACAGACTTCACCAACCATACAGAATGAAGTTAGTTCCGGGGTTAGACAAAATTATAGACAATTTGAGACACTTTGACAATGTTTTAGGCTGTGTTTTAAGTGGTGCAGGGTCTTCAATTTTGGTTATTTCTGAAAGAAATGATTTAGACAAAATTAGAAATATCGTAAAAGATACTTGGGCTGACCAAAATATCAAATGCGACATCAAAACATTGTCTGTTGAAAACAACGGTGCTCAAATTATTTCTAACGAAGATTAGTAAATAGTCGTAAATACCACGACTGATAATAAATTTAAAAATATCCTTCATAATAAACTACAAGGTTTTATGGAGGGTATTTTTTATGAACGTTACTATTTTGGATTCTTGTGTCGGTTGTGGGGCATGCGCAATTATCAATCCTAAAGTATTTGAAATGCGTGGAGAAAAGGCAATTGTAAACCCCACAAAAATAGATGAAACAGAAGATTTATGTATTGATGCAGCAATCAGTTGCCCTGTTAATGCAATTATGATTGATGAATATTAAGTATTGTAAAGTGCTAAAACTATTATAAATACTGACATTTTCAACCTTAAAATTTTTGAGGAGGCAATCCTTTCTGAGAAAAATACTTTATATATGAGTAGGGAAAATTTAGAAAGCAGAAAGGAAAATAGTATTATGTCAACAGTAGCATTAGCAACAGCTAACACAATGAGAACAATGAACAACAACGACATGGGTTCAAAAGTAAACAGAGTAAAATGCACAGGTGAACATGTCAAAAACGATTTTATTACAGGTATTAGAAGTGGTGCAGTGACAACTGCGACTGGTGTAGGCGTTGCCGCAATGATTTACAAACCTCAAACAGGTGTAAAAGCTACAGCTCTATTAGGTAAAGGTCTAGGCAAATTAGGTCAATTACTTGGTAAAGCTCTACCTAAAGCTAAATGGGCAACATTTGCAGCAAAATTAGAACAAGCAGGACATAAAATGGTTGCAGGAGCTCCTAAATATGGTAAAGCAGCAGCAATCGCAACTATTATTGGTGCAGGTGTATTAGGTTTGGCAAAAATTTCAACTGACCACGCTTATAAAGCAGGTAAAATCGACCAAAAGTACATTGATAATGCAAAAATTGAGAAAATGACAAATTCAATAGTCGTATAGTTTGAAAACAAAAATTAGCATAAAAAAGGGGTATATTTTATACCCCTTTTTCGTATGTAACACATAATTTTAAACCGTCGCTATCAACTCCAACCACCGCCCAGCGCAGGATTGAACCGAATTGTTTCGTCAGTTCCGACTCGATTTGTTCGGTACTTGGTTGTGATGTCGATTTTAGATATGTGATTTCTGATAATATTTGCATTTGCATTCCTTGTAATACCCCCTCAGAATTTTACCTTAGCACATCTTGCCAATTTTGAGATTCTGAAACAAGTTCAGAATGACATGATATCAATATTAACAGAGCTGTGTCTTGCAACTCAAAACCGCGGTACTAACTGATAGTTTTCCTACTCAACCGTAACGGATTTTGCAAGGTTACGAGGTTGGTCAACGTCTTTGCCTAAAAATTCGGCAATATAATATGCTACCAACTGCAACGGAACAACAGCAATAATTGGCGACAATACTTCTGAAACTTCAGGAACTCGGATGATAAAGTCAAATAAATCATCCAATTTAGGGTCTGAAGAATTTGTCAGGGCAATCATTCTTGCATTTCTAGCCTTTGCCTCTTCACTGTTTGATAGCAATTTTTCATAAACAGGACCGTTCATCAAAATTGACAATACAGGCATTGTATCATCAAGCATTGCAATAGGTCCGTGTTTCAATTCACCTGCAGGATAGCCTGTTGCATTGATATAACTGATTTCTTTCAGTTTCAAAGCACCTTCCAATGCTGTTGGATAATTTACTCCTCTTGCAATATAGATGAAATCTTTTGTACCTGAATATTTTCTTGCACATTTTTGAATATCTTCTTTGTGAGCAAGAATTTGTTCAATTTTTTGCGGTAACAATAACATATCAGATTTAATGTTTACCAAATCTGTATCAGACATTGTACCTTTGATTTCCGCCATATACAAAGCCAACAAATAGAAAGATGTAAGCTGTGCAATATATGATTTAGTAGCGGCAACTGAAACTTCAATACCTGCACTTACAGGAACCAAACTGTCAGCCTCACGTGCCATCGCACTATCCGGTCTGTTTGTAATAATTAAAATATGTGAACCTCTTGCTTTTGATTGCTTGATGGCAGTCAAAGTATCAGCTGTTTCACCAGATTGAGATACACCGATTACAAGTGTGTGACTGTCTGTTACGGTTTTTCTGTAAATATATTCACTTGATGCCTCAACATCAACAGGAATATTACAAAAACCTTCGATAATGTATTTACCAATCATTGCAGCATGTAATGATGTACCGCAAGCGATGATTTGAATACGGTTTAGATTTTTTAGGGTTTCTTTAGTCAATTTAACTTCATTCAACACAATAGGAGAATCTGATGTATGAAGTTTTCCAACTAAGATATTTCTGATTACGTCAGGTTGTTCATGAATTTCTTTAAGCATAAAGTGTTTGTAACCCATTTTGCTCAAAGCTACAGGCTCCCAAGGTAAAACTTCAATTTTAGGTTCAAGAACATTTTCATTTTCATCTTCCAAAACTAAAGAGTCAGGAGTCAATGTCACAACTTGATTATCTGTTAAATAAATTGCTTTATTTGTATGTTTAATTGTTGCAGGAACGTCAGAGGCTACATAGTATTCACCTTCGCCTACTCCGATTAAAAGCGGAGCATTTCTTTTTGTTGCAACAATTTTTCCAGGTTCATCGTTGTGCATAATACAAAAAGCATACGCACCTTCAATACGTTTTGTTGCCATTTGTACAGCCTTCGTCAAATCTTTAACTTCACCATAAATTGATGCAATCAAATGTGCAACAACTTCTGTATCGGTTTGAGACTTAAATTTGCACCCTTTGGCAATTAATTCAGCTTTTAATTCTTTGTAATTTTCAATGATACCGTTGTGTACAAGAACTAATTTTCCACATCCGCAAGTATGTGGGTGAGCATTAACAACGGTTGGAGCACCGTGGGTTGCCCATCTGATATGACCGATACCTGAAGTAGATTTTGAAACTTCATAAGCATGAGGAGCTAATTCTTCTTTCAAGTTTTTTAGCTTACCTTCGGCTTTATAAACTTTTATACCGTCAGCACATTGAACAGCAATACCAGAAGAGTCATATCCTCTGTATTCCAATTGTTCAAGTCCGTCTAATAATATATCAACTGCGGCTTTTTTGCCTGTATATCCAACAATACCACACATATTGTAACTTCTCCCTTTAAATAACTACAGTATATATAGTATCATTAAAATAGCCGAATTTTTAATCCTTTATATATTTTTTACATTAGTTCAGAATATGTATCCCTGCACCGGTCATAGCCGGAATTGTATTGTTGTATCCGTATCCTCGATTGCTTGAAAATCCTCTGCTAAATGTTGGAGAAAAACTGTTGAAACTAAACGGATTATCAATAATTGACGGAGTGTAACCTGTCGGCTGTCCCATATAGCGGTTATAAATTCGACGAGCAGGAGACCTTCTTGTACTGTAATAATCATCTGCCAAATAGTTTCTGTTATTGTAATCATCGCGATAATTTGCCAAGATATGATTCATTCTTTTAGCAGGACTCATGGTTGAATAGAATCTGCCGAACAAGTGACGCTCAATTCGGTTCATCCTTGAATATACGCTGTCATTTTTGTATGTTCTGCCGAAAAGATAACTTTCTATTTGAGACAAGTCATTTTTATAAATATCGTCTTGCGAAAGATTATTTTGAGTTCTCGTAATTGTAGTAATAGGAGAACTTGCAGCATCAACCGTACTTATGGCAGATAAAAACAGCGAACACAAAAGAGAAAAGATAAAGAAATTTTTCATAAACACCTCATTTCAGTTTTATGTTAAAAATTTTTATTATAATTTACATTCAACTATTGTCTAATCTTAACAATTAGCCAACTGAAATTTTAGATGGTAATATAAAATTATGTTTAATAAGAAGAAATCTAAAAAAGCAGTAATTGCGTATTTTCACACACACTGGGATAGAGAATGGTATAGAGAATTTGAAGTTTTCAGGTTAAGACTTTTAAGAGTGTTTGACCATGTATTGAATATGCTTGAAGAAGGTAAGTTACCTTCGTTTTATTTTGACGGTCAAACAGCCGCATTGCTTGACTATCTTGAAATGAGACCTGAAAAAGAAGTAGTTATCAAAAAATTAATTGAAGAAAAAAAGCTCTTCATCGGACCTTTTTACTGCTTGGTAGATGAATTTTTAACCGACGGTATCGCGTTTAGAAAAAACATTGAAATAGGTTTAAAAACAGCCAGACAATTCGGATGTAAGGATTTTATCGCATACTTGGCTGATACATTTGGACACAGCAAAAATATTCCTGATATTTTAAAAGAATACGGAATTGATAAAGCTATAGTTTGGCGCGGTTGCGGTGATTTGCCTTCTGAATTTAAGTTCAACGGAATAAATACCGTAAACCTTATCCGCGGCTACTTTATGGACATATTTTCATCAGATAAAAATATTATTCAAAAAGCAGAATTTTTAAAAGATAACCTTGATAAAATCGCTGCAAAATCAGGTGATAGCATATTGTTGCCAATCGGTGCAGACCACCTTGGAGTACCTGATGATGTTATGAGTCAAATCAAAGCAATGAATGAAATCCTCGATGATTACGTAATCGTTGTAGGCAGTCCGTTTGATTACTTTGAACGCGTAAAATTTAAAGAAAAATTTGACGACGAATTGAGAGACAATTCAAAAACTTTCATTCTTCCGGGGAGTTATTCTTCAAGAATGAAATTAAAACAACTGAACACAGAATGTTCATATAAATTGGATTTGGCTGACAAATTGCAGTTTAATTTCGGTTCAAAATACGATAATGTTATTGAGTATGCTTACAAGTTGTTATTGCAAAACCAAGCACATGACAGCATTTGCGGATGTTCAACCGATATGGTACACGAAGAAAACATCATCAGGTACAAAAAGATTTTGCAAATTGCAAATACAATTATTGAAGAAATCAGACTCACTCAGCCTGAAAACATGTCAATTACCTTCAAATACCTTGATAAATACAAGTTGTTAGAAATTGAAAGAACTGAAATTGAATCAGGAACACAAGTTCTATCAAAGCGCAAAGGGTTTTATACAAAGTTGTTGCATGATACAAACAGGATTCCTGTCACAGAAGATTACACAACAATTTACACCTTACTTAAAGAATTTAACGCCGATGGGAAATCGTCTGATTTGGCTGTTGATTCAATGAATTTGTTTAACTCAAATATCAGACTTGAAATTGAAGACGGCAAGTTAAATATTTATGACAAAGCTAAAAAATATGAAAACTTCATTGAATTTGTCAGATGTAAAGATGCTGGTGACAGCTACAATTTCGGACCTGTTGAAAATGATAAATATGAAATCGCCGAAATTAAATCAGCAAGAGTAATTATGCAAGGAACTTTAAGGTCAACAATAAGAATTGCAACCTCATTTTTTAATGTTGATATTTCTCTTAATAAACGCTCTAAATTGCTAAATTTCAAAATTAAATGGCTTAACCTTATGAGCAACAAGCTTTGGCAGGTCAGATTTAATTTACCAAAACCGATTAAAGAGACTAAATCAGAAGATATGAATGTCCTTTTGACTCGTAAATTTGACCCAAATTATAATATCAGAGAGCATTTGCCAAAAGAAAGAGGACTGGAGGCTAAAACAAACACTGCTCCAATGCAAAGATTTGTTTGGGCTAACGGTTTAGGCGTTATAACAAAGGGATTGACCGAATACGAAGTTTACCAAAACACTTTGGCTATTACTTTATTACGTAGTACAGGAATAATTTCAAACCCTAAAAACCCGGCTAGAACAACACCTGCAGGACCACCTATAGAAGTTCAAGGTTTGCAGCAACTTGGTGAAAACACCGCAGAATTTGCAATAGGATTTTTCCCTGTAAATGATTGGGCTAATTACGTGGAAGAAATTTATCCGCAAACTCTGTTATTCTAAAATGAAATTATTTTTCGTTATAAACAAGTTTTTTGCGTAAACTCCACTGAATAAGGGTTAGAACCAAAATAATTACAAATAACACGTAGGCGATGGCACTTGCTTTGCCTACGTTAAAGTATTCAAACGCATTTTTATAAATCGCGTAAACCAAAACATTTGTGCTGTCAAAAGGTCCGCCTTGTGTCATTAAATAAATCAAGTCAAAAACCTGAAATGAGCTAATCGCAGTGATAATTACAACAAAAAATATTGTTGGTGAAAGCATTGGAATAGTCACGTTTTTGAAAATTTGAAATGAATTAGCACCATCAATTTTTGCCGCCTCAAAAAGACTTTGCGAAATCGCAGAAAGTGAAGATAAAAAGATTATCATATTGTAGCCGATTAGTTTCCAAACTGATACCATAATAAGTGCCGGCATGGCTAGTTTTGAATCATAGAGCCAATTCAAGTGCAAATGCAAAACTTGATTTAACAATCCGATATTTGGGTCAAAAATCCAAGCCCAAACAACTCCAACGACAACCATCGGAGTGATGAACGGTAAAAAATAAGCACTTTTAAAAAACTCACTTCCTCTGATTTTCGTATTTAAAATTGAGGCTAAAACAAGCGGAATAATAACCCCTAAAATAGAAGTAGACAGTGCAAAAACAATTGTATTGCCAAGGATTTTATAAAAAAGTCCGTCATGAAAAATTGTTCTATAATTTTCTAAACCAACAAATTTGATAGGATTAAGCAAATCCCATTGAGCAAAACTCAATCCAAATGAGCAAATAACCGGAATTACAATAAATATTAAAGTTCCTAAAAGAGCAGGTAATAAAAAAATCAACGCCGACATTTGCGTATTGTTTACAAATTTTTCAAACAAATTTTTCATGCTAAAATTATATAATAAAATTTAGGAGAAGTATATTATGAAAGAATTAGAACACGCTTTTGGTAAAAACGATATTCGCGGAATTTACGGAAAAGATATTACAGAAGAATTGTTTTACAACACCGCTTTAGGCTATACAAAATGGCTTGCTAAACAAACTGGCAAAGCAATAAGAGATTTGAGAATCAGTGTTTGTATGGATGCCAGATTACATTCTCCATCTTTAAAAGATGCGCTTATTAACGGATTGATGGATTCAAAAGTAGGTCATATTGAAGATTTAGGACTAGCTCCAACACCAATCGGTTATTATTCTGAATTTGCGCATAACCTTGATGGTGCAATGATTATCACGGCAAGTCACAATCCTAGCGAATACAACGGAATGAAAATGACTTATAACAAACAATCTCTTAATGAATCTCAAATTAAAGAAGTAAAAGAGATGACTTTTGAAAATTGGAAAAATTTGCCGACTGAACTTGAAACCTACAATTTTTCAACAGAAATCATTCCAGAATATACTGCCGAAATGAAAGAAAAATTCGGCAAAATCGGAGAAGGGATAAAAGTTGTTGTTGATAGCGCGAATGCTACAGGCGGAATTGTTGCTCCAAACTTATATAGAGCAATCGGTTGTGACGTTGTTGAATTATTCTCTGAACCTGACGGCAGATTTCCTAACCATCACCCAAACCCAAGTGTCTTATCAACTCTTGAAACACTTTCTAAAACAGTCGTAGAAACAGGTGCTGATATAGGTATTGCGTTTGATGGTGATAGTGACAGGGTTGGTATCGTTGATTCTAAAGGAAAGCCGCTCACCGGAGATAAACTGCTTTTAGTTTATGCAATGGATATTATTGATGAACATCCGACTGTTGTTTCAGAAGTAAAATGTTCTCAAGTTCTATATGACACAATAAACGAGGCAGGCGGAAACGCTGTAATGTGCAAAACAGGTCATGGTTATATCAAAGAAAAAATGAAAGAAACACATGCCGTTTTAGGCGGTGAAATGAGCGGTCACACATTTTTTAAAGACAGATACTACGGATTTGATGATGCTATTTACGCAGGTTGCAGAATGATTGAAATCGTTGCAAAACACAAAAAATCAAACCCAAATTTCAAACTGGAAGAACTTTTAGCACCGTTTAACAAAGTTTTCACAAGTGATGAAGTTAGATTTCCTTGTCCGAACGAATTAAAAAAAGAAGTTCTTGAATCTATGAAAAATCAAGTGAAAAATCATCCAGATATGTTCGGTTCAGAAATAAAAGATATCGTTACACTAGACGGTATGAGAATCGTTTTTAAAGGCGGTTTTGCTCTAATTAGACAAAGTAATACAGAACCTGTATTTACTCTCCGTTTTGAGGCAAATAACGAGGCTGAGTGTAACAGATTTAAAGAGGCAATGACTTCATACTTAGATAGTGTGATTTCAGCTAAAGTTTAATCTGATTAAATAAATTTTGCACTAAAAAAGAGGTCATTCGACCTCTTTTTTTTAATTCTATCGCTATTTGCAAATTTTATGCGGCATTGCAATTATTGTTCTTTATTATATTTGCTGTATTCTTTTGCAACTTCACGCCATTCGTCTTCTTGAACACTATAAGCATGGTTCCAAAATTTTTCAATAGCATAAGTTTCACGCTCATCTCTATGCAAAATGTGTACAACTACATCACCATAGTCTAGCAAATTCCATCTGTTTTTAGCATCATTTTCCTGACGTAGCGGAAGACGGGAAAACTCGGTTTTCACTTTGTCTTTTACTGTTTCCATTAACGCTTTAACTTGAGGAGTTGAGTCTCCTGTAACAATTACAAAGTAATCTGCAAGCGATGAAACATTACTTATATTCAAAATTGTAATATCTTTTGCCAGTTTGTCGTCCAAAAATTGAGCAACAATACATGCAAATTTATGCGAATCTAATTCCATTTCAAATTTTACCTTTCACTATTCTTCTATCATATTTACACGGCGTTCGTGACGACCGCCTTCAAATTCCGTAGTCAACCAAACATCAACAATATCAAGAGCCAAACCTTCGCCAATTACACGTTGACCAAGGCACAAAATATTTGCATTGTTATGCGCTCTTGTTGCTCTAGCTGAGAATGTATCACCACAAACAGCAGCTCTGATACCATTTACTTTGTTTGCAGCCATTGACATACCGATACCTGTACCGCAAACCAAAATAGCTCTTTCAAAATCACCTTTTGCAACAGAATGTGCAACTTTTTTAGCTATAACAGGATAATCACAAGACCCCGGAGAATATGTTCCCATATCCTCAACTTCATATCCTTTATCTTGTAAATGTTTTATAATACTTGCTTTATAATCAAAACCACCATGGTCTGAACCGATTGCTATTTTAAATTTGTCCATTTTTAAAACCTTTTCTACCTTGTAATAAGCATATCTATTGTACAAATTATAAGGTAAAAAGTAAAGTTGTAACAAAAAGAGGCTTTTAGAAAAAGCCCCTTGTAATAAATGGAGTTTAACATTAATCTTATTTTTATTATGAACTGCTTACCATCTGCATTGCTTGTTGTAAAAGTTCTTTGTTAGAAGAAATCAACTTATTAACGACTTCCATTTGAACTTTTGCCATTTGGTAATAAGAAATATTACCTTTGAAATCTGCGTTTGACAATTCTAACAAGCCTGAACGAATTTCACCACAGCCTAAAACAGGTTTGCCTGATTCCTCAGTTTCTAAGAATTGTCCGTCTTTATATTCATACAACCCTGCTGCATTGTGAAAGTTTCTTGTTGTAATTCTATATAGCGGAACAACTTTTTTGCCGTTTTCAGCTTTACCGACAATTGTTCCATCTTTTTGGATTTCATATTCGTCATATTTTCCAAGATATTTACCATTATTTGGGTCAATCCACATTTTAATATTTGTAGTCGGAATATCCAAAGCTCCGCCTTTTAGCGCGGTTTCTTGGTATAAATCAGCACTTATCGGTTTTGTACCTTGCATGATTTCGCCTTTGTCATTTAGGATATAACCTTGGACAGTGTTGCCGTTAGATGCCTTATAAACACCCTCGCCATCAAAAGTAAATTCACCAAGACGAGTGTAAACGCTCTTGCCTTCAGGTGTTTTTGTTAAGAAGAACCCCTTACCTTCTAAAAACACGTTATCATTAGAAGTACCGGGAGTTGATTTACCTTGGCTCATTTTTTTACTGTAATCATCATTAATTGCTCCACCCAAAAAGGTTTTAAAGTTTACTTGTTTTTCTTTAAACCCTGGAGTGTAAACATTTGTCATGTTATCTGCGATAACATCCATCCAGTTTACTGTTGCATATTGAGTGTTTATTGCGGTTATAAAAGCATCATTCATAACGGATACTCCTTACTGTTCTCTATTTCTTCTATTTTCTTTTTGTTGTTTGCCCCCTCTGTTTGAATATGACAAATCAGAATATGGCAAATCATTTTCTCTAAACGTATTTTTCAAAGATTCGATATTATTTCTCAAATATTGTTCTACAGCTTTATCTCCTGGGATAAAGTTAGCTGCAATTGCACCATCTTTGCCAAAACGCATGATTACAGACATATTTTGGTCAAAGTCGATTCTCAAAGGTTGATTATTTTCTTTTGCGATATTAATTGCATTTAACAATGTTTCAGAAATCTGGACATTTTGTTTTACTTCTTTAGCGTCAACCCCTTGGTTCAACATATTTTGAGCTTGAGCTGTGATATTTTGAACAGAAACATCATTTTTCTGAGTTAAATTGATAAAGAAATCTGCATCACTTTCTGTCATAGAAATTGATGAATAATCTAAGTTCATCATTCCAGAATCAGAAACCTTCAAATCTGCAGCCAAACCGGTTACAGCAGCTGCATTATTTATATTGAGCATTTGAGCAATATCGTTTGTAAGCATTGAATTTGCATCACTTACAGACAATGAACCAAAGTTGCTGAAATCAACCATACCGTTTAATTGGTCAGCTTGAGCTTGCAATTCGTTTTGTTGTTTTTGGCTTTGGTTTTGATTAGCGCTGTTATCTGTAGTTTTATTTTCGGTATTTGTAGATTTATCATCTTTTTGAGAAACTTCTTCTACTTTATCAGATTTTTTTTCAGAAGTTTTTTCCTCTTTTTTAGACTTTTCGGTAGATGAAACTTTGTCCATCTCATCTTTAAAAGAAGATTCTGATGAAGTTTTCTTTGCACTATCAGAATTTGATGTGCTATTAACTTGAGATGAAGCTGATGCACTGCTTACTTGTGCTGATGATGGTGCGTTAATACTCATTTTATTACCTTCTAACTTTCTGTGTTATGCTCTAAACTTTCTTGCATTTCTTCTTCAATAGCTCTTTCTTGTGCTTGTTTGAAGAATCTTGTGACACCCAGCTCTGAAAACTGCTTTAATTCTGCGGCTTTTTCTTCTGCCAGATAAATTTCTTTACTTTTTTCTTTGTGCTTTTCAAGAACCTTTACGGCTTGTTCACACTTGACAAGTTTTGCGACCTCAATATCAAGTTTTTGTTGCAATTCTTGTCTTTTTGCCTCGAGCTCTTCGGCTTTTTTCCAAAGAAATCTCAGATAGTTGTCGTACGATTCGTACATCATTGGGTCAGCAGTTCGCATACCTTGTTTTGTATTCAGAATATCCTGTTCATTTTTTTTGATATCCTGTTCGGCTTGATAGACTGCTTGTTGAGCCTTTTGAACTTTCATTCTCTGCTCTTCTTTTTGGTTTATTCTAAAGTCCAAAACTTTTTGCAATCTGTACCGAAATGGCATGTTCACTACTCTTTCTTGATATATTATGTATTACTTTTTAAGAGTAATAAACATCTATATGTATGATATTGGTTTAATGATGATTTATCCAAAGTCAACAAAAAATCAGAGATAAACACTACCCCTGATTTTTTGATTTTAATTTTTTAAAATTTTACTATTCTTCTGTTGGAGCCTCTTTTTGTTCTTCACTTTGTGGATGGACAGACAATGAGATTCTCTTATCAGCCGGATTGAACTTCAAAATGTAAGTGCTAATTTTATCTCCAACTTTGATAATGTCATTACCTTCATTTTGATACTCAACAACTTCATTGTGAGGAAGAAGAGCCTCAACCCCAGGGAATACCTCAATAAACGCACCAAAGTGTTTCAAACGTGTTACGGTACCCTCAACTTTGTCACCTTCTTTGATTTTGTCAGCTGCCTCAATCCATGGGTCAGGTTCAAGGTTTTTCAAACTCAAAGAAACTCTTTGTTTGTCGTGGTCTACAGAAATAACTTCAACATCAATTTTGTCACCGACATTCAAAATATCTGTAGGGTGGTCAATCCATCTCCAAGACAATTGAGATAACGGCAACAAGCCGTCTAAACCGCCTAAATCAATGAATGCACCAAAATCAGTGATTCTTACAACTTCACCTTTTACAACTTGTCCCGGTTCAATTTGAGAGAAGATATTTTTTCTAGCCTCTTCAACAGTATCGTCATAAACCTTTTTATTAGACAAGATAAAGTTGTTTTGTTGTACATCAAGAGTCAAGATTTTAAGTTCTAATTTAGAACCGACTTCAATTTCTGACTCTCTTGCACGCAATTGAGATGATGGAATAAATCCTCTAACACCTGAAACATCAACAAGCACACCGCCTTTAACAACATTGACAACTGTACCCAAGATTGTTTCATCTGCTGCTTTTGCTTTTTCAAGTTCTTTCCAAGCATAAGCATAATCAACTTTTCTCTTAGATAACAAGAATTTGCCATCTTCATCTTCTTCACGAATGATTAAAAATTCGCCTTCTTGTCCTTTTTTAAATTTATCTTCGACATTTTCGCCTTTATCAACTGCTTCATAAGTCGGAACAACTGCAAAAGTCTTTGCTCCAATGTCTACCATTACGCCTTGACCGTCAAAGCCACAAACAACGCCTTTTACCAAATCTCCTTTTTGAAATTTGTAATCATATTTGTCAAGCAATGCTTCAAAATCTAAATCAGATGTTTCCTTTTTTGTTACCATAATTAACTCCATTGTCAAACAGACACTACCATTATATATTACGTGTATAATACTACCAAATTTTTCAGAATATGTAAAGGTTTGCAAAATTTTTGCAACTTTTACACTTAAATCTGAAACGGTAATATTCTTTATAAATCAAATAAAATCAAAATTTGACAGTAAAAAAGGGAGTTCTTAACAAATGTTAAGAACTCCCTTAATATTTTAACGAAAATTACGCTTTGAATGTTTCAATTAATTCATTAATTGCATTTTCTTGAACAAGAATTTCTTCAATTCTGTCTTTAGTTTGTTTAATCAATTCAGCAGGAGCATTTGCAACAAACTTAGGATTATTAACTCTGCATTCTAATGATTTACGTTCATTTTGAAGTTTTCCGAGTTTCTTTTCCTGTCTTGCAATTTCAGCATTAAAGTCAATTAAGTTTTCCAAAGGAATAATAATTTTTGATGCTGAAACAACTGCTGTAGCAGATTTTTTCGCAACAGGTGCGCTATCATCAGCGTATGTGATATTTTGAACTTTTGCCATACGTTTAATATAGCTTTCGATAGATTTGAAAATAGGCTTTTCTGATTCTGTTGCACGAATTTCGATATCAAACAACACTGACATTGCAATATTGAAACTTTGACGAACATTTCTCAAAGATTTGATTGTCTCAAATACCAATTCCATTTCTCTTGCTTCATTAGGGAAAGACAATTTGTCTTCATATACAGGATATGGGGCAAGCATAATAGCTTTGATATCAGTTTCTTTCGGAATCAATTGCCATACGCGTTCTGTAATATGTGGCATAATCGGATGCAACAATCTCAATGACATATCAAGAACATATCTCAATACTCTTTGAGTGTTCAATTTAATTGACTCATCTTGCAATTGAACTTTTGCAATTTCGACATACCAGTCACAGTATGAATTCCAGAAGAAATCATACAATGTATGAGCAGTTTCACCGATTCTGTAATTTTCAATATTTGCATTAACTTCTTTTGCTGTGTTATTCAATTTATCCAAAATCCATTTATCTGCGATTGTCAATTTTGAATAATCAATATCTTTATTATCAACGCCGTCAAGGTTCATCAATACAAATCTTGATGCGTTCCAAATTTTGTTAGCAAAGTTTCTACCATATTCAAAACGTTCATCACTGATTTTGATATCTTGACCGCCGTAAGTACATAATGATGTCATGGTGAATCTCAAAGCATCACAACCGTATTTATCAATAATTACAACAGGGTCAATTGTATTGCCTTTAGTTTTAGACATTTTTTGACCTTTTTCATCACGAACCAAACCGTGAATATAAACAGTTGAGAACGGTGCTTTTCCTGTAAATTCAAGACCCATTGTAATCATTCTTGCAACCCAGAAGAAAATAATATCAAAACCTGTTACAAGAACTGATGTCGGATAGAATTTTTTGAAATCATCTGTTTCACTGTTAGGGAAACCCATTGTAGAAAATGGCCACAAACCTGATGAGAACCAAGTGTCTAAGCAATCAGAATCCTGAGTATATTTAGATGGGTCAGGATTTTCTTTTGCGACAACCATCTCACCTGTTTCATTATTATAATAAGCAGGAATTTGATGACCCCACCAAATTTGACGAGAAATACACCAATCTCTGATATTTTCCATCCAACCAAGGTAATTCTTTTCCCAACGTTCAGGAATAAATTTAATTCTACCGTCTTTTACAGCTGCAATAGCCTCTTTTGCCAAAGGCTTCATTTTTACAAACCATTGTTCAGAAAGTAACGGCTCAATTGTTGTTCCGCAACGTTGACATTTGCCGACATTGTGTTCATGGTCTCTTACTCGAAGTAAAGAATGATTATCCTCTAGCATTTTTACGATTTGCTTACGAGCCTCATATCTGTCAAGTCCATGAAGATTTGAAGGAACTTCTCCGCAAGCCTTCATTTTACCTTCTTCATCAATAACCCAAATAGGTTTCAAGTTATGACGCTTACCAACTTCATAGTCGTTAGGGTCATGGGCAGGTGTAATTTTTACAGCACCAGTACCAAATGACTTATCAACATATTCATCGGCAATAATCGGAATTTCTCTACCTGTTAGCGGAATTACAACTGTTTTACCAACCAACTCTGAATATTTGTGGTCATCAGGGTGAACAGCAATTGCAACATCACCAAAAATTGTTTCAGGACGAGTTGTTGCAACAATAATTGCACCTGACTCACCTTTCAATGGGTAAGAAATTTCCCACATGTGACCTTGTTCTGTTTCGTATTCTGTTTCAACATCAGAAATAGCAGATTGACATCTCGGACACCAGTTTACAATATAAGAACCTTTATAAATTAATCCTTTTTCATAAAGTCTTACAAAAACTTCTTTTACAGCATCTGAACAACCCTTGTCAAAAGTAAATCTTTCACGAGTGCGGTCAAATGATGCCCCCAAACGTTTCATTTGGTCAAGGATTCTTCCTTTATGCTCGTTAGTCCATTCCCAAGTCCTTTCCACAAACTTTTCACGACCTAAATCATTACGAGTTAAACCTTCTTTAGCCAATTGTCTTTCTACAACGTTTTGAGTAGCAAGACCGGCATGGTCAGTACCTGGAACCCACAATGTTTCGTAACCGCTCATTCTGTGATAACGAACAAGGATATCTTGTAAAGTTTCATCCAACGCATGCCCCATGTGCAAAACCCCTGTAACATTTGGTGGCGGAATTACAATAGAGAAAGGTTTCTTAGGACTACTGGAATCAGCTTTGAAAAAGCCGTTATCTTCCCAAAACTTATAAATACTTGATTCGGTTTCTTGTGCATTGTAAACCGTAGGTAAATCTTCGATTTTTGTTGCTGACATAATTATTTTTCCTCATATTTAAACTGTCTATAAGTAAAGAATAGCACAAAAATAATCATTGAATTTCAGAATGTTACAAAAGTTGTAAAATATTGAAAACAGTATCTAAATATGTTATACTGAAAGAATAAATATAATTATATTAGATGGAGTTTGAGTATGAATTTTACAAAAAAACACGCGTATACTTTAGCAGAAATAATGTTAGTATTACTTGTGTTATCAATAATCTTCGCAGCCTGCGCACCATTTTTTACGAAAAGAGCAGTAAAAACAGCAACAGGTGCAGTTTGGGAATCTGACCGTCAAAATACAACATTGAATGCATTTTCTTTTTCAGGTTCACCGGACCACAGAAGTCAATTTTTCTTTGGGATGACTCCGGCAACAGAAGATGATATTAAAACGGCATACTCACCGTTTTCCAAATTGGTTATCCGTTCAGGACCTGTTATTAGTGATAAAGTACAACGACAAATTCAATTTAGATATAAAAGAGCGAATGCCGAAGATAAAGGTGATTTCGCAGGTTCTTGGCTTGATGTTAATTCAAACATGCTAGTTGGTGGTGCTTACCCTGGGATTTCAACAGATGAATCTAACGGTGCTAAAAATAATACTTCTATTGGTTATATGGCATTGAATTCAATCACGACAGGGTCAACTAACACTGCGGTTGGCTATAATGCATTAGCTGCAGTATCAACACACAAAAATAATACAGCAATTGGGTATAGAGCCGGTGAAAAAATTACAAATAGGAACAATACATTTATTGGTGCTAACGCTGGGTTAAATGCTACAAATGCAGGTGAAAATGTTTATGTTGGCTATAGCGCGGGTGAAAATACGACAGGCTCAAGCAATGTATTTATTGGAGCTTTTGCAGGAAATAACAATACAAGTTTCAATAATACAGCTATCGGCTATTATGCTTTAAAAAGTGGTGGAGGTACAGAAAATACTGCAATTGGCGCTTATGCATTATCCAACTTAACAGAAGGTACCGGCAATGTAGCAATTGGCTATAATGCTTGTGGAGAACTGACAAAAGGCTCTTATAAAACCTGTATTGGTGCAAATTCAGGTCCACACTCAGGAACTACATCCACTAATTATTTAAAAACAAAAGATGGTGGAGATAGCATACAAAGAACCTACATAGGTTCTAAACCTGAAAACTTTGGTGGCGATGCAGTGCTAGAGATACACAATGTTGGAGGCTCTAACAATAGATTGACAATGCACCTTGGGCGAAATGTTAATACGGTATCAAATACTACAACAGTTATCAATGGGAACTTGATTATAAAAGGTCGTCCGTATTTTACTGTTGGGCAAAACCTATACCATTTTACCGACAAAATTTATCTTGACAGGAACAAAACTGGAAACAAAGCTGTTCGATACTATGGAGCAAGCGGAACATTAAGTACCGGCTACGCAACATGCGCAACAAACCAATATACCTATAATTTTTCAAGTGGGTGCATAAAACTTGACACATCTGACAGAAGACTAAAAAATATCGGAACACGCAGCTTGGCAGGTCTAAACGAACTAAATAAACTGACAGTTTATAACTTTACATTCAAAAACGACCCTAAAAAAGCTCCGCATGTCGGTGTTATGGCTCAAGATTTGCAAAAAGTATTCCCTAACTCTGTATTCCAAGGAGAAGACGGATATTTGCGAATCAAGTGGGATGAAATGTTCTATGCCACAATCAATGCGATAAAAGAACTGGATAGAAAAATTGTTGCACTTGTTAAACGTACAACAAATGCAGAAACTCAAATTTCTAAACTTGAAAAAGAAAATACAGTATTAAAATCTCAAGTTGACAGTCTAACAGCAAGAGTTAATAAACTAAAAGCACAGTAAAAACAATAAATATTTAGTAGAAAAGGAGCACATTTTAGTGTTCCTTTTTAATATATTAACTTTTATTATGAAGAAATATCTCAAAATTTGATTTAGTGTAAACTTTGCACTAAACTATAAAAGAAAAATGGAGTGCCGGGTTGGAATTAAAAGACTTACCGGCGGTGAAAATAAATTAAGGAGAAAAGAAATGACACCAAAAAATTTTTTGTTCACTTCTGAATCAGTTACAGAAGGACACCCCGACAAAGTTTGTGACCAAATCTCAGATGCGATTTTGGACGAATTTTTGACTAAGGACAGACAATCAAGAGTTGCTGCAGAAACTACTGTTACAACAGGTATGGCTCTTGTTTGCGGTGAAATTACAGCAGATTGCTATGTTGATATTCCACAAGTTGTTAGAAACACAATCAAAAATATTGGCTACGTTGGTTCAAATGCAGGCGGATTTGATGCTAATACCTGCGCTGTATTAACTAGCATTGATGAACAATCTACAGATATCGGAAACGGCGTAAACAAAGCTCTTGAATCAAGAGAAAACAATGCTGATACATCAAAAGTTGAAACTGAAGAACTAGGTGCAGGAGACCAAGGTATTATGTTTGGTTATGCTTGTAACGAAACACCTGAACTTATGCCTCTACCTATCAGCTTGGCTCACAAGTTATCTTTCAGATTGGCTCAAATCAGAAAACAAGGTCTTGTTGATTACCTAAGACCGGATGGAAAGTCTCAAGTTACTGTTGAATATGTTGACGGTAAACCTGCAAGAATCCATACTGTATTGTTATCAACTCAACATAATCCTGTTATCAATGGGATTTCTGATAACCAAAAAGTTCAAGACATCATTAAAAATGATTTGAAAAAACTTGTTATTGACTATGTTTTTGAAAATGAAGATATTAAACTTGATGATAACACTATTATCTTAATCAACCCATCAGGACGTTTTGTTATCGGCGGACCTCAAGGTGATTCAGGATTGACAGGTAGAAAAATCATCGTTGACACATACGGAGGTTATTCAAGACACGGCGGTGGCGCATTCTCAGGAAAAGACCCAACAAAAGTTGACCGCTCTGCTGCTTATGCATCAAGATATGTTGCTAAAAATATCGTAGCTGCAGGTCTTGCTGAAAAATGCGAAATCGAATTAGCTTATGCAATCGGTGTTGCTGAACCTATTTCAATCATGGTTGATACATTCGGCACAGGTAAAATTTCAGATGATGAAATTTCTGAATTGGTTGCTAAAAACTTCGACCTTAGACCGGCATCAATTATCAAGAAATTTGACTTGAGAAACCTACCTGCTAAAAACAATGGTAAATTCTACCAATTATTAGCAGCTTATGGACACATGGGTCGTACAGATATCGATGTTCCTTGGGAACATGTTGATAAAGCTGAAACTCTAAAATCTCAAGCATGTTCTTGCGGTTGCGGATGTGTTTAAGCTAAAAAAATAATTAGAACAAAGAGCTCTTGTCGATATTGGCAAGAGTTCTTTTCTTGTATAAATAAGAAAACGCCAAACAAATTTTATTTGTTTGGCGTTTCTGTGTTCTTCTAGCAAAATATTACTTATGTTTTTTAGATTCTAAAACGGTCAATTCATCTGCCAATTTATCTAGTTGTGCATTTAATTGAGCGTTGTCTTTTTTCAATGTTGCAACTCGATTTTTGTCAGATTCAATTCTGTTGGCAATTTTAGAAACTTTTGTATTTAACTCTTTAACTGCGTTAATTGCTGCATATAACATTTCATCCCAACGGATTTTATAGTACCCATCGTCACCTTTGACAACGGCATTTGGAAATACCATCTTCAAATCCTGCGCGATAACACCAACATGAGGAAGTTTGTTAGGGTCATTTTTGAATGTGTAATTATATACATTTAACTTTTTGATTTCAGCTAAACCACCGGTGAACTTTTCACCAACATTTTTCAACCTGATATCAGAAGACAACATTGGACAACATGACGCATTTCCATAAAGGTGGGCGTACGGTCTATCTGTCCCCGGATAATTTGCATCTAAACCGCTATCGGTACCTTTAGCATAACGCTCTAAAGTAATATCTCGGGAATAAGACCCATCTTTATATTTAGCCGGTGCACCACTTTCATTATTATCTTCTAAACCATTATTCTTGTCCATTTTTGTAGCCCAGTCATAAGATTTACTTGACTTGTAATCTGTACCGGTATATTTGAATTGAGTATGATTAGAATTTGGTTCATCACCAACAGCAGTACAAACACAGTTTGGACGTATATCATCAGTTACATGCCATTTCCAACCTTTGCAATAACCTCTTGAACGTCCAGTTCTATAAATACCATCGTACCCGGCAAATAGCATAACTCTACCACTGCCACCACTTGACATACTATGTTCAACAAGCTTAAATCCAACCAAGCCTTTTCTTAATTTTTCTGCCGGTTTTGAACCATTTATTTGACGAATCATATATGATTCAAAGTATGACTGCCCACGAACAATTAAATTACCGTTAATTACAACAGATTCATCACCTGTGTTAAGAGTAATCTTTTTGTTAGCTGTTTTTCTATTATGAACCTCTAAAACTGCACTCGGAGCATAAGTTTGGTCCATATCATCTTTTTGTTCAGGAACTGTACCAATCAAAACAACTTCATCTTCAGGGTCCGTACCCTTAAATGGAGCAGCAGTAGTTCCTGTACCTGCATTATAACCAATACATGTAACATATCCGACATTTTCACCGGCACCATTACAAGAATTTGCACCTATTGCTGTATTATATGAGCCCTTAATTAAAGAAGCCATTGCATTATAACCTAATGCAGTGTTTCCATAACCTGAGGTCAAACTGTTTAATGCATAGTTACCAACAGCAGTATTCATAGTGCCTGCACTCGATTTTTCTAAGATGTGATTACCGACAGCAACATTGGCATTTCCAGTACCACTACCTGCCATAGTATAAGACCCAACACCCGTATTCATAGAACCAGTATTACCTGAACCTGCATTATAACCAACAAAAGTATTTCTATCAAATGTTGTTATTGATTTACCTGCATTATAACCAATAGCAGTGTTATACCCACCCGTAGTAACAGATTTCAATGCATTATATCCAACTGCAGTATTCCCAATACCAGCAGTAACACCAAGACCTGTTGTTAAACTTGACAAAGAATTTGCACCAAAAGAGGTATTAGCATCATTATTTTTGCCCAATTCTGAATAAGTGCCACCAATGAGCATATTATTATTACCGGCAAACAATGAACCCACAAGTTCACCTGCTGCAGAATTTGTACTTGGAGCATACCTAAATTGAATCTGATTTTGTGGTTTACCAACACTTAAATTATCAGATGCACGTATAACTAATTTTGAATACAAAATATTGTTATTTCCATCTTTTACTGCATTTTGAACATCTAGCGAGTTTGTTGGTGTAATTCCGATAAAAGCCTGAGCTGTCTGCTTTTTACTTAACGAATCATAATATGCATCATATTCATTATCACCTGGAACATAAGACCATACATCATCAATTCCACCAGCTGTATATCTCCTTGTAAAAATAGGAGCAAAAGCAGCCATTAATACTGTTAATGTAGCTAACAGCACCATAACTTCTGCCAATGTAAAACCTTTACGTTTATTATATTTCATCTTGTACTCCATTATTTTTCAAGTTTATCAATACGTTTTGAAATTTCTTTTATACGATTTTTAGTAGATTTTTGTTCTTTAGCCAACATAGTTGAATCTTTTTCAACTGCATCAACAGAAGAATTCAATCCTGTGATTTTAGCATCCAAAGCCTTGACAGAATTAATTGTTACGTAGAACAATTCATCCCATCTGATAGATAAATATCCTTTATCATCTTTAGATACAGAATTTGGTAAATATTTTTCCAAATCCTGAGCAATTACACCTACTTGAGGTGTATTGTCTTTATCTGCTTTATATGTATAGTTATATGGCATAACATACATAATTTTATCTAAAGCATCTTTATTAGTATAAATATCAGCCTTTAATCTTCTATCAGAAGTTTTTAAGTTCGGACAAACACCTGAGTTTGAACAATTTAAAGAAGTTGTAGCTGTAAATAACCATGCTGAACCTGATGGAGGGTCTGGACTTCTGTATCTGCCACCATTTGATGGAGAAAAAGCATTTGAAATCCAACTACCCGGAGACCAAATTGCACCACCAGTAATCGCTGAAATAGCACCCCATAATGCGCCACCAATAACTGCAACATTAAATAAGAAATTGAATAAATCAGCAATGACTTTACAACCGTTTTTACCACGCCATTTTTTACGACCTAAGCAACCATGTGAACAGTAATCCTGATTTTGAACTTTACCAGATGACGGAATTAAAGAATCATAAGCGACACTTTGAACAGCCTTATTATCTGTTCTAGGGAAATACATTCCACCTCGAACTACCAAGTTAGAGTTCAAAACAACAGTCGGTCCAACTTTAGGAGTTGCATCTAGGATTGGAGTTGCATTTATATTATGAACTTCCAATACGCTTTGCCCTCCAAAACCATTTGGAGTTCCACCTAAATATATATGGTCATACTTATCAGTTACAAATGATGTAGGAACAGTATAAGTACTTGTACCCATACTCATACCAGAGCCATAACCTAAACAAGTTCGACTACCGTATCTTTTACCATCTGAACCAAGACCAACGGCTGAAGACATCGCAGAACATGCATTATAACCAACAGCAGTAATGGCTTTTGCATTACTATCACCACCGGTATAAGAATAATAACCAACTATAGTATCCTCTACAGGATAATCTCCATAGTACAATGGTTGGTTGATAATTGTATTTTTTTCTGCACTGGTTGATAAAATACCTGCAGTTGACACATTATGACCAGCAAAAACATTGTTTGAACCTGATGAAGTATCAATACCCAAAACGCCGGAACCAAGCGCAACCGAAGATTGGATTCTCTTGCCATCATCTGTAGAATTGCCACGACCGGCACCTGTTCCAACAAATACACTATCATCACCTTCATCAGAGTCGCCACCTGCATATTGACCCGCATTAGCACCAATAGCAGTAAGACGAGCTGGATTGTTGCCTCCACCTCTGACGGCATTTGAACCTATTGCAGTTGTTCCACCGGCTTTAGCGACTTTTGTAAATGCCTCAGAACCTGCAACTGTATTCCATTCTGAATTATTTATAACTTTGTTATAGTTATTAGCTGAATTACCTTGAAGTTTATTAACATGGAGCAAATTACCCTTATTATCAAAGGTCAGCAATCCGGTTATTGCACCATCACTTTCAGCACCATACCTGAACTGAATCATATTTTGGTTTTTATTAGCTTTTATAATAGCTTTTGAATATGGCTCAAGATTAGCAGATAAACTACGCGGTTCTAAGCCAAAAAAGGCAGTAGAAGTAAGTGTTCTTTGCCCAGAGTCATAAAAGGCATCACGTTGTTCATCGTTATTAACAAATAACCATACAGGTTCATCACCAGAGGCATCACTCCCATGACGTTTAGTAAATATCGGTGCTAAGGCGGCAAACAGCACGGCAACGATTACCAATACGATTAATAACTCTGTCAGTGAGAAAGCTTTTAGCCTTTTTATAAATGAATTCATCCTCATCAAACTCCAAATACTATAATCAATTATAGTATTAATTATACCATATACGAGTAAGCTTTTCAATATTCTTCACACTTTTAGTAAAAAATCTTACAATTGCTTAAATCACTAAATTTTCAGAGAATTACAAAACTTTACATACCAACATCATTTAATATGCTAATATTTTATTATGAGCACTACAAATATTAAATGGATAATGTGTATACTGATAATTATCGGCAATTTCCTCGGCATGTTAGATTCAAGCACGGTGAATCTTGCACTATACCCAATAGCTCAAGGTTTGCATGTAAATTTGACAGAAGTTCAGTGGGTTATCATTGCATACATGCTTGTTCTTACTGTATTTTTACCGTTTTTTGGCAAACTCGGTGACATTTTTCCGAAAAACAAAGTTTACAGTGCAGGATTTTTAATTTTTGCAATCGGCGCAATTTTAAACTCAACAACAAATAATTTTTACACATTATTAGCTTATCGATGTTTAGAGGCTTCAGGCGCGTCAATTATGATTGCGAACGGTCCGGCTGTCATTGCGACACTTTTCCATGGGGAAGCCAGAGGAAAAGCTCTGGGAATCAATGCATGTATTGTGGCAATTGGTGGTATGAGCGGCCCTGCTGTCGGTGGTTTTTTAATTAATGCTTTTGACTGGCATGCGATATTTTTACCGTCAGTTCCAATTGCCTTAATCGGCGCATATTTATCCTACAAATTACTCCCAAAATTCACAAAGAAAAAGCAGTTCAAATTTGATTATCGAGGATTTATATATTTTTCAATCGCATTATTTGCACTACTACTTGCGATTTCTGAAGGTCACACTTGGGGTTGGAAATCTCTAAGAATCATAGTATTAGGCGTTATGACATTAATTTTTGGCGGACTATTTTATTTTAGGGACAGCAAAATCAATTATCCGCTAATCAATTTTAAGATGTTCAAAATTAAGACATTTACATTTGGAAATATCGCTGTCATGACATCTTATATGTGCATGTTTACAAATGGGATTTTGTTGCCGTTATTCTTGCAAGAAATCGTAAAATATAACGCATTTTTAACAGGTTTGCTAATTTTACCTTATTCAATCGCGTCATCTGCTGTAGCACCTTTTGCAGGAAGTTATGCAGGCAAAAACGGTAGCAGAGGTTTAACAATTGCAGGTCCTTGTATTTATATTCTAGCATTGATAATTTTCACAACGTTTAACCCATCAACACCAATGTGGGAAATAGTTTTAGCATCTGTGATTATGGGAATAGGCAACGGATGTTTTCAATCCCCTTCAAATAACGCAATTATCACTTGCGTAAACAAAGATGAACTCGGTATCGCAAGTGGCATTCTATCCCTATCAAGAAATCTTGGGAATATCTTGGGAGTAGCAGTTACAATTACATTATTTGACAGTTTCAGAAACCTTTTGGTTGAAGAAGGGATTAAATACCAAACGGCATTTTTAACTTCATACCACTGGACAATGTGTTTTGGTATAGCTTTTGGACTTACATGTTTAATTTGTTCTGCTATTGCTTATGCTCCTGAAAAAGCATAGCAAATTATATTTTTAGAAGTTTTATATTCTAAAAAAGGACAAAAACATGATAAAACTAAGATTCACACCAAAGGAAATGAATGACCCTAGCAAGGCTTTTAACATTTTTCAAAATAAAGTAATTTCCAGCTCAAAAAGAAAAGAAGAAGTCGACGTCAAATCGTTTTATGCACAACTTGCAGGACTTGGTGACAGATTTGAAGAATGTTCTCAACGCGAAGTTATGAACAAAAATTCTAAAAGACTTGCAGAAACTTTAGTAAGTTTAGGAAACGGAAAACTTGCAGGAGTTATTTACAGTTTTTTAATAAAACTTAATCACAACAAACCATCTCAAGTAGAACAGTTGGCATATAACGGACTTGCTATTGCGAAAAGATTCAATGACCCAGTTCATATTATGGCAAGATGTGAAGATTTGAATAAAATATATTCAATAACTGAACCTCAAGGACAAAAGCGTTTGCGACTTTTGTATGATGAAAAAAGAGCATTAAGTACAATTTGCAAAAATTATGACAAAGCGCAAGACAGATTTATGTCAATCACTCGAAAAATGAAACCGCTGGATGCTTATCAACGCTTGCTTTGTCATGTAAAAATCAGAATTGCAAGAGCAGAAAAAAGAACAAATCCGAATCAATCAATTTATGAACTTGAAACAGCAAAAGAAATTGCAAACGAACTGAAATCCGAAAAACTGTTAAAAATTATTAACAGCGTTATGGAAGATATTACTAATTCTGCTAACAAATTAATATAATGTAAATAATATTGAAATTATAATTTTTCTGATTTATGATAAAAGTGTAAAAAGTACACTAAAATAAATATATGAATGGTAGGGAATGTATGACTTGTAACGAAAATATAAGAAATATCGCGATTATTGCCCACGTTGACCACGGTAAAACTACTTTGGTTGACTGCTTGCTAAAGCAAGCCGGCGTTTTTCGTGAAAACCAACACGTAGAAGAACGTGTATTAGACAGTAATGATTTGGAAAGAGAACGTGGTATCACAATTCTTTCTAAAAACATTTCAATTGATTATAAAGGTACAAAAATCAACGTAGTAGATACCCCTGGTCACGCCGACTTCGGTGGGGAAGTTGAACGAGTTTTGGGCATGGTTGATGGTGCATTATTAATTGTCGATGCAGCAGAAGGTCCAATGCCTCAAACAAGATTTGTATTGTCAAAAGCTCTTGAACTTGGTCTAAAAATTATTGTTGTAATTAACAAAATTGATAAACCTGCAGCTGAACCATTAACAGCTTTAGACAAGGTTTTTGACCTATTTACAGAATTAACTGACAGAGAAGATTTAATTGACTTTCCTTTCATTTTTGCAAGCAGTTTGAACGGATTTGCAATCAAAGACCTTGAAGACGAAAGAAAAGATATGGTACCTCTACTTGATAGCATTATTGAAAACATCAAAGCTCCTGAAGGGGATGAAAACGAACCATTCCAATTCAGAGCAACAACACTTGATTATAACGAATACGTTGGTAGAATCGTTATCGGCAGAATTGCACACGGCAAAATCAATTCTCAAGACCAAGTTTGTGTAATCCATGCAGACGGAAGTCAAGAAAGAGGAAAAGTTGTTAAATTATTTGGGTTCAAAGACTTAGGCAGAGTTGAAATCGAAAGCGCATCAGCAGGTGATATCGTAGGTATTGCAGGTTTTGCAGATATCCAAATCGGTGAAACAATTTGTGACCCTGTTAATCCAAAAGCTCTTCCGCTTATCAAAGTTGACGAACCTACATTACAAATGAATTTCTCTGTAAATGACAGCCCATTTGCAGGTACAGAAGGTAAATTTGTAACATCAAGACAAATCAGAAAACGTTTATACAGCGAACTTGAAAAGAACGTAAGTTTGAGAGTTGAAGACACCGATTCTACAGACTGTTTCAAAGTTTCAGGTCGTGGTGAACTTCACTTGAGTATTCTTATCGAAACAATGAGACGTGAAGGTTATGAGTTTGCAGTATCAAAACCGGAAGTAATTTATAAAACTATCAACGGTGAACACTGTGAACCTTACGAAAACTTAATTATCGATGTTCCTGAAGAATATGCAGGCAGTGCAATCGAAAGATTATCTGCAAGAAAAGCTGAAATGAAAGATATGCAAACTTCAAAAGGAAGAACAAATCTTACATTCCACATTCCTGCAAGAGGACTTATCGGTTTCAGAAGTGAATTTATCAGAATGACAAGAGGTGAAGGTATTATGTACCACACATTCCTTCACTACAGACCTTATGCAGGCGATATTCCTCGTCAAAGAAGCGGGTCAATCATCGCATTTGAACAAGGTGAAGCAATTCCTTACGCTTTGGCTCAATTTGAAGATAGAGGCGTATTCTTTATCACTCCGAAAACTAAAGTTTATAGAGGTATGATTATCGGTGAATGTAACAGACCGCAAGATATCCAAGTAAACATCTGCAAAACCAAAAAACTCACAAACATGAGAAGTTCAACAGCAGACGTTATGGTAACACTTCAAGCACCTAAGATTTTATCTCTTGAAGAGGCTCTTGAATACTTGGGAGATGATGAATTGCTTGAAATCACTCCTGAAAACTTCAGATTGCGTAAAGCAGACTTAACAAGAAAAATTTATAACTAATAACACTAAATAAATATCGAAACCCCTGAGTTATTCACTCAGGGGTTTCTGTTTAAAAAGTTATATTTTATAAAATCAATTATTCAATAAATTTGCCTTCAAACAAATCCATAACCATATTCACACCATCTGAGTGATACGAATCAGTTGAATGTTTCTTTTTCGGCGGAACAGCTTGAGCATTTGAGGCTTTTAATGTATCAACGGCCTCATGGATTTCTTCTGCTTTTGGTTGTGGTTTTGGTTCAAACTTTTTTGCAGGAGCTTGTGCAGGGGCAGGTTTGTCATCATCTGCAGAGGCACTGCCTTGCTGTTCTTTTCTGATTGCCTCATCTCCTGATTCAGGAGCACGGACAATAACTTTTGCAACAGTCTTGCCAAACACAGCGTTTGATGCATCTACAATAAAACCGTGTTTTGAGCCTTCCGGTCCGAATTGTTTTAACCAACTTTGGTTTTTAATCGAAATAATAACTTCGTCCGGTGTGATTTTTACAGGAATTGCCTGTTGTTTCAAAATCGCACGAGAAGGGAAACTTGAAATATTTTCAAGCAACTTTGCCCACAAACCTTTTAAAGAATTTGGTGGAGCAGGTTTTGACATTGGAACAGGTTCTGATAAAACTTCTTCCTCCGTATGAGCAGCCTGCTGTGGTTGAACAGGTTTATGAACTTGAGCAGGCTGTTGTTCTGCCTTGTGTTCGGTTGGTTTTATTGATGGGCGCATAACTTCAGGCTTTTTAACAGGTGATGGCGGAGTATTGTATGGTGAAGAATTTACCACACGAGGAGCGCTCCCTGATTCAAGCATAGAAATACGCTTTTGCAAATCTTCTAGTTTAGTGTTTTCTGTCAAATTAGCCATATCTAAAATTGAAACATCAAGCCACAACTTAGGATTTGCAGTCAATTTCAATTCTTTGATATATGATGCACATTTATCAATCAAAGAAACAAGTTGATGAGTTTCAACATTTTGTAATTTATCAGATAAAGATTTCACCTGCTCTGCATTTAATTGAACAACCGCATTAGAAACCTTGTCTCCGACTGATTTTAAAATCAAAGCATTTCTGAAATATTCAAGCATGTTGGATAAAATTTGAACAGGTTCATTTCCTTGATTATAAATTTCATTCAAGACATCCAAAGCTTTATTTTGGTCAGATTCAACAATTGCTCCGAACAAATTAGACAATGAATTAAACGACAATCTGCCAAGCAAATTATTTATATCATCAACAGAAATTGCAGTATCTGCGGAATTAAGGACACTCAATTGGTCTAAAAGAGCGATACTGTCTCTCATTCCGCCTGCTGAGTTTTGTGCAATATAAGAAAGCGCCTCATCCGTGATATTTATGCCTTCGCTATCAGAAATATATCTCAAATGCTTAGCGATATCATCAGTTGTAATACGTTTGAAATCAAATCTTTGACAACGACTTTTGATAGTGTCCAAAACTTTGTGAACTTCTGTTGTTGCCAAGATAAAAATAACATTTTTTGGCGGTTCTTCTAATGTTTTCAATAGAGCGTTAAACGCTTGATTTGTCAACATGTGAACTTCGTCGATTATATAAATTTTATAACGGCTTTGTACAGGAGCTAATGCAACTTTTTGAATAATTTCATCAGCATCATTAACGGAACGATTACTTGCCGCGTCTATTTCAATAACATCAATCGGTATAGAATTTGTGATGTTTTTACAATTTTCACATTCATTACAAGGAGAAATTGTCGGACCTTTTTCACAGTTCAAAGATTTGGCAAAAATTCTGGCAGTAGACGTTTTACCTGTTCCTCTAGGACCTGTAAAAAGATAAGCATGAGAAATTCTATCCATTTGAATAGCATTTGCCAACGCTTTTTTAATATGTTCTTGTCCTACAATTTGCTCAATAGTTTGCGGTCTGTACTTTCTGTACAAAGGTATATAATTTTTATTCATGATAAAGTAATTATAACAAAGAAGAGATAAAATAGGGTGATTTATGAACTTAATTAAACCAAAAAATTTAAACCAAGGTGATACAATTTGCATAATCGCACCATCAGGTGAAGTTGACGAACAAAAAATTTTAAAAGCTAAACAGTATTTTGAAAATAAAGGTTTTAAAGTTAAATTAGGTTCTTATATCACAAAGCAAAAAAATTACTTGGCAGGAGAAGACCAAGAACGTCTAACTGACCTTGAAAATGCATTTAGTGACAAAAGTGTCAATGCTATAATTTGTGCTCGCGGAGGTTATGGCGCAATAAGATTGATAAATAAAATTGACTATAACTTAATTAAAAACAATCCTAAAATTTTTTGCGGATACTCTGATATCACAGCACTAAGTGCGATGATTTTCAAAAACACAGGACTTATAACTTTTTCTGCTCCAATGGCTCAGAGTGATTTTTCATCTGATAAAATAAACGAGTTTACCGAAAATAAATTTTTCCAAACTTTAACCCAAAATATCTCTGAAATTGAACCGACAAATCTAAAAATTTATAAATCAGGCAAAGCAAAAGGACTCTTGATTGGCGGAAACCTTTCTACACTTACATCCCTATGCGGAGTCGATTTTATACCGAAAGAAGACTTTATACTTTTTGCGGAAGACTTAAACGAACCTGCGTACAAAATTGACAGATATTTTACTCAGTTACTAAATATAGAAACCTTCAAAACTCACCTCAAAGGAATTATTCTTGGAGACTTTTTGGATTTAGATAACGAAAAATATTTTGATGATTTAATTTATTCAATCGCAAATGAATATGATATCCCCATTTTGGGCGGATATCCAATCAGCCACAGCGACACAAAGGCAACAATACCTTATGGTGCTATGGCTGAAATAGAAGATGACAGAATAAAAATTTCACCTTATTTATCTGATAATTAAAACATCTGATTTTGCGTATTCTAAAATTCGTTTACTAACAGAATTTAGCAAAAACTTCGCAAAATATTTTCTGTCTCGAATACCGCAAACAGCAAGGTCGATATCTTCTTTTGAAATATAATCGATAAGTTCTTTTGCAGGAACTCCGTTTAAGACTTCTTTATGAAAGACTTTCAAATTCCTGTCTTCAAACATTTTTTCAAATTTATTTAATAAAAGCATTGCAGCGATTTCTTGTTTTTTGCCGACCTCTAACATCCAGTTAGTATCAAGATTACCTTCTAAAAACAAATAATCAGGAATTTCATATACAGTTGCTAGATAAATTTGCTTGTCCGTAAAATCAAACATATCAAAACTTTTTGCAACAATTTCTTCACTTATTTCAGAGGAATCAACAGTGAATAAAACTTTATTATTATCTCTTTTATCTTTTGATATATATACAGGAATCTTAGCTACGGCGGCAATTTCTTGAGATACTGAACCAAGCCATTTTTCTATCCCCTTTTTGCCGTGTGAACCCAAGACTATACAATCGTACATATCTTTTTCGCAAATTTCTAAAATAGAATCAACTGTCGAACCGCAAATTTTGATTTTTTGACCGACGTTAATCTCGTATTCTTCTAACATTCTTTGTGCGTAATCTAAAATTGTATTGGCTGAATTTGAACATTGATTTGCAAACTCACTATCTTCAACAGAAACCGAATCAGGCAAAAAAGTCCAATCAACCGCACAAAAAATATCTACCGTGATATCTTTCATCCATTTTGAAAAATTTCTGATTGCCGAAAAACTTATTTTTGAACCGTCTGTACAAAATAAAACTTTCATATACCCTCCTTTTTTATTGAAAATAAGATATGTTAAGGAAAATTACATTAGCTAGCCATATACAATTTTTTCTGATATGATGGGGGTGTAAAAGATTATAATTTTTTATTTTATTAGGATTAGTTATAGTAATGTCAGCTGAAGAAAATATTAAACTAAAAGAATATAAAGAGTTAATCGAAATCATTGCTAAAGTTGAGTATCAAAAGTTTTCACGCTCACATCTTATTGAGTTGCCAGAATTAATCAATATAGGAACTCATGCACTTTATATTTTGTTTAAAAATCACAGTCCTGAAACATATAACAACACTTATCTTTCAACTGCAATCAAATGGGCTATCCGAAATGAAGTAAGAAGAAGATATAAATGGTATACCCTGAAAAATAAACAAGCTTGCATTGATGAAGATGCCGAAACAAACGATGCTGAAATGAGGGCAGATGTTTATAAAAACATTCTTTCAATAGATGAATTGCAAGACGCGGAGATACCGACCCAAATCAAAGCCAACGACAAAACTCCTGAAGAGCGAATAGAGTTTTCGGAACTGAAGGAAGGGATTTTAGAATCTATGAAAAAACTTCCGCCAAGAGAAAGAGAACTCATTGAGTACAAATTTTTCAAGGAGAAGAAATTAAGAGAAATTGCAGAAGAATTTAATATTTCTCAATCGAGAATTTCAAGAATCATCCAAACAGGATTAGACAGAATAAAAAAAGACTTGGCAAAACAGGGGATTATTTAGAAGATGAAAACAATTTTTGAAAAAACAAATGGAATAGACGGCATAAATTTAACAGATGAAAACATTGATGTCAGCTTTATTCCGTCTGATTGTTTGCGAAAAACAGAGGTTGGATTACCTCAATTGAGCGAACTTGATGTAATGAGACATTACAAAGATTTGTCAGACCTTAATTTCTGTATTGAAAAAGGATTTTATCCGCTTGGTTCTTGCACAATGAAATATAATCCGAAAGTCAATGAGTTTTTAGCATCACTTGAGGGGTTTAATATCCACCCAAATTGTCCTGATGAAATGGCACAAGGCGCGCTTAAACTTATGTATAATCTTCAAAATGCGCTATTGAAAGTTACAGGAATGGATGCAATCACACTTCAACCTTCTGCAGGTGCGCATGGTGAGATGACTGGCATGATGATTATCAAAAAATATTTTGATACCATTGGCGAAAAAAGAACAAAAGTTATTATACCAGATTCAGCTCATGGCACAAACCCTGCAAGCGCGAGAATGAGCGGTTTTGACATTGTTGAAATCAAATCAAACGAAAAAGGACAAGTTGATATTGACGCATTAAAAACCGTTTTAGATAAAGATGTTGCGGCAATTATGATGACTAATCCGAACACTTTGGGAATTTTTGAAGAACAAGTTGAAGAAATCTCTAAAATTATGCACGACAACGGCTCATTGCTATATTATGACGGAGCAAATTTCAACGCAATTATGGGCTACACAAACCCTAAACTTATGGGCTTTGATGTTGTACACTTGAACTTGCACAAAACATTTTCAACACCACACGGTGGCGGTGGTCCCGGAGCAGGTCCTGTTGCAGTTGTGGAAAAACTGAAAAACTATTTACCAACACCTGTTATAGATTTTGACGGCGAAAAATATTTCAGAAATTATGACGTTAAACATTCTATCGGCAGTGTTAAAGATTTTTGCGGAAACTTTTCTGTTCTTGTAAAAGCTTACGCCTATATTCTTATGATGGGTAAAAACTTAAAACACGCATCTGAAAATGCCGTTTTAAATGCAAATTACTTGAAAGAAAAACTGAAAAAATATTATGACTTGCCTTATGATGAACCGTGCATGCACGAATTTGTACTATCCGGCGAACGTCAAAAACACGAAAGCGGAGTTTCGACTCTAAATATTGCGAAAGCTTTAATGGATGGCAATACACATCCGCCAACAGTCTACTTCCCACTTATTGTTCATGAGGCTATAATGATTGAACCTACAGAGTCTGAAAACAAAGAAATTTTGGATGAATTTGTAGATACAATGGTTCAAATTGCACAAGAGGCAAAAACAAACCCTGAAAAGATTTTGTCTGCTCCACATACTACTCCGGTCAAAAAAATTGACGAAGTAACAGCAGCCAGACACCCTGATTTAAAATACATTAAGGAAATATAAATATGACAAATAAAACAGAACAAAAGAAAAGAAAAATATCTTTCCCACACATGGGAACAATCAGCTACGCTTGGGCTGCAGCTCTTAGAATTATCGGTTGTGAACCATATATTGAGCCATACACAAGTAAAAAAGCACTTTCTTTAGGTACTAAACACGCACCTGAAGCAATTTGCTTGCCGTATAAACTAATTTTGGGCAACTTCATTGAGGCTATTGAAGGCGGAACAGATTATGTTGCGATGATTACATCCCCAGGTTGCTGCCGATTGGGCGAATATGGCAAATGTATTGAAAACGCTCTTACAGATTTAGGATATGAGACTAAATATTTAGAATTGCAATTGTATGACGGAATCAAAGGTCTATACAACTTCTTAAAAGCGGCAAGCGGAAAAAATAATCCGATATTATTTACAAGAGCAATTATTATTGCGATTTTGAAAGTTTTCATCTTGGATAAACTTGAAACTATGCATTCTTACTATAGAGCAAGAGAAATCAAACATGGTGATGCTGAAAAACACTATTTAAAATGCTTAAAAATCATTGATGAAAATGACACCGTTTTAGGTTTGAGAAAAGCTGAAAAACAAATAAAAGCTGAAATGGCAAAAGTTGAAATTGACCCTAAAAGAGAAATCCTTTATGTTGATATCACAGGTGAAATTTACGTAGTAAATGACGAATTTTCAAACCAAAATATTGAAAAAGAACTTGGCAGAATGGGAGTTCAAGTACGTAGAAGTTTGACAGTAAGCAGCTTTTTGAAAGATGCAATCATTCCTAAAATATTTAGAAAAGGCGAAACTCACCTACAAAGAGCTGATAGACTTGCAAAACCTTATTTGATGAGAGATATCGGTGGTGATGCATTAGAATGTGTTTCTGATGTTGCGTATGCAAATGAACGCGGAATTGACGGCATTATCCACATAAGTCCGTTTACTTGTATGCCTGAAATTATGTCACAAAATATTTTCCCTGCGATGAGAGAAAACTGTGAAATTCCTATCCTTCCATTAATTATGGATGAACAAACAGGACGTGCAGGATATATCACAAGAATTGAGGCTTTTGTTGACTTGATGAGAAGACGTAAAAGAAGACGCAAAATGGAATCAGAAAAGAATCAACAAAAGTCAGAAACAACAGTTGCCCAATAATTTGAGGGAATATCATGCTGCAATTATTCAAAAATAGCTTTAAAACTACAAATGATTGCATAATTTTAGCAACACCGCTTATTATTTTCTTATCAATACTAAGTTGGTACTACAAATATGCTGTTGCGGCTATTGATACTACTCCAAAATTAATCCTTGCAATTATTACAATATTTGTAATGCTCAGCGGATTTATGGCAGCATGGCTATATATGGCAAAAAAAACGATTTCTTTGTCTCGAAAAATCTTTGTATTTGATAAAGATAGAGCAAAAGCACTATGGGCACTTGTATTATCTTTACCAAAAGGGATTGGCAGGTTATTTTTGCCATCTATTGGCGTAATTTCAATTTACATAATCATTTATACACTTATTTTTTCAGGTATCGGATATTTAGTTGGCAAATTTGTCGGAACTATTGATTTTAGCGAGTTAGATTTCCAATCAATATTTTCATTCGGTCAAGAATTTGTAAATAAAATCAGCGAATTATCACCAAATGAATTATTAGTCCTAAAATGTTGGTATATATTGGGACTTATCGGTCTTGCAATTGTTTCATTTATTACAATGCTTTGGATTCCTGAAGTTGTTTACACCGAAAAAGTCTCATTTAAAGCACTTTATTATTCAATAATAAAAATCTTTACCCATCTTAGCAATTCAATAATTTTATACTTATATATCGCATTTTTGGTGGTGACAATTTCAATACTAAACACATTTTTGATGTCTAATCCGATTTTATATTTTATTGTACTAATGCTCTTTTATTATTTCTTAGTCTATATAGTTGTGTTATTATTTTCATATTATGAGCAAACTTTTATCAAATAAACCAAAAGTTATAGCAATTGTCGGTGCTACAGCAAGCGGAAAAACTGCGTATTCAATAGAATTAGCCAAAAAGATTGGTGGTGAAATCATCTCCGCAGATTCTCGTCTTGTTTATAAAGGTTTCAATATTGGAACTGCAAAACCGACAATTGAAGAACGAGAGGGAATTCCACACTATATGATTGATATTGTGGAGCCTGAATTTGATTACTCTGCAGGTTTATATAAAAAAGAAGGAACTGCAGTAATTGAAAAGGTTTTAAAAAAAGGAAAAACTCCAATAATTGTTGGCGGAACAGGTTTATATATTGATATTTTGCTAAAAAACTTCGATTTACCTGAGATTGAAGCCAACAAAGAACTTCGAGAAGAACTAAAAAATCTGTCAAAATCGGAACTTTTTGAAAAACTTGAAAAACTTGATAAAAACGCAGCCCAAACAATTGACCCAAATGACAGTAAAAAAATAATCCGAGCAATAGAAATTATCTCAACAACAGGAAAAAGCCTCGCAGATAGCAGAGGTAAAAACGAATCAAATTATGAAGTTGAGTGGATTGGCAAAAATTTTGACCGAAAAACCTTGTACGAAAGAATAGACAAACGCGTTGATATAATGGTAGAAGATGGCTTGATTGAAGAAACAAAATCTTTACTTGAAAAACATGGCAGGATTCCAAACCTTGTAAATACTATCGGTTATCGAGAGATAATCGGCTATTTAGACAACTTGTACTCATTAGACGATGCACTAGATTTATTAAAAAAGAACACACGAAACTACGCAAAACGCCAACTGACTTGGTTTAGACGAAATAATGAAATCAAATGGGATATTTTCCCTGAAAAGCTTAAAAAGTAACTATTTTACCAACAATTTTACAACGACTTTTTTAACTTTGTCTTTTGTATTTTGAACTTCAACTTGTGGAGCATGCGCTTCATGAGGATAAACCATGACAAAATTTGTACCATTTAGAGTTACAAAATCAGCATCATTAACAGATTCAGCGTAAAATGCTATATCTTTTTCTTCTCTATATTTAACAGATTCGGTCAAGCCTTTAACTGGTCTTATATATATTCGTTCTGTCCCTGATAACAAAATCTGAATATCGATATATTTTTTGTGTGATTCAAATTTCGCATCAGCTATAGATTTTGGCTGATATTCTTCAATATTAACAAATTCCTTATCATTCAGTTTATATTTGCCAAGCTCAATATCTTTTGTCAGCTTTTTGATAAATTCAACGGCATAAGCAGGAATTTCACTATATTTATCCATATTATTTAAAGTATCAATAATCATAATATTTCTCTCTTTCTTCGCTACAAAAAAGAGCCGGAATACTCCGACTCTTTTTAACTTATAAAACTAGAATGATTTTAGTTTTCTCTTAACTACAATAAAGCAATTATTTTTATCACAAGGATTTTTTGACGTTGCAGAATTGTCATCCTGGATATAATCTGTACCTTTTAGATTTGCAGTATTATAATACTTTTCACCTAAGTTTAGACAATAAGGTGTATATTTGCTTATTTTACGAGCTGAACACATACCTCTTGCAAAAGATACGTTAGGGAATGCTACAACTTTCTTTCTAGATTCACCACTTGTAACATAATAGTAAACATCTACAGGAAGTTGTTTTTCACTGTTTCCACCAATATATAGAGAATCAGATTCAGCATCGTCCCTCTTCATTCCATCTAGGGGATAAGCAGGATAAACCGTACCATTAGCTGCGATGTAGAATGGATAAACATCATCCCATAATGTACCATTACCTTTATCACCATTGATGTCTACAAAAACTGTAAATCCACTTATTGCATACGCAACTGAGGCTTTATGATAATCATCAGGATTTTCTGAAGACATCGCAGCCCTTGCATAATCAGTTAAATCTGTATTTGAACAACATCCTCTAGCATCATCAACTGTAGCATTAGCGGAATCAGCAAATGTCATACATGAATTTTCAGATTTACAGAAATAACCACCTGCATTAGTACATGCTGCTGCGTTAGTGTTTGTCAACGAAATTCGTTTACACATATTTTGGACATTGGTAGCACCAGTTGGAGTTGCAGACAATCCCGGAATAGATGCAGCCTTATCACCTAAAATCCACATTCTTAAACCATTTGAGAACTGAATATTTGGTGTCAAATCTTTAAACGCACCAACTTTAGATTTTATTGATAAATAATTATCATTAGTACCAACAGCCGCATTATATACTGAAGTATTTACCTGAGAACCGCTAATTGTTGAAAATACGCCATCACAATGTGTTGATGAGATATTCCAGTTATCCTTAATCAATTCACAAAAATGCTTTGAATTAATGATAGGCGGATTAACTACACAAACACCATCACTGGATTTTGTAGAACCTTTTGAACAATTTATTACAGTATTACAAACACCTTCCGGTCCATAGTTAGCCAAACAAACACATTTACCTGTTGAGCTGTCATAAGTTGAGTTTTTAGGACAACATGCACCAGTAGATTCATTAAAATCTGTAGTACAGCATTTGCTTACATAAGTTGTACCAATTTTTCTAGCATACAAGGTTTCACCTTTGCCTGTACATGGAGCAAAACATGCTCTTTCGCTATTTGCAGAAGGGATTAACCCAGAAGAACATTCACAAGCAATAGAATTTGGTTTTGCAGAGTTATATGCACCTGTCCAACCTTTGGCAGTAGAGCAATCACTATCATCGAATTTTTTTGTATTAATATTAATTTTTCCTAAATTATCAGTATCTACTTTCATTTTAATAGTTGATTCATATGAACAAATACCTTCATTATCAGAAGACGGTGCTGCAACTTGATTATCTTCATAACCTTCACCATCTTCTGAAGGCGTTGTATCCTCATTAGAATCATCGTCATCATCGTCTGTACCTTGGAATGATGTAGTTGAAGTTACAGTCGTTCCATTAATTGTTTTGGTTCCCCCACAAACAGTTGTAACTATAGCATTATTACAAGCTGATTTGGCATCAGGTTTAGATGTCTGACCTGCCATAATATTAATAAATGTTTGAACTTGAGCATCTGTAGCTACACAAACTTGACTACTAAAGAATCTGTTTCTAAAATAATCAATCATTGTAGTTGTAGTTGTTATCGCATCTTCTCCACTACCTGTAGTATTAGAATGAGATTTAAAATCATAACAATCATCAAAATCTGCAGGTTCATAGTAAGAAATTGTCTTTGTTGTTTTTTGTTCACCTGTACTTGGATCAGTAACAGTTGTTTCTTTCTCTGTTTTCTTTATACTACCATTATGATTCACGCAAACTTGATATTCTAACCACATATCATCATATCCGGCACTATCCCACAATGTACCGGCATCAGTAGTCTCAATTACTTGTGCAACAGATTTAGGCATGAATTTAGTTAAAATAAGAGATTCTGTTGCTACTATACGATTACCGATAACACTAAAAAAGTTTCTAGTCCCAAGCATTGCAGTTGTAAACTTATCTGTCAAATATTTTTTAAAAGTCAAACCTTGTGCAATCTTAGTACCATCATCACCGTATGAAACATCTTTTGGGTCGCCTTGGGCTACTATTTGACCTGCCATTTTTTCAACGGTTCTATATGCCAAATAATATGAGTATTCATCTGATTTTTCCAACTGTCTGCTTACAATAGGAATTGTAACCGCAGCTAAAATACCTACGATGAAAACTGCCAACAGCACTTCCATCATTGTAAATCCAATTCTTTTCAAAGGATTTTTAAATATCATCATGCCTCCATTATTTACTTAACTCTAATATTGCTTTCTCAAATTCTTCTTTATTAGGTGCTTTTCCATGCCATCCTGCATTATTTTCCATAAAACTTACTCCTTTACCCTTTATGGTATTAGCAACAATTGCAGTTGGTCTATCTGATTTTTTTGCAGATTCAATAGCATCATATATTGCAGAAATGTCATGACCATCAATTTCAATAACATTCCAATTAAATGCTCTAACCTTGTCTGCCAAATCATCCAAAGCTTTTACACATTCTGTAGAACCGTCGATTTGAAGGCGGTTTCTGTCTATAATTGCAACTAAATTATCCAGTTTTCGGTGAGCGGCTTGCATCAATGCCTCCCAAACACTGCCTTCTTGCATTTCGCCATCACCTAGCAAAACAAATACATTTGCAGGATTTTTATCAAGTTTTAAAGACATTGCAATACCGCAAGCCATAGATAAACCTTGGCCCAAAGAGCCTGTCGCAACTTCAACCCCAGGACATTTCAAACAAGGGTGTCCTTGGAGTTTTGAACCTAATTTTCTAAACGTCATTAAATCAGATTTTTCAATAAATCCTAATTGAGAAAGAATAGAATAATAAACAGGTGAAACATGCCCTTTTGACAAAATAAAACGGTCACGAGTTTCGCTTTTTGGTTCTTTTGCAGAAATATTCATACACTTGTGAAACAAAACAGTTAAAATATCACAAGCGGACAAAGAGCCGCCAATGTGACCTGATGAGGCATTATAAACCATTTCTATCACATTTTTACGATTATCTAAGCTCAATTCTTTTAATTTATTAATATCTGATTCGTTTAACATTTATCTTCTAAACAGCCTTTCTTTTAATACACTCAATATGAACAACGGCAAAGTCGGAAATATACGTTTAAAACGTTTCGGTTCCTTAATTGTTCTATATAACCACTCTAAACCTAAATTTTGATAAATTTCAGGAGCACGTTCAACATGACCTGCCCAAACATCAAAACTGCCACCAAGCCCTATAAACGTAGAATTTGGAAGACGAGTTTTCATTTCAGCTATGAAAAATTCTTGTTTTGGAGAACCTAACGCAACCAACACCAAATCAGGTTTTGCCTGATATAAGCTATCCATAATTATATTTGCATCTTTGAAATATCCGTCATGATAATAGACAACGTTCAAATTTTGAATATCGGTTCTGAGCATTTTTACTGCAGATTCAACAACTTCAGGTTTTGCACCTACAAAAGCTACAGTTTTATTTTCATCAGAAAACTTAACAATCAAAGCACGTCCAAGTTCAATCCCCGGAATTCGTTTAACCTTATGCCCTAAAATCTTTAAACCGATTTCAACCCCAATACCATCAGGTACAACAAGGTCAGCATGTTCAACTATTTCTGAAAATTCTTTATTTTTTCTTGCCTCTGAAATCATTTCAGGGTTAATTGTAACAATTTGTCCATGATGAGAATACGCATATTCTACAGCCTCATCAAAGGTAAAACTGTCAACTCCATACCCTAATATTTTAACCAAGTCTCTATCCATAAGTATATTATATCACATTGAGCAGAATTATGCTATAATTTGAATATGAAAAAGATTGTTTTTAAGATTTTGTTTACAATTACAATACTGCTAACCTCAACAGGAATAGCAAATGCGGTACAATTCGATGTTATGGTTCTGCCTACAGATATCTTTAATATTTGTGACAATTATTTTTGTTTTCCTGAACCTTCTGAAATCGCCGCAAACTATGTTTCTCAAAATCTTGAAAACTACAGAACAATCAATGTTGTAGATTTGTCAACCGTTAGAGATAAGCTTTCGCATGACCCACAATTAAAAGCCGAAACTCAAAATATGCTGACAGATTTTGAACAAACTGAAAAAATAGATTTTGATACACTAAAAGCACTTTCTCAAAAATTCGGAGTAAAGTCTATTATTATTATCTCAAGTTATGCAATCACTGACCGTTCTGCAACAAGGCGCGGTTTGTGGGAAGTTTTGGAAATTTCAAGTGCGTTTAAAATAACTTATCCGTTCAATTTGACAACCACTGCGGTATTAACAGATACAGTCAACGGCGTTGTTATGTGGAGCAGCAAATACAACAAAACCGTTTCAGACTCTAACGGTTATTTTTTGGCACTAAATCAAGCTCAGGCAGCATCTCATCTTGAAAAAATTAAACAATACTACAGGAACAATGTAGCTCAAAATATTAGTCAAAATGTACATTTGAGATTTTTTCCAAAAGATGTAAGAACTTTCAATGTAAAAAAACAAAGTGATGAAGAAACATCTTCACCAAAGTTTGTCCCTGGGGCACTTGACCACTTGATTAAACCTCAAATGATAAAAGAAATTGAAGAAGGTAGCGCAAATACTAGCGACTCTGCTGATGATTTAATTTTCGATTTTTAGATATCATCTCTTATATAAAATTCATATACTATAACTTTTTTTAGTTATTTTAGTTCAAATATCTTAACAATAAGGTAAATATTGATTGCCAATGTATTTTATAGATTTAGAATATAAAGTGTATTAAGAACAATAAATAAAAGATAGTGTATTAAAAATGTCATTTATCCACAAAATATGTGAAAAGCTTGGCGAAAACAATAAGCCAATTTACACCGTAATGGCAATAGCATGCGGTAAAGGGACAGTAAGACCCATTTTAAGTATTACAGATAAAAAAGAATCACCGGACGCAAGGAAATATGCAGCATTAAGAGAGCTTATGACAGAGTTTATCGGAGTTCCGACAACTCTTACAATGGGCTTGATAGCTGAAAGCATGACAGGTTTGGTGGCAAAGAAAGGAACAATTGAATTTAAACGAGCAAATGCAGTTCTATCATTCTTAGGAATTTGTGCAGCAGCCGGTTACTTTGTTCCAAAATTTTGTAATATGGGTATGCCTCCAATAATGAAGAAACTTATGCCTGACTATGACCCTAATGCAAGTTCAGATAAACCTGCGACACCAAATCCTCAATTGGAAAGCACAGGTAGCACAACAGTTAAAAAACCGTCAGGTCAACATAAAATGAACTACTACACACCGGTAGGTACAAGCAACCCATATCACAATATGGGGATGAGGGTTTAGATTATGAAAGTTTCACCAGTAAAAAGTATATTAACAAATCCAAAAGCTGCGGAATTTGCACAAAATACAATCAACGCAATTGCAGTAGAAACAACATTAAAAGCCCTTGGCAGACCTACATTTATTTATTATGACAAAAATGCCAACGGCAATTCTAAAAAATATGCTGCAACAAAAGAATTATTATACCAATCATTTTGTTTAGGTTTGTATCTCGGATTTATCAACAAAGTCAAAAAACCTGTTTATGGGTTCATCAAAAAGCATTTCTTCACAGAAAAAGAAGATATTGAAAGATTAAATCTATATGACACTTTCCAAAAACAAATAGAAGAAGCAAAAACTAAAGAAAACAAAAAAGCCTTGCATGAAAAACTTGGCGAATTGTTGCATGCTGATAAACGCTACAGATTAGGAAAAGGTGTTCACGAATTTAGTTCAATTATTTCAACAGTATTTATTTTGGCTTTGTGTGCCCCAATTTTATCTCAAATCATTTTACACCCTGTAATGGATTTGATTTTCAAAAAAGACAAAAAAGGTGGCAAAGATGTACAAAAAGCTGAGAATATCCAACAGCCACAAGTAAAAAACCAAGAACAAAAAGCCAACATTTCTGTTAATAAATTAAATAACGTAACAACTCCTCAATCTAAGTAGCAAAAAAGTTTTTGTTTTGATTTAAAATAAATGTAAAAGATTAGAGGATAAAAACGCATGGATAATATTACATTAAAAACATTTACCTCTTCAAACGGTACTCGTTACTCTTTGAATAGAGATGCTTATTCTATCAGAATAAATGACTGCAAAGATGCATTAAACCTACAAAAAGAAAATGCTGATTCTCCAATATATCAAAAGGAATATCACAAAAATAAAATTCTAAGAAGTAAACCTTCTATGAGAAACAGCTATTTTTCAAATGTTCCGAAAAATGGAACAGGCGATTTTGTTATTTTAGACAAATTTAACCCAATTGATGCAAACATCGGCGACAACAAAGTCGGACTTTGCGGCAAGCTTAAAAATGGCAAAATTGTAGAATTGAGAGACTCAAATATTTTACCTGCTGAGCATGTCAACTTAAAATATATTCAAGACACTCTTGAAAAAGTTAAAACAGGCGAAATATCTTTAGAAAACCTTACTAAGGTATATTTAAAGAAAGCTTTAGCTTTTCTGAAAAAATAATCACCAACATTTTAAAAGCGACAGAATAGAATTTAAGGAGAAAAACATGTCATTAAATATTGGCGCAGTAAAAGTTCAAGCTTTTGAACACTGTAGAAATACCTTTGCTAGTACAACTAAAGCAGTAAAAAGACCTGTAATCAAACTTGCTCAATCAATACAACAAACAGTAAATAACCAAAGTTCAGGCTTTTTAAAAACAGCTATCAACTTTGTACGAAATGTAATTTCAAAATAATACAAAATTAATTAATTCATAACAAACCAAAACACCCTAAGTCAATGACCTAGGGTGTTTTAGTACCTATTTTAATTTGTTATACTCTTCATCTGTTACAGATTCAAGCCATTCGTTAGAAGTATCTACTCCGTCAACTTCAACTGCAATATGTGAGAACCAACTGTCAGGAGCTGCGCCATGCCAATGTTTTACACCTGCCGGAATATTCACAATATCACCGACATGCAATTCTTGAGGCTCTTTGCCCCATTCTTGATAATATCCGCGACCGCCGACAACAATCAACATCTGACCGCCACCTGATTTAGCATGGTGAATATGCCAATTGTTACGACATTTCGGTTCAAATGTAACGTTAAACATTTTTACCTGAGTTGTTGAAAGCGGTGCAAGATAACTTTTGCCAATAAAATATTTTGCAAAAGCAGTATTTTCATCTCCGATAGGGAACATGATTGTTTGAGCGTATTTGTCCTTGTCTGTCAAAGCCTCTATTGTATCATCTACCCAAACATCTTTTGCTAAATTAAAAGTTGCCCATGCTTTCGGCCATCCCATATAGAAAGCACAATGAGTAATAATTGCTGCCATCTCTGACTTTGTTACACCATGATTTTTCGCGTTTTGAAGGTGATATTTCAAAGAGCCATCCGTAATACCTTGTGACATCAAAGATACAACGGTGATAATTGAGCGAGTTTTCAAATCAATATCTGTATTATTCCAGTTCTCTCCAAACAAAACATCATCATTGAAATGTGCAAATTCAGGAGCAAAAGAACCTAACTGGTCTCTCCCTGCTGTTTGAACGATTTTTTTCATAGGTTTAGCCTCCTTTGTTACGGCAAACGCCGTGCCATTAACTAAAAATGATAAAATAACCAATAAAATATAAAACTTTTTCTTCATAACAATTTTATTTTACTAGATGATAGTAACTATCAAGCAAGAGATTTTAATATAATTTTACAAACTTTGACTAGCCTTGCAGTGGATTACCACGTCACTTCGTCAAGATTATTGAAACAAATGCAAGTAAATGTTCCTCGTAATGACATGACAGATAAAATGAGATTTGTCATTCTGAAAGCTTAGAAAAATTATGCGAAGAATGAGCATATATTTTTCTTGCTATTCAGAATCTTTTCCATAAAAAAGCAGTAGGTCAAATTTTGCATGCCTACTGCTTTAAAATAAATTTTTATTTATATTATATTATTTAAGATTCAACAAAACCTTCGCTGCATTAGCTTGTGCTAACATTATTAAGTCATTTAGCCTTTCTTGTTCCATTACAGTTTTTGGTAATTTTAATCCTGTATTTGATTTAATTTTTGGAGTTTTAACTGATAAGTCTAATAATTGTCTTTTTGTTAAACTTTGAGCAATTTTGTTAATGTTCATTACAATTTGTCCTTTCATTTGCTATTCATTACTTATAAAACGGCTAAAAAATAAATTTGCTACATTATAATAACTAAATAAAAAAGACCTTGAATAAGGTCTTTTTTATGGTGCCGATGGCCGGGGTCGAACCGGCACGAGGGTTGAACCTCACAAGATTTTGAGTCTAGCACGTCTACCAATTCCATCACATCGGCTTATTCAGTTTTCATAAATTAATAATAACAAAAAAAAAATATATTTCAAGAACTTTTTTAAATAATATTATACTAATTTATCTAATCTGTCAGCGAATATAAAAATATCATAAAATATCGGATAAAATTTGTATGAAACATTTTATTTATATTTTAGGATTTATTACAATTTTATCTACCGCAACACCAACATTTGCAACCCTTTTCACCGGTGGCGTAACAAAAGTGGGAGAGCAAGAGAGCAATCAGGTTATAGACAGTCAAACAGGAGCAGGGGTCGAATTTGCAAGGATTACAATTCCACAAAAAAACTTTAGAACCTACACCGACGCAAACGGAAATTTTGAAATCAAAAAAGTTCAAATAACCCAACCGACAATTATGAATGTCGAAAAAGAAGGCTACAGACCGTTTTCATTAACCATTAACAACAACGAAAGCCTAAACAATCCGATGAAAATCGAAATTGTCAAAAGCGAGGCAATGGATATTTCCCTTGATTCAGAAATTCTTCACCTTGGAGATGATAGTTTTTCCAAAGATTCAGCCAATGCAGCCGACTTCAAATTAAAATCAATCGGTCCATATTATTCAAAAGATTTTATCATGACCGACAACGCTAAACGTAGCACAAATTATCTTGTCATTGGTTCAATCGTCGGACTTGATACAAAACTTGCAAAATCTATGGGGCAAAACAGAATAAGAACAGCATATTCAAGTCCTGCCGAGGTTTATTTCAACGGCAAAATGATAGGACAACTCCAAGTAAACGGAGACGGACAAAGGATTAAAATACCGAACTCACTAATCAATGCAAATTCTAAAAACCAAATTACGATAAAAACAGGTCAAAACCTAATGCCAAGTGACCATATTGACTACGACGACATCGAAATAATGAATCTTTCTATTCTAAGTGAATAAATAATACGCGAAAAAAGGGACAATCAACGATTGCCCCTTTAATTCTTTGTATTTACTCAAATACTTACTTTTTCAAGAAATCAGGAATTTCAATATTTGTGAAATTGTTATTTGAAAGTACAGACTTTGTTTGAGTATTGAATGCACCTGAGAAGAAGTCTGCAGCATTCATTTGAGTTTTTGCATCAGTTGAAGAATTTGAAGAAGATGCACCAAACATAGATGGTTGAGCATTATTTTTCAATTCAAAACCTGTAGCAATAACTGTAATTTGGATTTCGCCTTGAATAGCCTCATTTACAGCTGTACCGATAATAACTGTTGCATCATCAAGAACTGCGTCATGGATAATTGATGCAGCATCGCTAACTTCGTGGATACCCATATCAGGACCACCTGTGATATTAACGATAACACCTGAAGCACCGTTGATTGAAGATTCAAGCAATTGAGAATTGATAGCTTGTTGAGCAGCTTTAACTGCACGACCTTCACCTTGTGCTCTACCGATACCCATCAATGCTGAACCTGATGCTTGCATTACAGTCTTAACATCAGCAAAGTCAACGTTGATGATACCAGGAACAGTGATGATATCAGAAATACCTTGAACACCTCTTAGCAATACTTCATCAACGATAATGAATGATTCGTTCAATGAAACTTGTCTATCAACAACTTGAAGTAACTTGTCGTTAGGAACAACAATCACTGCATCTACAGATTCTTTCAATTTGTCTAAACCTGCATTTGCTTGATTTTGTCTTTTCTTACCTTCCCAAGAGAAAGGTTTTGTAACAACAGCAATTGTTAAAATGCCAAGTTGTTTAGCCAATTTAGCAACAACAGGAGCAGCACCTGTACCTGTTCCACCGCCCATACCGGCTGTGATAAATACCATATCAGCACCTTCAAGAGCTTGGGTAATTTCTTGTTGAGCCTCTTCAGCAGCTTTTTCACCTACTGAAGGGTCGCCGCCTGCACCAAGACCTTGTGTTGAAGATGAACCCAATTGGATTCTGTTGTTTGTTTTTCCATTATATAAAACTTGCAAGTCAGTATTCATCAACCAAAATTCAACACCTGACAAACCAGATTGAATCATTCGGTTTACAGCGTTACCGCCACCGCCACCAACACCAATAACTTTGATATTAGTAGGGTTAGCACCTAACCTTGAAGTTGAATCTTTTGATGGGTCATCTTTTCTTGCAAAGATATCTGAAACGATATTTTCCACGTTATTTACCTCTTAAAACTATTAACTTTGTCCTAAAACATTTAACTACTAAATATGTAATTATAACAATATAGTATTTTAAATAGAAAAAAAGTACAATAATTTTGGACAAATTATGAACAAAAGTTAATATAGAAACGGATTAAATCTTGGCAGGAGATATTCCCCAGTGCAATTTATTCCTCAAAACTTTGTAAAAATCATTATCATTCAAAAGTGCTAATTTCGCTTTATTTGAAGACTTTCTAATCACAAAATCTTCACTAATAGAAAATACAACTTGACCATCTGCTGACACAACATATTCGTTATTCGGACAAGGCAAGATTTTAATTTCATCATCCCCTGAAACAACGATAGGGCGAGCAGAAAAAGTATGCGGACAAATCGGTACAATTACAATTGCATCCACATCAGGAGCTAAAACCGGACCGCCTGCAGCCATTCCATAAGCAGTAGAACCTGTTGGAGTTGAAACAATCAAGCCATCTGCCAAATATTCACAAACCAATTTGCCATTAATTGCAAGTGCAAATCGAGATGTCCTACCTGACAATCCACCTTTTATTACAAAATCATTCAATGCAACATAAGAATTTGCACAGAGCATCATTCTATCTTCAACTTTGTAATCAGATTTTAAAATTTTATCAACTGAAGATTCAATATCATCCATAGATGCCTGCGACAAAAAGCCCAAACGTCCAAGATTTATACCAAATATCGGAGTATCAAACTCTGAATAAAATCTTGCAGTTTTTAAAATTGTACCGTCGCCACCGATTACAAAGGCAAAATCAAAACCATTCTGACAATTATCGGTATCTAGGACTGAATATTTTGCACAAGATTTATCCAAAACAGATTTTAGTTTTTCCATAACCTCTTCTGAATTTGGCATCTTTGGGTTGTAACATATTGCATAACGTTTTGTCATACGTTTAGTTTATACCAAATATATGAATTTAGGCAAAAAGTTTAATTGCGAGAAATAAAATGTAATATAATAAAACTATGAGCGAAAAACACTTTGTATACATACTTTTAACAGAAAGAAACACTCTGTATTGCGGTTACACGGATGATGTGGAAAAACGATTCAAAACCCACATTGAAGGCAAAGGCGCAAAGTATACAAAGGCGAATAAACCACTAAAAATCGTTTGGCAGAAGGAATTTGAAACCAAATCCGAGGCTTTAAAAGAAGAATATCGAATAAAACATAAACTCTCAAGAAAACAAAAATTTGATTTAATTAACAGTTCTAACCACTAACGGTTTCATCATTTTGAGTATCTTGCAAAGTTTTAGACTTTGAAGATTGTCCGTTTTCTTCATAAAGTTTTTCTAATTTTGTATCAGTTTTTTCAATCTCTTTTTGCAGTTTTTCCATCTGTTTTTGAGATTTATTAATATCTTTATTTAATTGGTCAATCAAATATTTTTTGTAAGCCTCTTGAAGTTCGACATTTTCAGTTGAACCTGATAGAGCACGCAATTTTCTATAATCGCGATATTCGTCTTTGTAATCCTGATTTAATCCTTTTACTGCAAAACTGTATTCATCTTTAATTTGATTAACTGCATCTTTTTTAGCCTGCTTATAATCTTTTCGCATTTGTTTTGTTTCGCGTTTTTCAAGCTCTTCTTGTTTTTCAACGGCATCAAAACTTTCAACACCATCTTTCACAACCTTGTAGCCGTTTATGCTGATAGAGGGTTCTACATTTTTGTCAAAAGAAATCAAGCGAGACTGGTTCCCTTGATAATCCACGCTCCAAGTACCTAAAAATATCGGTTTTTCTCCTGTATATGCAAAAGCTTGAACAATAATTCGTTCAGGGTCGTCTTTTTCAAAACCTAGCGGATAAATATCCCAACGATTATCATCAAGATTTACGTCCATATACTCTTTCCAAAAGTAGACAATAGCATCTCGGATTTCATCAACATCATAGTCAACCTTATTGTTAAAATCATAAACAAAAACAGAAGTTTGCCAAATTCCATCTTCGCGACTGCCGATTTTTTCCTTTACCAGTAATTTTGTACCGTCAGAAGAAAAATCCACAGGAGTCAAAGTTCTAAAAGCAGCATAATTATCAATTGATTTATCTGTCGATAAGATAGGTTCAGGTAGGCGTTTTGCAACATTTGCTTTTAAAATTCTGTTTAAATTTGTATCATCCGTATCAAGTGGAATTTCAAACAAATCACAAGCAACGGATGCACTATCCGAATAATAATAAACCGCAGGATAAACCAATTTGGTATAATCAGGAGAAACAATTCCCTGAGCATTGACTAACCTATTCAGATACAAACGTTTGCCAAGCTTTAATTCAGCAGCCCCAGGAGGGTCGTTATACTTTACAATTCGGTAAGTCGGATGAGGAATGTATTTAAAATCTGATGGGGTTTGAATTTTAGGGATATCAATTTGTAAATTATTTTTATCTTTATATTCAGACAAATTCTCATATTCTTCAACCGTCATATACCCTGATGGTGTTAGATTGAGGATTTTGCCTTCCATTTTGTATTTTTCATCATCTTTTAATACTTGATATTGGTATTTTAATTCTTTTGCGCGAGTGTCTTTTTCAAACGGATTTTTTGCACAAGAAACTAAAGGTTTAAAGCAACAACACAATATTAACGATAAAACCAAAAGCTTTTTATCCATCAACAACACCTATAAATTAAACCAGTCCATCCTTCATTGCTGTTGCAACAGCTTTTGAACGAGTTTTTACATACAATTTTTGCAAAATATTATGAACATGTGTTTTTGTCGTTGCAATAGTAATAACCAATTTCTTAGAAATTTGCGGATTTTTCAAACCTTCAACAAGCAAAGCCAATACTTCCATTTCGCGCTCTGTTAAGCCATACAAATTTTTACCCTTTTGGTAATTAATAACACCGGTTTTAGATTCAACTTGATTATTTTTTCTGATATTTGACAAAACAACACGCGCAATTGCAGGGTCTAACCAACCCACACCTTCACTTACAGCTTTAATTGCAGAAATTGTCTGCTCTGATGTCGCACCTTTTGTAATATATCCATCAGCACCTGCAGCAAATGAATCCAAAATATCATCTTCGTTATCGCGCGAAGTGTTCATCAAAACCTTAATTTCAGGCATGGAATTTTTGATTTTTCTGGTCGCCTCAATACCATCAATTGTTGGCAAACCAATATCCATAATAACAAGGTCAGGTTTTAAATCTAAAGCTTGTTCAACACCTTCCATACCATCAGAAGCTGTACCCAAAACCTCTATGGACTCATTATTTGACAAGGCAAAAGATAACCCCATTCTTGTCATGTCATGGTCTTCAATTATTGTAACTTTGATACTTTTCGACATACAAACCGCCTTTTATACTCTTGATTTTGCAACTACGTTAGTAAGCAAAAACGAAAATTCACTACCTTTATTAACTTTACTTTCAACCCAAATCTTACCGCCATGAGCCTCAATAATTTGACGCGACAAATATAGTCCCAAACCTGTACCGGTTGAACGTTTCTTGCTTGTTCCCTGAGAAAATCTCATAAACAAATGAGGCAAATCTTCTTTTGGAATACCGTTACCGTTATCTATCACGGAGAATATCAAATCTCCTGATTGAGCTTTTACATGGATATCGATTGTTCCGCCTTTATTGGTGTAATTCAGTGCATTACCGCACAAATTTGTAATTACACGTTTGATTTCCGCACGGTCAGCATCAATCAACAAATCATCATCCACATCACAGTGAAGGTTGAAAGATATATCTTTTTTCTTTGATAACGGTTCAAGTTCTTCATAACATTGAGTTACTAAATCTTTAATATTGAATACCGTCTTACAAAGTGACAACTTACCGCTTTCAAATCTGTAAACTTCAAGCAACGCATTAACAAGTCCCAACAAATCTTCATTACTTTGCAACATAGTTGAAAGCAAAACTTTTTGCTGGTCTTTAAGTTCTCCAAGTGAGCCATCCAAAAAGAATTTCAAAGTCTGAATAGCTGCCAAAAGCGGAGTTCTCAAATCATGAGTCAATGTCGCGATGAAATCGTCTCTCAAGCGTTCGGTTTCTTTTTGAACACTAAAGTTTCTGATAACTCCGACAAACTTTTCTTCATCAGAATATTCATTTGACAGTGAGGCAAAATTGATTTCAACAGGAATAGCCTCATTATTCAAAACATTTCTGATATACAAATCTCTCAACAAAAATTCTGAATTTTCGCAAGACAAACCTAAAATTGAAGATTTGACAGAAGATTTCGGAGCCTTGTTGAATTTAGGATTATCGGTATATGCAATTTCTTGAATTTTCTTTTTGCAAATTGCCTCAGCAGACAGTCCAACCATATTTTCACAAGCCGGATTTACCTGTTCGATATTTCCCTGAGAGTCAATGATAATGATACCATCGGCACAATAATTGATAATTCCTGACAACTTCATATTTGCAAGAGTCAACTCTTTTGTGCGCTCTGCTACAAGGTCTTCAAGTTTTTCTGAATATTTGGTAAGCTGAGCTTTTGCCTCTTCCAATTGAGCAATTTTGTCTCTCAAATCAGCAAGCAAGTGACTGCGCTCAATACCGTTTTTGATATTCATAATCAAATCGTCGTTATCCCAAGGTTTTTCGATATACTTGTAAACGCCGATTTCATTAATAGTTTTTATGGCATTTTCTTTATCTGCATAAGCGGTCAAAAGAATCATACTTATTTCAGGGTACAGTTTTTTTGCTTCACGCAAAAACTCCAAACCGTTCATTTCAGGCATCAAAAAGTCTGAAATAATCAAATCAGGAGTTTCTGTTTTTAAATATTCTACAGCCTCAATCGGATTGTTGAACACAACAACATCCTTAAAGCCTTCAACTTTCATAAGCGTAGTAAAAGTCGAAGTCAACAATTTATCATCATCAACGTATAATATTTTCCCTAAATTCATATTTACATAATATGATATTTTTTCAGATTAGACAAATTGTTTACAAAACCGCAATATTCTACACCTTTAGTAATTCGGAGAAGAATATTCTCTATTTGATAATTCTCTATCTATTAAATAAAGTGCGGATTTTTCTGCACCAAAAGCTTTCAATTTTGCAATTATACGAGAAACTGCCGCCTCTTCTTCGATTTGTTCCTTCAAGTACCAATCAATGAAGTTGCGAGTAGACAAGTCACATTCACCCTCGGTCATCGTTGCAACACTATCGATAGCTGTAGTTATTGAGCGTTCATGTTTGTAAATTTGCTCAAAAACATCTAACGGACTATTCATATCAAAGACAGGCATTGAAATCTGAGCAAGATGAATTTGAGAATTTCTGCCTAAAACATACTCAAACAAAATCATTCCATGGTCAATTTTCTCTTTAGACTGGACTTTAGTCCAGTTTGAAAAGCCGTATAAACCAATTTCAGAAAAATAAGCAGACATTGAAAGGTATAAATACGCGGAATAAAATTCCTTATTAATTTGCTCATTAAGAATATCTCTAATTTTATCACTAATCATTTTTCCTCCTAAAATCAAGCACTATAGCCTTCCCACAGACCATGGATATTACAAAAAGCACGAGCTTTTTCGACCCCTAATTTATCTTTCAAAACCATAATCGGAATATCTTGTGGTGCAAAATACTGTAATTCCACATTATTTTTATCTTTTGAAATTGTTTCAACAAATTGAATATAGTGTTCAGGTACCATCGGATGAAGTGCTCGACCAACTCTGACCTCATATCCGTTTTCTGCCGTTTCGACAAACACAGGAACATGTTTTTCGCTCATATCATCATCAGAAACTTCAGGAATCAAGCGTGTCATCGGATGTCCGCAACATACAAGCTCTCCAACAGATGGCAAAATAACTTCGACAAGGTTTCCGCAAGTTTCACATTTATATAACTCTAAACGCTCTGTCATAGATTTTCTCCTTTCAAAATAAAAGATAAATCTTGAAAGAATAAATTCATTGGTAAATACGGTTACTTAAAAGAGGTAAATTTATATATAACAAAATACGAATTATCTTTGATTGCGTTTTTCGATAAGCAAATCATAACCCAAAATTTCACAAATATTTTTCAGGTCTTTAAAAGTCAGGTATTCTCGTTTCAATTTGGCAGAAAAATTAGCAGGCTTGGTGTTTTTGCCTGTATATTCATTCAATTTGTCGGATAAATCTTTTTGGAGCATATACTCCTTATTTAACAAAAATTTAACCAACTGATAATCAGTCATATCATTTATTATCATCCTAAAATTATAAATTAGTTTGACTTTAATTGTAAAATTAGTTATATTAAACTATATATAAGTAGATTAAATTATATATAGATAGTTTTTATTCATAAAGGAGTAAGTATGAAACAATTAAAATCAAACGCATTTACGTTGGCAGAAGTATTGATAACACTGGGGATTATCGGAGTTGTTGCAGCACTCACAATTCCTGCATTATTGACAAATCTGAACCACATTAAATTGCAATCACAATTTAAGGAAGGATATTCAATACTTGCAAGAATGGTAAAAGAGTATAATGCGGATGATGAGCGCGGAAATCTTGTAAATGACCAATCATTATACAAAAATTTCATGAAGTATTTTAACTCGGTAACGGACTGTGGTGATGCAGGTAAGGTTGCAGTTGATACGCAATATTGTATAACAAGGCGCACAAGTGACAGTTCAAAATTTAACCAAGATGATAAATATACAAACTATTCAAAAACAACAGACTCAATTAACACTATACCACTGGATGATGGACAATTTTATCTTCAAAATGGGATGTTAATAACTTTTGATATTTCAGGCACTAAAAAAGTCAGCATAGACATCAACGGCAAAAGTCAAAAACCAAATGCGTGGGGTCATGACCTATTCACGTTTGAATTAAAAGAATCTGAAAAAGAAGGCGGATATGAACTCGTTCCTATGGGTGCTCCGGGGACTACATATTCTGCTGAGACTTATTGTGATAAAAAGAGCAACGACAAACGAAACGGCATAGGTTGTGCGTACTACGCAATGAAAGATAATACTTATTTCAAAAAATTGCCATAAATCAGATATTTGTGATATAGTAAGATTGAGCCGTACTCCACGGGGATTTGCAATCTCTTGACCCGAAGCTTATGCGGGGTGCAGAGCCTGTTGTGAGGGGTTTATAAGCACTTTGAAATTTGATAGAATTGTTGATAGCAATGGCTAAGATGGCACAAACTTTCGAACCATGTCAGGGGGGAAACTCAGCAGCATTAAGATTGACCTTGTGGGTGTTTTAGTTGTTGAAGGAGAAACTACCAAAGGACAATTTGTTTATAAATTTCGATAGACAGTGGTACGGTTTTTTATTTGGGTTATTTTTTATAAAAAACAATATAATTTTTCAGCACTTCCTGCTTAAACCAATCAGGAAGTGCAAAATATTAATTAATCCTCTACATACGTTCAGGTGCATTGACCGCAAGAATAGCCAATGCATTTGACAATACAGTCTTGAATGCCCAAACCAAAGCTAATCTTGATTTAGTTGTAGCCATATCATCAGTAATTACACGAGTTGAATTGTAGAATGAATGGAACTCGGCAGCCAATTCTTGAACATAACGACAAATTGTATAAACTTGTCTTGTTTGAGCAGATGCAACAATTAGCGGTTTAAATTCTTCAAGTTTAAGTACCAATTTTCTTGCATCTTTAACTGCTAAACCTGCGATATTTTTATCAAATTCAGAAACAAGTTTTTCAAATTCTGATTCTGAAATAACAGCAGGAACAGTTTTGCCGGTTTCGGTATCAACCTTATCGTTTGTTGCGTTTCTGATAATTGAACAAGCTCTGGCATGAGCGTACTGTACATAGAAAACAGGGTTTTCATCTGAATTTGTTTTAGCTAGTTCAATATCGAAATCCAAAGTTGTATCAATGTTTCTCATTGCCATCCAAAATCTTGTAGCATCAACTCCAACCTCGTCAATCAAATCTTCAAGAGTAACCATATTTTTACGTTTACCCATACGTACTTCATTACCATTAATCACAAGGTTTACCAATTGTCCGAGCAATACTTCCAATTTATTTGGGTCATAGCCTAAAGCCTCAATTGATGCCTTAACTCTTGCTACATAACCATGGTGGTCTGCCCCCCAAATGTTAATCATTCTGTCAAAACCACGTTCCAACTTGTCTACGTGGTAGGCAATATCGGCAGTCAAATAAGTATTTGAGCCGTCAGCTTTTTTGATAACCCTATCTTGGTCGTCACCGTAATCTGAAGATTTGAACCAAACGGCACCTTCTTTTTCGTAAATTTTACCGCTTTTGCGAAGTTTTTCAACACATTCATTAACTTTGCCTGATTTATGCAAAGTCAATTCTGAATAGAAATTATCAAATTTAACTCTGAAATTGTCTAACAAATCACGTTGTACTTTTTCTTCATAAGCCTTCGCATAATCGCAATAAACAGCCAAATCGATTTTATCAGCATCATTATTTACTGCAGCAAGTTCATCTTTTTTATCTATCAAAAATTGTTTAGCTACAGGAATCAAATAATCCCCAGGGTAGTAATTTTTACGTTCTATTTCATCTTCAGGAAAATCAATTTTCACACCCAATTCTTGTTTTACACGAATAACAAGAGAACGTCCCAATTTTTGAATTTGAGAACCTGCGTCATTTATATAAAATTCTTGATAAACATCATGACCATAAAATTTTAAAAGATTAGCCAAAGCACTGCCCATTGCAGCCCATCTGCCGTGACCGATATGGAAAGGTCCTGTTGGGTTTGCGGAAATATATTCTAAAATAATCTTTTCTTTTTCAATATTTTCAGGTCGACCAAAGTTTTCTTTTTTTGAATAAATTTCACCAATCAAGTCCACAAGTAAAGAATCACCTGCTTTAAAATTGATAAAACCACCAATAACTGAGTATTGCGAATCTTCTTTGTCAATAAATTCAACAATCGCATTAGCAATCATCGGTGGAGCAATTCGAGCAGAACGAGCAAGACAAGAAACATTTACCGCCAAATCTCCAAATTCAGGATTTTTTGGTTTTTCAACAGTCAATGAACCTTTGGTATATTCGCTCATTTGACCTAATTTGCCTGCTGCTACAGCTTTTTCAATTGCACTTTCAATCTTATTCAAAAAATAATCTTTTAACATATCAACCTCATTTTAATATCTTCGTAGGTAAATTGTATAATAAAAAAGACCCTGAAACAAGTTCAAGGTCAATTTTATCAAAATGTTAAGTTAAAAATCGTATTCAGGAACAACAAACGGCTCATTATTTGCATCTTTGTCCACAAATGCCAAATAATAATCCATTGCATCCTGTTTACAATTTTCATAAGATTTTTCAGGAATCAATTCAATGTGTTTTTGAGTTCTGTCACCTGAATAATTACCTAAAACCGTTGCATATTTTTCAATCTCGGATTTATCAAGTCCGCCACCATAAGCTTTTGTCTTGGCATCCGTCCCTGATGGTCTGATTTCGATGTATTTATTGTCAAATTCAAGATATGTACCATCTCCGACAAACTTGATTGATTTTAAGTTATCAAAGCTTAAACCGTCCTTGTTAAAATTATCATTTAAAACCGTTTTTATATCGTCAAGAGAGATAATTCCTTGACGTTTTGCAATCGCCATTGACAAGTAGAACATATCATTTTTTGTTCTCAAAGCTTCACCTGCAACTTTAGCCTCTTTCAACTTATTGATATCAGGTTCTGACTCGTTATAATACGCAATATCAACACGAGTGTCAAATTTGCCGATAATTTTGTTATCAGAAAATACTTCTTTCAAATATTGAGACAAGTAAATTCCTGATTCTGCCAATTTAGAAACAAGAGCTGATGCAACAACAATAGCCTCAGTTGCACTTTTTTCTCTCATTGCAACGGCACATCTGCCATGTTGAGATTTAATCAACTCTTCAGTACCCATAATCATTCCGCCGGATTCTTCACCACCAAATAAAAGTCTTGGGTTTACTCCCAAATCAATTGAATTGCCGAAAACATCATCAACGACAACGCTGTCATTCGGATTGTTTTTCAATTTCAATTCAACTTTTTTCATAATATTGGCAATTTCTTTAAAACCGACAGGAACATTAACAACTTTAATACCGTTATTTTTAGCCCATTCATCCCAAGATAGAGCAGATGCGGTTGTCTTAATCATAAATCTTGGATGATTTTCCCACAAACCTTGCGTTTTCAATTGTTTTGACCAAAAATCCATCAACATCAAAAATGCTTGGTTTGCAGTAAATACAGTGAGCACTCTGCCATCACCAAACTCAATATAATCAATACCCAAAGATTTTAATTCAGGGATTCTGTCTGAACTTTCAGTCTGAGTAATAGTTAATCTGTCATGGTCTGGGTCAGTAATTAAAACAACTGTTCCGACTGGATATTCCTTCAATTTTTCATCATAATGCAAAGTATCAATTACAGGGAAAAACTTTGTACCATCAGCTTTTTTAGCCAAAACCGTAGCATCAACCGAATAATCATAGAAAGCTTTTTCACCTTTTGGAGTAACATCATATTTACCGATTGAATGGAAAAATGGGTCTTCTTCTGTATTAAACCAAACAAATTTATCTTCAATACCCAGTTTTTTCAATACTCTTGATAATGTGCGATAAGCTGAACCTCCAACATTTTCAATCGCGATTTCTGATTTAAAGTTTTTAATCAAGTTCAAGTTTACATCTTTTGCAACGCCTGATTTTAAATATTCAACATACAAATCAACACCATCATCAATAGATTTCATAACTGATTCGTTAATTAATGGATTATCTTTTGCGGAGATTTTAATTTCATAAGAGCCGTTTTTCTTAACCTCATCAAAAATTTCTTGAATTTTATTAACAAATTCCATTGATTCTTCCGGCAAATATTGACTACCTTGTGAATTCAAATCTTTTGTTGCATTTTTTACAGAAATTCCGTGACTTGATGTGATATATTCCCCACCCAACAAATCCAATTTGAATGCTAAAAATGATGCCAACCAAATCGGAATAGTTTTTTTGCCGACAGGTACAAGAGTTTCAATACCGTTTGCTGCTTGGATTCTTGCAATAGCATCTAAAAACAATTGTGAATTGTATCGAACTTCACACCCTGCAACTTTGACAATTCTTTTATCTGAGTATTTTTCTTTTGCTACAAGAGATTTTGCCAATGTTGCAAGCACAATACCTACCAAATTAATAGGAAATCTTGTATCTTGAGGGAACAAAATATTTTGCGGTCCGCGAATACCTGCTGTTGAAACCTTTGCCTCTTTTGCATAATTTGCAAACCAATCTTCCAAATTCAACCCTTGCGGATTTGTATCTTTGTCATAAGGAGCCAAATGTTCCTTTTTTAAAACAAAAGAAAATTCTCCGTCTTGCGAAAAATCCATCAAATTAAGATTTTTTACATAATCAGGGGTTTTATCGTATACACTTTTAAATAACTCATTTTCTAAAACGTTATCTGATGTTTTTAACTCAACCATAACTCTCTCCTTTACAATTTCCTAAATAATACAATAAAAATACATTAATAAGTAGCTACTTGAAGGATTTTTGTGTATAATACAGATACAGATTATGGAGAGAGAAAATATGGCAAAACAGAAGAAACAATACTCTACGAGAAAAGCCTCTCAATTCAACATTTGGAGGTCATTATTCCAATTCCTCGTATGTAAAATCGGCTATATGATTAGACTTAAACTGGTGTACAGACTGGAAGTTCACGGTCTTGAAAATGTACCAAAAGATAATAAATATATCGTTTGTCCAAACCACTTATCAACACTTGACCCACCGTTGATGGTTGCAGTTATGCCAAGAAGTGTTTCATTTATGGCAAAAAAAGAACTGTTTGATATTCCTTTTTTGAGATGGTGGATTGACTGGCTTGGAGCATTTGCCGTAAATAGAGAAAGCCTTGGACCATCTACAGTTAAAACCGTTCAAGAAATCAAAGACAGTAATTGGGTATTAGGAATGTTTCCTCAAGGAACAAGAGGAGTTCCAGGAGAAATCAAAGGTGTTACAAAAGGATTTGCTGGACTTGCAAAACTTACAAAGTGTGACATTTTGCCTGTAGGTATCATTGGTACTAATGAAGTTAAAAGATGGCCTTTTACCGGAAAAATTATTGTTAAAATCGGCAAAATTATACCTTACGATAAAAATACAGAACTTGTAAAAGACAAATGGATTGAACAAATTCAAGAGCTTACAGGGTTCAAATACATAGAAGACGACAAATCAGTTGAAACCCAAAACGGAGGCGCAGAATAGGAATGAGCAAGGAAGTACGAAATTTCAACCGAAGATATGCAAAAGAATACAATATATTTAGAACTATTTTTTACATGAGTTTTTTATATATTGTTGTTTACGGATTTTTCCTGATATTCTACAATTTTAAAGTAGAAGGTCGCAAAAACATCCCTGCCCATAAAGCAAAATCCGGCAAATATATTTATGCTGCAAACCATGTATCTATATTTGATCCTCCAATGGTTGCTATGGCGGCAAATTGTCCTGTTGCATTTATGGCAAAGAAAGAATTATTTGAACCAACAGAAAAATTAAGCTGGCTTGTAAAACGTCTTGGAGCCTTCGCTGTTGACCGCGTAAAACCTGAAATTGCAACGTTCAAGACTGTAAGAGATATCGTTAGCACAAGTTGGTCTTTGGGGATTTTCCCTCAAGGCGGAACCAGACCTTATGGGAAACTTGAAGATATCAGAAAAGGTTTTGTCGTAATAGCAAAAAACGCAAAAGCTGATATTGTTCCTGTTGCGATTGCAAAATGGGACGGATATCCAAAACTAAAACCATTCACTAGACGTAATGTTGCAATCAGAGTAGGTAAACCGATTCCGTACACTCTAAGTACAGAAGAGATTATCTACGAATGGTGCAGACAAATTTCTGAAATGGCTGATTATGAAAACTGTGCACCATTACCTGAATCAATGCAAACAAAAGAAGTCCAAGCGGTTTAAGATAATCATCTTTGCGAGGAACATTGATTCTTAAATTATATTGTCATTTTGAAAACTTAGAAAATTTGTGAGAGTTTACGAGCACAAAATTTTCTTGCTATTCAGAATCTCAAACTAAACTTAGCTCAATAATAGTAATGATAGAAATAAAGCCCCTTTTGCAAGGGGCTTTATTTTATCTAAAGAAAGGAATTTTACTTATAAATCATTACACTTGATTCAATTTTTCAAGTGCAGTTTTAGCTGTTTCAGCTACACCTGGGTCAGAGTCATTTTGAGCAATTGTGAAGACTGTTGTCAAGTCTTTTTTGTATGCAGGGTTTTGGATATAGCTCAAAGCTTCAATTGCTGATGCTCTTACCATTGGGTTAGGGTTGTCTTTCAAATTGTCAACGATTGTAACTGCTCCCGGTAATTCAGTTAAAGGAACTGTTGTGTTTGACAATTTTGCAACTTCATCACCGTACAATTTTTGCATTATTGCTGATGTGAACAATGCATAGCTTTTGTTTCTTTCAGCTTGTTCTTGTGGAGTGATTTTGTTTGCTAATTGTTTATCTGCATCTGTTACATCTTTGCCACTCATAACTTTTTCCCTTGCTGCTGTCTGTTCAGGTGTTGGACCTTCCAATTTGCTTGAGTCAAAGTTAATGATATTTGTCAAAGCATCAAATACTTTTGTATCTACTAATTCAGTAGCTTTTTCAGGTGATTCTTTTACCATATTAGCAATTTCTTCCATAGCTGATGCTTGAACATCAAAGTCAGGGTTTGACAATTTTGCGATGAATGAGTTCAAATCAACTTGCGGAGTAACTGTTTCAGCTGGAACTACTTCTGGTTTTGCTTCTGTTTTAGGAGCTTCTGCTGTTTTTGGAGCCTCAGGAGTTGCTTCTGCTTTTGGAGCTTCAGGAGCTGAAACTGTTGGAGCAGGAACTACAGGAGCTGTAGTTTGAGCTTGAGGAACTTCTGTTACAACTGCCGGAGCTGGTGCTGCTGCAGGAGCCGGAGTTTGTGCAACCGGAGCTTCAACTTGTGCCGGTTGAGGAGCTTGTACTGTTGCTACAGGAGCTTGCATAACAGGAGCTACAGGTGGGTAATATGGTTGAACCGGTGCCTGTGGATAATTATATACAGGAGCTTGCGGATATGTATAATATGGCATTGTAGTTTGTGCATATTGTGCATTATTAGCAGGAGCTCCTACTGTTGGATTGTTAATTTCAATGTTTACTGCATTTAATTTCGGTTGTTGTTGGGGTACAGGCATATATGTTGTCTGTTGTTGTACCATGTATGGATTTGTGATTGGTACACTTGGAATTTGATTCATAAGTTTTTCCTTTCCTACATAAAATTGAGTCTATTACCATTCTACCGTTTAAATACCTATGAAGAAAAAATATTGCTAAAATTGCCTTATATTTTAATAAAACTTTACATTAAAAGTTAAAAAGCCCACTATAACTGGATTTCAAATATTACATTTTTTAAAGACTTATTTTATTGGAAACAGACAAATTTTTATGTTAAAATTGTATTGTTAGGATATAAAAAGTGGTCGAAACACTATATATACTTTGAGGATATAGATGAAGATAGATAAAAATAAGAAAAATCCTATGCGCAAAGCTTTCGGAAAAACTTTAGCGCAAATTGGGGAAGTTAATGAAAAAATTGTTGTCATGGATGCAGATTTGGCATGCTCAACACAAACTAAAATTTTTGCAGACAAATTTCCGAACAGATTTTTTGACTGTGGTATTGCAGAACAAGACATGGTAGCAACAGCTGCAGGCTTGGCATCTCAAGGTAAAACACCTTTTGCAGCAAGTTTTGCGGTATTTGCAACAGGCAGAACTTATGACCAAATAAGAAATGCCGTTTGTTATCCGAAATTCAATGTTAAAATCGTCGGTACCCATGGTGGTATAACAGTAGGAGAAGACGGCGCAACTCACCAAGCACTTGAAGATGTTGCGTTGATGCGCAATCTACCAAACATGACGGTAATCGTTCCTGCAGACAGCAAAGAATGTGAAGAGGCAATTAAATTTGCCGCCGAGCATGACGGACCTGTTTATATAAGAGTTGCAAGAAGTAGTGTCACAGATATTTTTGACGGCAGTTACAAATTTAATCCGAATAAAGCTCTTATTGTAAATGAAGGTAAGGATATTTCAGTATTTTCAAACGGTGAAACTCTTGCAGAATGTTTGATTGCAGCAGAAGAACTTGAAAATGAAGGAATTTCTGTTGAAGTTATTAATGTTCCAGTAGTTAAACCGCTTGATACAAAAACAGTTATTGAAAGCGTTTCTAAAACAAATTTAGCCGTTACTGTCGAAAATCACTCAATAATTGGTGGACTTGGTTCAGCAATTTGCGAAGTTTGTTCAGAAAACAGACCGACAAAAATAAAAAGAATCGGTATTAACGACGAATTTGGACAAAGCGGAACTGCAGATGAGCTCATGAAATATTATAAATTAGACTCTGATAGTCTGTTTGAAAGAATCAAAAGTTTTTATAAAGAAAATAAATAAACAAGGAAATTAATAATGATAACATTTCAAAATGTCACAAAAAGATACAAAAACGACCATTATGCATTAAAAAATGTAAGTTTGGAAATCCATTCAGGAGAATTTGTATTCATTGTCGGCGCATCAGGTGCAGGTAAATCTACATTGATGAAATTGCTTTACAGTGAAGAAAAACCAACAAGTGGTGTTATTTCAATCGGCGGATTAAATATCGCAAATATCGCAAATAACAAAATTCCAAATCTTAGAAGATGCATGGGTATTGTATTTCAGGATTATAAACTACTACAAAACCAAAGTGTATACGATAACGTAGCTTATGTTATCCGCACAATGGGGATTAGTAGCAAAGAAATTGATGCCAGAGTAAACGGAGCATTGAAAATTGTTGGTTTGCACGAAAAAATGCGCGCAAAACCTTCTGAATTATCAGGTGGAGAACAACAAAGAGTAGGTATTGCAAGAGCTATCGTAAATGGTCCGCCATTATTGATTGCCGATGAACCTACAGGAAACCTTGACCCTAAAAACTCAATGGAAATTATGCAAATTCTTGACCAAATTAACCAAAGGGGGATTACAGTTATTGTGTCAACACACGATAACGCAATGGTTGACTATTTCAGGAAAAGAGTTATCACCTTGGACCAAGGTGAAATAGTAAGAGACATACAAGCAGGTACTTATGAATAAAAATTTAAAATCAAATGTAAAAAAGCACATACCAAAAGACTGGCTATGTGAGTTAAGAATATTATATAGACTTGGGAAAGAGACATTAGGCGATATCATCAGAACCGGCTGGGTTAATGTGGTTATCATCACAACAATGGCTGCAATTTTGATGATATTTGGAGCATGTTTTAGAACTGCATTATCTATTTCTGCTTTTTCTAAAGAATTAGGAAGTGCGCTGGAAATTTCAGTTTACTTGAAAAATCATGCTGAAGTCAGTGAAGTCAAAAAAGAAATTCAACAATTTGAGCATGTCGAAACAATTACAGTAATTCCAAAATCTGAATCATGGTCAAAATTAAAAACAGAAATGAGTTTGCCAAACATTGAAAACCCATTGCCTGACACACTTCACGTAAAAGTAGATTCACCGGAAAGTCTACAGCCTGTATTTGATAACATCAAAAAAATCAGAGCGGTTGAAGATATGAGTTATGCCAAAGATTTGGCTGCAAAAATAGAACTCGTAAACCATGTATTAAAAACAATTACACTAATTGTAATTGCGATAATGGCACTATTAACCATCACAATTATCAACAACACAATTCAATTGGTAATCCAATCAAGAAAAGAAGAAATTGAGATTATGAGATTGATGGGTGTAAGCAACTGGTACATCAGATTCCCATTCATTATGCAAGGTGCATTTTATGGTTTCACTGGCTCACTATTAGCAATGTTCCCATTGAATTATATTCAAAACGGACTTGTTAATGTACACAAGTTCTTTATGATTCCATCTCCTGCTAATGCTCAAAATATTGTACTGATTGTAATGTTTTCAATGAGTATTTTGTTTGGTGCCGTTGGTAGTTTTTGGTGTATCAAAAAACACCTACAGGTATAATCATCAATGATTGACAGCAATAATATATTATTAATAACAGATTATGAAGAAGTAGCAACATCAATTCTAAAAAAATTGGTGTTGTTACGTAAAAACGACAGTATAACCGTTACTAATACAAAGAATTTGAAAAAATCACTAGAAAATTCTTTGTATTGCGTTGTTATCTTACATGAAACAGAAGACGAAAATTCTACATTAAAAGCTATTAATAATATAAAAGAGTCAAAACCTGATTCTGAAATATTGTTATTATTAAATGATATCAACCCTGAACTTATCTTAAAAGCTTACGATAGTGGAATTTATGACTTCATTCTGACAGACTCGGAAGACTATGAAATGCTCATAAAAACCATAAATTGTTTCAAATTGCGCTCAGTAAAAGAAAAAGCCGAACGCAATGAAAAGTTTTTATATCAACAAGGGGTAATTGATAGTAAAACAAACTTATACCAATACAAATATTTAAAAGAAATTTTCATTGATTTGTCTGAAAATTTAAGGATTCAAAATGGCATATTTGCTATCCTAACACTTGATGAAAAAACTAAAACCAAAATTTCTACAAACAGACTTGCTAATGCAATCAAAACTAGCGTAAGAGCTGACGACATCGTCGCTGTAGCACGTGGTGGCAAATTCTATATAATTTTACCTAACATTGATTTAGACGGTACTAATGCCTTATTAAATAAAATTCAAGACAAAATGGGAGAAGATTTTAAAATTCGTGCCGGTCTATCAAAAATTGGAATCCAATCATTTGAAACACTTGATAAAAACGCCCAAGACGGTTTAATTTCTGCGACTCAAAATAATACAATGAGCGTATGCTTAGAAAATAATCATGATGTTCAAAATTCTTGGTTGGAAGATGAGGATACAAACGCCAATAAAAAAGATTTTAAACTGTTTAAAATGGCATTTACCAACAAAATGAACAGTGTTATTACTCCGGTATTTTTCAGGACTCAAAAAGAATTTGAAACAAAATTGACAAATACAACAGTCAGTCAATACGCAAATAATGTTGAATGTGTTTTTTGCTTGCAAAATGAAGAGGTTCAAAGTGAATTGATTATCCACTATAACGGTTTTGCAAAATTCAAAATCGAAATAATACATAGCGGACTGGATAGTGCCGAAAATTCAAAAATTGAAATCCCATTAAGCAAAATGACAGAAAAATTACTCACGAGTTTGTTAAAACAATTAAAAGATGAATATAAACGCAGTAGTCAACAGGAAAGGAAAAAATAATGCTAAATATTGAAGACAGCGCATTGGTAATCATTGATATTCAAGATAGATTAGTTCTTGCAAGCAAATATGGTGAAGATGTAGCCAAAAACATGACAAAAATTGCAAAAGCTGCAAATATCTTAAATATTCCAACAGTAGTAACAGAACAATATCCAAAAGGACTTGGAAACACTGTACCTCAACTAAAAGATGCATTGGCAGAAAATGCTTTTGTTACAGAAAAAGCATCTTTTTCAGCTATGCTAGAACCTGCTTTTGCTGAAAAAATCAAAGCTTTAGGCAAAAAACAAATTGTTATCGGCGGTATCGAAACTCACATTTGTGTACTTCAAACCGCTGCAGCATTGATGAATGAAGGATATGAAGTTTATATTGTAAAAGATGCTTGCGCAAGCCGTAATAAAAACGAATATAAAACAGGTTTGGAATTACTAAAACAATACGGCGCAAAAATTTCTTGTACAGAAATCGTTTTATTTGAATGGCTAAAGACTTCAAAACACCCTAATTTCAAAGAAGTTCAAGCACTTATCAAGTAATGTGACATAAATCAATATAAATAGAAAGCTCCTAGTTTTAGGAGCTTTTCTTATTATAAGCTATATACAACCATTTCGCAATTTTTACAATCAAAGCCTAACGGATATTTTTTGCCTTTTACATCTTGCAAATATAACTTGCCACAAGGCTTTCCACACATACCTGACGCGAATTTCAAACAATGTTTAGTGCGCATCAGTTCAATATTTGATGGAATTTTAGATTGTGATTCCAGTGCCATTTCGTAAACTTCACATTGACATTTTTGATAAAATTCTTTAGCCTTACTATTATAAACATTAGCTCGATAATCCATTTTTTCTTCAGGAAATTTAGCATAGCTGATAGGGTTTTGAGCTACTCGTTTATAATTTTTCAAACGTTCTTCCATTAACAAACTTAATATTTGTCTGCGCAGTTCATTTATTTTTGAAACAGGCAAAAACGGAATATCATCATCCATAATGGAAACATTACCTGCATAAAAGTCACTATCACCGGTTTTTGACAATTGTGTATTTATGTTACTTTTAAGTTTTTCTAAATTGTTAGGAGTTTCACCTGCCGGAATATCCAAAGATACGACATTGTTATCTCCATCTTTTGCGCTCAATTTTCTATCGCGCAGAGTGAAATCAACTTTAATTTTTCTAACAGTTTTAGATATATCTAAAGCTTTTTCAAAAGCTGAATCAAAGTTCCGATACAATAACTGGCCGCTTTTTAGACCATCCATTTTATTTGGATAAACCTTATTTCCTTCAACCTTATTCACCAAAAAGCCCTTCATTTCACCATCTGAGATATAACAAATGCCATCTTGCGGATTTAACTTTGCATCAATTTCAAAATAGTTATGAAAAATTCGCTTAATTTTGCCTAACTTTTCACCTCGAGATTTTGGAGACAAGAAGTTAAAACATTGCCCGCGCCCATTCAAGAAATAATCAGTGTAACCTCGATTGAAAGTTTTATCAACATTTGGTTCAAAATCCAAAAAGATTTTACCTGAAGATACCCTATTGGCATATTTGTTTATCAAATTGTTATAATAAGCTACAACATTTTTAACATAATTGATATCTTTCAAACGACCTTCAATTTTAAAAGATTTTACACCGCAATTAATAAGTTTTTCAATACTTTGAGAGGCATTGAAATCTTTCAATGATAGCAAATATTTATCTTTTAATATTACTTTCCCACTATCATCAATTAAAGAATATTTTTTTCTGCAAGGTTGCGCACATTCACCTCTATTGGCTGAGCGTCCGCCATTAGCGTAAGAAAAATAACATTGACCGCTGTAAGATACACATAGCGCACCATGGATAAATGTTTCAACTTCGCAAGAAACATTGCTACAAATTTCAGAAATCTTATCAACAGATAGTTCTCGAGCCAATATCACACGAGAAACACCAATTTTATCAAAAAACTTTGCTTTGTCGAGTGTTCTATTGTTACATTGAGTGCTTGCATGGATTTGAATAGGAGGAATTTTACCTTCCGCAGCCATTTCTAATAATCCCATATCTTGGACTATAATAGCATCTACGCCAATTTCATATAACTTCTTAATCAATTCGACAGCTTGTGGCAACTCTGAATCATTAAGAATTGTATTAATTACAACGTGAATTTTCACATAGAATTTGTGAGCATAATTCACCAGTTTTTCTATATCTGATAATGGATTTGGAGCATTTTTTCTCGCTCCGAAATTTTGCGCTCCGATATAAATTGCATCTGCGCCACTATTTATTGCAGCAATTGCAGTTTCTAAATTTTTGGCTGGAGCTAATAATTCAACACTTTTCATAGGGATATTTTATAACAAAATAATCAAGAATTTGTAATATATAGAACAAATTTTACAATTAATGATACTATTGTAAAAAAGGAAAATTATGAAAATATCACTAATAAATCATGGCTGTGCAAAAAACTTGGTAGATGCAGAACTTATGCTTGGTATGCTTGCCCAAAAAGGCTACACAATAACTCTTGATGAAACTGATGCGGATATTGTAATCGTAAACACTTGTTCGTTTATTCACGATGCCGAAAAAGAATCCGTACAAAGCATTTTACAAATGATTGATGAAGGCAAAAAAGTAATCGTTACAGGTTGCCTGTCTCAAAAACACGACAAAGACTTAAAAGACGCTATTCCTGAACTTGCAGGAATGATAGGTACATCAAATCTTAAAGATGTCGTAAAAATCGTTGATGATATAGCAAAAGGGGAAGGATATGAAAGCATTATTGACAAAGACCCTAAATATATCTACCCAGAAGACATTGAAAGACAACAAATAACAGTTGGCGCCAGTTCATATTTAAAAATCGGCGAAGGCTGTAACTATCAATGCGGATACTGTATTATTCCAAAACTGAGAGGAAAATACATTTCAAGACCGATTGAAAATATCGTAAAAGAGGCAAATGAACTTGTTAATAAAGGTGTAACAGAAATCATTTTGATTGCACAAGATACATCCTCTTATGGTATTGATTTATATGGAAAACAAGCGTTGCCTGAATTATTAGAAGAACTTAACAAAATTGAAAACTTGTCTTGGATAAGAATCATGTATACTTATCCGACACAAATGACGGATGAATTAATTGATGCAATAGCAAGACTTGATAAAGTAGTTAAATACGTAGATATACCTTTGCAACACTCCCATCCTAGGGTGCTTGAATCTATGAGGCGCCCGGTTATGGACTATAGAAAACTCGTTGAAAAAATCAGAGAGAAAATACCGAATGTATCTGTCAGAACCTCGCTAATTGTAGGTTATCCGGGAGAAACAGAAGAAGAATATGAAGATTTGTATCAATTTGTAAAAGATGTCAAATTTGACAGAATGGGAGCTTTTGAATATTCAAGAGAAAAAGGAACTTATTCTGACAAGCTAAAAGGGCATTTGAACGAAAAAGTAAAAAGAGAAAGAAGAGATAAGTTGATGAAATTGCAACAACAAATCTCTCTTGAAAACAACGAAAAATATATAGGTTCAACTATAAAATGTATCGTTGAGGGATACACAGATGATGGAGTTGTTATTCTAAGGTCTGAACATGATGCTCCGGAAATTGATGGTGTAGTTTATGCAACATCAAAAGAACCTGTTATCCCCGGAGATATTGAAGATGTAAAAATTACGCGCGCAGATGAATATGATTTATTTGGCGAAATTGTATAATAAAAATGAAGAGGGAATATGGAATATATAGAAAATAAAGAACTTGAAGAAAAAGAGATAAAAGGCATTTTTACTGATATGATAAAATACTTTCCGTCTAAACTTTGCGGAATGTTTGGGAACATGATAACCGTGCCGATTTACACCAGCCTGTTTTCACAAGAGCAGTACGGCTTATACACAATTTCAATCGCAATGTTATCGTTTCTATGTATCATTTTTTCAGATTGGGTTGGGTTATCAGGTTTGAGATTTTTCAGACACCACCAACTTGTAGACGACTTGCCTAAATATTTAACAACCCTTGTTGCAATACTTTCAATCAACATGGTGTTGATGTTTGGAATTTCTTTTATTTTCAAAGACAACCTATACAGTTTCTTCCATGTTCCGTTTAAATATTTTCTTGCTGTATTGGTATTAATTATCCCTGTTGCAATTAGAGCGCTTTTATCACAACTGCTCAGGGCTCAATTAAAACCGATATCTTACACAATCACAACGATTTTGAACCAATTTGCAACAATATTTTTAACAGTATTTTTCGCAAAATTCTTCCACATTGGTGCAGCATCTATTTTGTTAGGTATGGGCGTATCTATATCACTAATAGATATATTATTACTCTATCAGAGTGAAATTTTAAAGGTTTTTAAATTTCAAAAAATCGAATGGAAATTCATTTTACCAATTATGAAATATGGGATTCCAATTGCAGCAACTTCACTTAGCGCTTGGATTATAACCCAAAGTAACAAATTTATTATGAATGGTATCAGCGGATTTTCAAAAGCCGCATTGGTTGGTGCAGGTTACGGATTGACCTTACCTATCCTAATGACACTATTTGCAATGATTACAGTCGCTGCAATCCCTAGAATTATTAATTTATATGAAGGAAAAATTGATGTCAGACCTATCATCACAAGATTTTTAGGTTATTACATTTTGGTTGCTTTGCCTGTAGTTACAATCATTTCATGCTATAGCGCAGATTATACACATCTGTTCATCCAAAATGCAAAAATGTATGAGGCAAGCACTCTTGTTCCGTATTTTTCATTTGGGGTCTTTTTCCTAGCTATGACTGATTATACAACATTGCAATACCACCTTGCTAACAAAACTCACATTGAATTTATTATCAAATTAATTTCAGGTATCATTGGGGTCGTATTAAATATTGTGCTTATTCCAAAAATGGGATTAGTTGGTGCAGGATTGGCTACTCTTGCTGCAAATTTCTTATACTTTTTACAAAGTGTAATTTTTGTAGTTCCAAATTTGAACATATATTTTCCAAGAAATGCTGTCTTGAGAATTGTGTTTACATTTATACCAACAGGAATACTTTTGTATATATTTAGGACATACTGCTCAGGCATATCAGGAGTAATCCAAATGTGCGCATTATTGGTTGTTTTCTATGCTATATACTATTTTGGCAGCAGAAAACTTATCAATATTCCTGAGTAACAAAACTTAATATTGTATGTATTAATAGCAATTTTGAAAATTCACGAACGTTATTAATTAAGTACGACAGAATTGTCATGCCTTTAAAATATCGTAACAAAATGATATTTTCTTGTGTGCTCTTGCTAGAATAGAAATATTCTTGGAAGTTAATTATCGATGATTTTTAATAACGTTATATGAAAGGATTCAAAATGAGCAATCGCAGCAGAAAGCCAAAGAGAATAATTGCGGCAGCCCTAACCACATTATTCTTATCACATCAAACAATGTTGTTATCTGTTGTTGCAACTGAAATTTCCGGTGTAAACGGAAATAACGGTGTATATAACATTACCCCTGGTGCACTAATTAATGGTAGCGACATAGGTTATAGAAAATACAAAGATTTCAACCTTGATAAAGGTGATGTTGCAAACCTTATTTATAAATATGGCGCAACTGATATTTCTACATTCGTAAACTTAGTAGACAACAAAATTAATATTAATGGTTTAGTAAACACAGTTAGAGACGGAAACTTCTACAACGGAAAAGCAATATTTGTTTCTCCAAACGGAATGGTTGTAGGAGCTTCAGGTGTTCTTAACGTTGGTTCATTGGGTGTTTATACTCCTAGTTCACAAATTTATGAAAATTATAAAAAGAACCCGACTGCCAATATGACAGCTCTAACAACTTCAAACAACGGTCAACCTATCACAATTAACGGTAAAGTAATTGCTGCAAACGATGTTACACTAAGCGGTGGTAAAGTTACTGTTGGTAAAGGTGGCGGAATTATTGCCGGAGTGAACGAAAGCAAAATGACAACATTTGGCAAGGGTGAAAATGCTCAAGCTGATGCTTTGTTTAACCAACTTGTAAATACAGATAACCTTAATGCTGCAAACGGATTTGCAAGCAACAACGGTAACATTTATATCACAACAAACCAAACTTCTGAAAATGCAGGAGTTGACATCTTAGGCGAAGTTAAGAACTTTGGTACAGGTAACATCGAAGTTAGAAACATCGGTACTGACGGTATTAATATTGCAGGTAACGTATCAAACGCTAACGGTCTTGTCAAACTTAATAATAACAACGGTGACTTAAACATCTCCGGTAATGTTAGAAATAACGGTACTACTCAAATCTTTAACGTTCCTGCTGAAGGTCAAGAAATTACATTTGATGATAACGGAATCAAATATACTTATAAAGTTGATACAAAATCAGGTTTAAATATCACTGGTAACGTTGATACAAAAGGCACAACAACTATTACAAATACCGGTGATAACGGTTTAAATATTTCAGGTACAGTTAATAACCAAGGCGAATTGAATATTCAAAACGGCGTTGCAGGTAACACTGATGCTGCAAAAACAAGAAATGACAGAATGTCAGCTTTGAATATTTCTGGCAAAGTTTCTAATGACGGAACTGCTAATATTACAAACTATGCTGCAGGCGGCTTGAATGTTGCAACTGACGGTTCAGTAGACAGTCTTGGCAATTTAGCTATGTTAAACACTGGCAAAGGCGGTTTGACAGTAAACGGAATTGTAAATTCTGAAAAATCCACAGTTACAAACGAAGCAGGTGCTTTAACTGTAAACGGTACTTATAACTACGAAGATGCTAATTTCACAAACAACGGTGAAGGTGGCTTGATTGTAAACGGCACTGTTTCATCAGCTAATGCCGAAACAAATTCACCTCAACTTGTTATGACCAACAACAAAGGTAACTTCGACATCAACGAAAACGGAAAAGTTCTAAATGATGGCGGAGATGTAACGCTAACAAACAATGGTACAGAATTTAACATCAACGGTACAGTTAAACAAAACGGTACTATGCAAGACGATGACGAATTTGCTCATCCTGTTGCAGGTACAACTAACATTATTAATAATAATGGAAACTTAAACATTAACGGAACAGTAAACGCAAAAGATGTTGATGCAACAACAAATATCACCAATAAAGGTAATGCATTAAATATCTCAAAAACAGGTTCTGTTGACACTTCAGGCTCATTAAATATCACCAACGAAGGTAACGGTGGCTTAAACATTGACGGCTCTGTTACTAACGACAATACAAAATATGTTGCAAATCAAATGGTTGATTACGACACTGTCGTACCATTCTATTTGATTAACGGCGATACAACAATTACCAACAAAGCAGGTACATTAAAAGTTAATGGAACTGTTGATACTAAAAACTCTGAATTAACAATGACAAACAACGGTACTAATTTTGACATCAATGGCAAAATTTCAGGTACTGAAAACAATGTTAATTTAATCAATACAAACGGTGGAATTAACTTAAACAGCACAGGCAGAGTAAATTCAACCGACAACATCAACATCACCAACAACGGTAAAGGTGGGGTGAATGTTCAAGGGCTTGTTAATGCAGGCAAAAATGTTAAAATCGACAACAAAAACAGCAATGTTACGATTGGTGACAAAACAGATAACAACAACTACGTAACCGCAGGTAACAACATTGACATCACTGTAAACA